>WJMI01000420.1 GCA_014728015.1 Chitinivibrionales bacterium | reverse complement strand
GCGTACAAGACGGTGGTGGCGAACCGGTACCGGGTCCCTGAGGGCGCGACCATGTACGTGTACGATCTCACGGGGAAAAGGCTCGGCAGGATGAGCGCGCGCGCATCCATGACCGTCAGTCTCGAGAAAGAGTTCGGTCTGGCGCGCGGCGCGTATGTGGTGAAGATACTCGAGTCTGTGAAATAGACTGGCAACCCTTCCCGGTTTGCCTTGAAGCGGCCCGCGGAGTCCCCGGCTCCCGGGCCGTTTCTGCAGCAACAGGGAACGCCGGGCCTGCCCGCGACAGTATGACCGGGGCGGACATCGCCAAGGGCTTCCGACCTCACCGCCCGGAGCAGGCCCCGGTCGGACCACTCCTCAGGAGAGGCAATTGTTGCGCAAGATTAATTAACAAGTATAGTACTATAAGACAAAGCACTGCGCGCATCTTCCTCCTGTCCCCGGTATATTCGCAGAATGACCGAAACCACAGAACCGCCTGGAGCGAACATGGGTTTCCGGGCGACAGAACACCACAAGAGGGGGAGAGCGATGAGGTCCTATTTCATCAGTGCGAGGCTGGCAGTGCTGTTCAAGCTTTTCGTGATCGGGTGTGTTGCGAGTACGCTCGCGGCGCACTACTATGTGTCGCCTCTCGGCAGTGATGCCAACAGCGGCACGAGCGAGTCGGATGCGTTTGCCACGATTCAGGCCGCGGCCGACGTTGCGCTGAATCCCGGGGATATCGTGACTATCAGGGCCGGGACGTACAAGGAGCGGGTGAAAGTAAAGGGCGAGGGGGAGCGCGGCAACGAGATCGTGTTTCAGGCGGACGGTGAGGTTATCATGGACGGCACCGGCATGATTGCCATGGGATTTGTTCCCGGCGATTGGAGCGGCATCCACGAGACCGATCAGAGCAGCGGCAATCATTGGATTATTCTCGACGGCATCACGTTCACCAATTTCCGGCACACGACCGGCGACGACAACAACCAGGTCACGGTGAATCCATCGACGGGCTGGACCATCCGCAACTGCACGTTCAAGAAAGTCCACCTGGCGACTAACTGCCGCGGGCACTACTGCACTATCGAGGACTGCGAGTTTGACAGCCTGTATTCGCATGCGTGCGTGGCGTACGGCGGTACCGGGCTTACCGTGCGCAATGTCAGCATTACAAACGGCAACCTCAACCAGGAAGAGGTGTCGTACTCGGCGGTCAACAAGTTTCTGCACACCGACAGTTGCGTGGTGGAGAATATCACGAGCGAGGGACATGTGGGGCCGGGCTGGTGGTTTGACTGGAGCAACACGAATTTCGTGTTTCGCAATAATGTGGTGCGCAACTGCCGCGGCCGCGATGACGGCTGGAACTGGGAAGGGCCCGGGATGTGGATCGAGGTGAACCAGGACGCGAACGGCCGCATATACAACAATCTTATCGAAGGGTGCACGGGCGGGGGGATTGTTATCATGGAGTCGCAGGACATCGAGATTTTCAACAATCTTGTCCGCAACTGCGGGAGCGGCGTGGAGCTGCGCAACTGCGCATGCTACAATCCGGATTTGGGGGAGGAGCCCCGGGAGTATATCGCGCGCCTGAATTTCCACGACAATTTTTTTGAAGGGTGGAACGGCGCGGCAGTGGTCACCAGTATCGACCACAACCGGTGGGACTTCAATCCCGCCGACAAGGGCATTGTGTTTGACAACAACAGCTACTGCCGGCCCGAGGGCGCGGCGCTGTTCTCCTGGTACGATTTCGACGGCGAGCGCCAGGAGTATTATACGCTTGACGAGGTCCGCGGCGTGCTGGGCCTGGAGGCGAACGGCGAGCTCAGCTGCGAGCCGGGGGACATCATCGGCGTGGAGGCCGCCCATGTAAATCGCCCGGCGCATCGCGTGGCATCACCCGCGGTTTTCAAGGTCGCGGGCGACAAGCTGTCCCTGCATCGCGCGGTTCAGGGGACCTCCGCCCCGTCGGCGGTGTACGATCTCTGCGGGCGCAGGGTCCGCACGTTCAATCAGGACGGCAGCGGCGGCGTCAATTCGCAGGTTGCACGGAAGCTCTATATCATTCGAAGAGAAACGCAATAGGTCCCGCCTGCTGTCAGGAAACAGCTTCGGGGGGAGGGGCCGGAAACCATACCCGCCATACGGGTCGGGGTACCGGCCCCTCCCATTATGCGATAAGGGAAAGGGGCAAAGGTGGCTCAGGAAGGTATCATCTCGGAACTACGCGGTATTGCCATCGATCCGCGGTCAACAAGCTCGGGTTTCACCGCCACGTTCCCTCGCCGGTCGGCCCGGGCGGGGATGCTCTGGATGAACAGTTGCGCCGCGCGGTAGCCCAGGAGCGAAAGACGCGGGTCGACCGTTGATACCGGGTGAATGCCGTAGGCGGGCATGTCGTCGAACCCGATAATGGAAAGCCGGGCCGGGACCGCGATGCCCATGGCCGTGGCCCAGTGGTGGTAATTGACCGCCAGCTCCTGGTTGCCGGCGACCAGGGCGGTCACGCTGTCGCGCTCCACCAGGGTCGCGAGTGACGGCACGGTGTGCCGGAGCTTCTCGCGAAGCGCCCGTCCGAATGTCAGCGAGGACACGGGGGCATCCGGGCGCCGGCCGGCATCCTGAAGGTCGTTGACATGCGCGACCATCCGATGCTCGCCGGATGCCGGGGCCGGGCCGCGCCACAGCGCGGCCCGGTGGTGTATCAGGCGCAGGTCGAGGGGCGGGGAGAACGAGCCCGCGCCGGCCACCAGCGCGCGGCGGCGGGTCGCGAACCAGGAATCATCGCGCTCATCGGGGATGACCGGGAGCCCGATAACCCGGTGGCCCAGCCCGTGCAGGCGTTCGAGGGCCAGCGCGACCGCGGCATCGCTGTCGGCATAGCACCGGAAAAACTCCCGGCGGCCCACATGCGTGCGATCGATCCTCTCGCCTACGTTGTCGTGGTCGAGCCAGACCACGGGTTTGCCGAACCGGCACAGCCATGCGGCCCATTCGCGCAGATCCGGGAACCGGTCCATTTTCGGCGCGAGGAGGGTCCCGCGGTAGCGTTCGCCGAGTGATTCGATAAACGACAGGATGTCGTTTCGCCCGACCGGCAGCATGCGCGCCGCGGGGTTGGGATCGTGTTTGAGCGCCAACACGATGCGCATGCCGGTGTGCGTGAGAAGCGAGAAGAACTCGGTGGTAAACGGCTGGAGATAGGTGCACAGCAGTGTGGTATTGTAGTCGGCATATTCGGGCATGACAATGAGGACCGTGGGCATGTCGTTTGCGCGGTGGCGGGGGGCCTGGATCTGCCCGGCGCGGGCGGGTCCGGCGCCCGCAATCCATTGCCGCCCGGACTTGCGAATGAGGCCGCGCGCGGCGAGTTTCTTGAATGCCTGGCTGACCGTGCTGTTGGACACGCGCCTGGTCACCACGAAATATTTGACTTTCGGGAGCGCATCCCCGACCCGGTAGGTGCCGTCGGTGATAGCGGCCTCAAGCTCGTTGAAAAGATTGTTTGCCGAAGAGGGTTCGGGAGCGGGGGCCTGACGGGTTTGGAGGATAGCGGTTCGTTTTCCGTGGACCACGCGCACGATGCCCTTGTCGTGGAGGAGCTTGAGCGCGCGGGACATGGTGACCGGCGATGCCTTGTAGGCGGCGGCCAGGTCGCGCAGGGCGGGGAGGGTCGCCGTTGTCATGGCCTGAATATCGCGGGCCAGGGCGGCGGCCAGTGTTTCGGGTTTGTTCCGGCGGCGCGTGGGCGGTTTCTTCTGTTTCATGTTCTTGAGCAGTCTACTTTGAATGCGCCTGTGCGGGCAGGTAAGTGTTGCATGTCGTTTTGTCCGTCATTTTTTGCAGGGGCCTGTCCGGCACTATTTCCTCCCACGGTCGGGTGCTCTATACCCCGCCAATGAAAGGGCAAAGGGATACAATATGGTTACAGTGCGAAGCACTGGTATACTCTACCCTTTGGAACGCGAGTGACCAAATGCTTTGTATGACCCCCTGGTCTTGTCTGTAAACCTTGTCAAAGCCCCCATGGGGCGGGAACCCCGAAACGAACATACCAAGAACCCCGACAAAATGTGCCCCCGGCGACCATAGTGAAGCATCACGATTCGATGAAAGGCCGCCTGAGTGGGGTTCCCATCAGCTGAATCGCCGGTCAGAGCATGACTGCTTCTAATATAACACTATAACACAGGGGTATCAGAAAAAGCTGATATCCCGGGATATGGTCCATACATTAAAGGGAAAGTTCGGTTTGCCGGGGTTTTCAGAGGGAGAGGGGGCTCTGGCTTGCCGGATTCGAAATGACTGAGGGGGTGTAGCGGGGCTGATTTTCCGCAAAGGCTTTGGTGCTTTTCGGATTTCGGCCCCGTTGCCGTACTGAAACGCTTCCGCATGCCGTAATTTCAATATGAAACGTACGGGTGGAAGGGAATTGTTCGTTCCAAGTGATTCTTCGGTCAAGTGTTCCATGTCGTTTTATTCATCATAGTGTGGAGGGGCCTGTCCGGCACTATTTCCTCCCACGGTCGGGTGCTCTACACCCCGCCAGGGAAAGGGCAAAGGGATACAATATGGTTGCAGTCAGAGTGGGATTGACAGGCGGGTGGTGGCCCCGGGGGGGGGGCGGAGCAAATAGAATAGAACAGGCGGGGAGATATAAATTTGTATTTTCGTTTGGGGTTCTTGGCTTCGACCCGCCTGTGGCGGAAAAGTCGCAGGACCCGGCCCCTACCATATGCATGTAACTAGACAGATGAAAGAACCGGGCAATGCCCGGCCCAGGTTCTGCCGATTGTAACAATGATTGCACAATGGATGCACGAACTGATCAACTGCACGGCCGGCACATGGCAACTATCGTGAAGTGGAAATATGTACATACGGCACTCCGGGCGGCGGCGGTCGCGCTTGTGTGCGCGGGGGGCGCGCGTGCCATGGAGGATGTCACGATTACGGTGCATGCCGGCGCGCGGCAGCGGTTCAGCGGCCTGGGAACGAGTTTCAATCCCGGCCAGACGCATTTCCGCGATATCCACGACAGCACCAAGGCCGAAGTGATGCGGTTCATGTTCGACGACAGCCTGGGCCTGAACACCCAGTATATCCGTCTGTGGGCGAGCGCATCCAGCTGCGAGGGCGATGAGTCCTATTTCTGCGCCCGCCAGCACGGCTACACCTGGGACCCCATTATCACCTGGGCCAGGAAATACAACCCCGATGTCAACGTGTACCTGGGCCCGTGCGGCGCCAAGGGATCATCGGCCCGATTCTACGCGGCCAGCTACGCGCAGCATATCGTGTATCTCAAGGAATTGTTCGGTATCGATGTCATGGGGACCGGCATCGCAAACGAGCCGGACATGCACGACAAGTTCATCGCATCCGAAATGCCGGCGTTTATCAAGGCGTTCAGGCAGGAGCTGGATGCGCGGGGCCTGGACCATGTCAAGATTGTCGCGCCCGAAACCTCGGGCACCGGGTGGAAGTCGTGGGAGATGATTGATGCGATCAACGCCGACCCGGCAGCGTATGCCGCGCTCGACGGGTATGCCACGCATTCATACAACGAATCGATTAACGAGGACATCGAGGAGCGCGTGGCCGCCCCCATTCTCGCCGACGGCAAGGAATACTGGATGACCGAAGGCTCTGATTTCGCTATCGAGCTGTGGGAGGATGCGGACCAGGCCGCGGGGATGACGTCGCGGTGGCTCGCCGACATGAACCACCTGGTTACCCAGTGGACGTTTTACATGATGATGGCCGGGCGCAACACCAACTGGGAGAACGACCAGCAGGGGATGATGAACGGGTTCCACATGATCCTGTACCGTATCGAGGAGCAGGACGTGGGGCTTCTTCTGAAAGGATACTATTTCCTCCAGGTATCACGGACCATCGGGCCGGGCGCGGTGTGCCGCAAGGCGGTGACCAACCTGATGGATGTCAATCCCGACAAGTACTGGCGGCGGGAAGACACCAGCATGGTGTTCGTATACGGCGAGAAGGCCCCGCTGTACCTGGCGGCGGCGGTCAACACCGACGGGAGCTGGGGCATTGCGGCCACGAACTACACGGGTGACAAGGCCCCGGATGCATACACATCGCTTCGCCCGTCGGCCGACTACCGTATCACGGTGCATGTGGAGGAGCTGGCCGATGAGGGGGACATTGTGTTCCGGGCGCATCGGTGCAACGCCACGCTCGATCCCGGCGCGGCGGGCCTGGGGTCGCGGTATTGTCACGACGAGGGCCATGTGACCATGCACAACGGCACGTTTGTTATTGATTCCCTGGGTTCGTTCGATCTGATGACGTTTCGTTCGCCGCCCGACGTATCCGCGGCCGGGCCCGGGCGCGTGGTGCGGGGCGGCAGTGCCGCGGGCATGCGCGTGCTGACTTTGCCCGGGAAGGCCCCGCCCTACAGAATTCGCTACACGGCGGGATCCGGCCCCTCGCGGGTGCGCGTGAGCGTATACGATATGCGGGGAAGGGAAGTGCGCGGGCTGGTGGACCGGGTCATGCCGCCGGGAACGTATGATGTTTCCTGGGACGGCGTGTCGCATACCGGCGCGCGGGCGGCATCGGGGCTGTACGTGGTGCGGCTGGAGAGCGCGGCGGGCCGCGCGACCGGCCCGCTGGTGATCGAGCGGTAGGGGCGTGTCCGGATACGCGGCAGACCGGAAAGGCATGAGCTGCAAGGCAGCGCACGAGATATGACTTTTCGCGCAACGGCATTCATACTGGCATATTTTCTGGCGGCGCGCGCGCTCGCGGGTGACGACACTGCCGCGGTGTACCCGTCGTTGAGCTACAGCGGCAGCATGTCGCTTTCGGTATCGCGGGTGGTATACAGCTCATCGGACCCGGGCCTTGTTTCCGACGACACCACGTACCTGTACGGGGCGTGGCTGCAGAGTTTCGGCGGCGGGTTCGGCATTGCGGCGGAGCTCAACCGCCGTTTCAGGGTGCATTTCGGGCTGGGCGGCACGATCTGGCACAATATCCAGCACACACGCCTGGGCTACTACAAGGACCTTCTCACGCGCAAGGCGGGCGGCGGGTTGTCGGCCGCGAACGGGGTCCTGAAAATCGGCGACGTGGACGATCCGCCGCTCGAATTGACTATCGGGTATTTCGGGTTCAAGTATTCGGATGCCGAAAACCTCGGGGAATACCTTCTCCGGAGCGGTGTCTACCCGGGGTACGTGTTTTCGGGCAGCGGGGGCGCGGGTTTTCTGGGCATACGGCTCCACTCGGACCGCCCGCGCAATTTCACGCACGACGTTATCGTGAGCGCGGAGACCAATGTCCAGCCCTACGGCGATATCAGCGCGGCATACGTGGCGAGTTATACCATTGCCGATGCAATCACGCTGGGCGCGGGCGTGGATTATCACCGTCTGGTGGAGCTCGATCCGGAGAAAACATCGAGTCACTACGAGAACAAGGTCCCGGTGTATGACGATTCGGCCACGTTTGCCACGGACACGATTCGCTACAAGGTGCGGGGGGTGAAGGGGATGGGCCGGCTGGCGATCGATCCCAAGCCGCTCATCGGGCTCGGCGATCGCGATGATGATGAATATAAGGTGTATGCCGAGGCCGCGGTGCTGGGCATTGAGGACCAGCCGTACAACACCGCGGACGAGGAGAACCGGGTGGGCTACGAGCATATTTCCTGGCGCGTGCCGGTGATGGCGGGATTCAACGCGCCGACGCACCCGCTGGTGGCCAACGGCCTGGTTCCCATGGGGCTGAGCCTGTTTTTGATCGGCATGGAAGCGGACAGCGTGTATTTCGAGGACACGGACACGGTATGGCGC
>WJMI01000419.1 GCA_014728015.1 Chitinivibrionales bacterium | reverse complement strand
GTCGATCACCATGTCCGCGGTCACGTCTGAGGGGTTCATGGCCAGCCAGGTCTCATGGTTCTCTTCGGTAAAATTGAAGTAGGACGTGGGCGACAGGGCATCGGCCCCGCCATGCTTGTCGAGATGGCCAAGGATGCGGCTGTTATTGCCGCACCACCCCACCTGGATTGCCGCGACACGGACCAGCCGGTCCTCCTGGCCCGCGTCAAAGAACTCTCCCCGCCATATATTGAACACGCGCTGCATGGCGTGGGCATCCTTTTCTGGATGGCAGTAGCTCTCGGGATCGTCACAGTACTCCAGGGCAACATCGCGGAACTGCTGGTAGAGTGTATCGTGGCAGTCGAGATGCGGAAAATCGGGATCGCGGCCGTTCTTGCCGACCCAGTGGGCCTGATCAAATCCCCAGTTCCATATCTCGTTCGAGTATTCCACGTACACCGTGAGCGCGCTGTTCAGCCGGTCGCGCGCCATCCGGGCGAATTCGGCGATGTATTCATCGTCGGCGGCATGCGGCACGCAGAACCAGGCATCTTTACCCAGATAGTTGCACAAGGTTATGGCGTGGTCGATGCACACGCCGCGAGTGCCTTGTGAATAGTCAGCGGGCTTGACCCGATCGCTCCACCGTTTCTGCTGCGAGCCGTTGGTGTGCATCCAGTCCATGAACCGCAGGGCGTGAAACGGCTCAAGCCCCTTGAGAAACGGCCCGTAAAACAGATGCCCGGGATCGGCCGGATCGTACGTATCTTCGAGGGAGTCGGGCACAATCCGGATATTGCGGACATGATTGTCTTTCCGGGAGCTCGTGATCTGTATCCACACATGTCCCCCGGTGCCGTCCAGCGTGATATACGTGCCGTTGTCCTGTTCAACCTGGGGCACATTGAACGAGAAAGCGCCTTCACCATCGTACAGAAACCGGTATCGTCCTGTATAGTGATTGTTAATGAGGAACCTGACCATGGTGGCGTGCCCCTCGATGGTCTGGGGAACCTCCACGGGATATCCCGAAGAATCAAGATCGAGCTGATCGCGCACGCCGGTGTTCCATTCGGAGCCCTCGTGGTAGGTAATCCAGTCGCTTGCCGTGGTCATGACATCGGTGAAAATGATGCAGCGCGTGTAGTAGTTCAGGCCGCCGATATTCATGCCGATCGGAAAAGTGGGGAGCGCGTGCGGCAGGCCGGCAGATACGGCGATTATCAGAAGAACGGGACGAAACATGATGCATACCCCCTGCTATTCTGCTTGTCAGAATGTCGAACGCAAAGGCACGGCGGTCTGTGAACCATGGGCCGGTCTTCCTATCAAAATATAACCACTCGACCTTGCGTTTTCCTCCCTGTGACGATATATTATTCGCAAAGGCTGGAGAAGCGAAACCGGCCCCTGTCCCGCATTGGGAGCGGCATACACGGCTGGCCCCCGGTAAGGCGGCGCATTGTGACCAGCGTCCTCAATAATATCATTCCGGCCCTGATATCGGCGGCCTTTGCAGCCGTGTACGCGGCACCGTCGATCTCTGTTGTCCCCTGGAACGGGCATGCCGCGGCCTACACGCTCACATTCGACGATGGTCACTCTACGCAGTTGGAGCATGCCATACCGATTCTCGACTCCTATGAATTAGCGGCTTCGTTCTATCTCATCAGCGCAAGCCTGCCCGGACACGAGCAGGAGTGGAAAGATGCTGCCGCCGCGGGACACGAGATCGGCAATCACACGGCCACCCATACCAATCTCGACAGTATTCCCTCCGACAGCGTAACAAAAGAAGTCGTTGGATTCAAGGACACACTCGAGCAGATACTCGAGGTGGATATCACGACATTCGTGTTTCCCTATTTTGCCGGCAGCGGAGCAGCTATCCCAACGGTGGCATCGGCCCATTTCATGGCCCGCGGGCAGTTTGGCGACAGTCCGATATCCTGGGAGTCTGATGCCGACTGGATGGAGCTTCCGGCAACAGTGGCAAATACAAATGTACCGCTTTCTCAGTACCGGGCATGGATAGATAACGCGGCGGCCCAGTCGGGCTGGGGCCTTCTGTGCGTGCACGGGTTCGACGGCGAAACCTGTTGTTCAATCGAGCCGGACATGCTCGACGATATCTGCGCGTACCTGGTGCAGAAGAACATCTGGGTTGCACCCATGTCGGTAATTGGATCATATCGCCTGGCAAAACCGATCCTCGAGTCTGCCCCGGCCCTTGAGGATGCCGACGGCATCACTTATTCGTGGGACATTCCGGACAATTTTCCTTTGTCGGTCCCGGTCCTGGTAGAGCTCTCTGTGCCTTCGGGACTCGCTGTTGTGCAGGCCAATCATGTGATTGCGGCTGAGCCGGACGGCACCTACCGGATAGACTTTGCCGCGGGTGAAATGAAACTTAGCGATCCCGGTACCGGCCGCCGACCCGGCGCCCGTCCGTATCGGCCGCGGGCGCGCGTCCCGCACTCAGAAGAACGGCTGTTTTCGGTTGACGGCGCCCGTGTGGATGCCGGGGACATCTCCGCCGGAGTGTATGTGCGGCGATATGCCGGCGGACGGGCGCAGCTCAAAGTGCGAGGAGTCAAATAGCGCATCTCGTGTGATTATCGATTCATCGTCAGATACTATTTTGCCCCACATGACGAGAGCTGTCGAGAAGCGCCGGGACCCGCGCGTTCCTCTCTCATACGTGTCGGTGGGCGTGTGCTCCGTGATGGGCGAGGCAAGTCCGTCGGAATTCTGCTCTGTCGTTGACCTCAGCGCCGGGGGGATGCGCTTCGCCGCCCGCGGGAGCTACGAGCCCGGCAGTCACCTTCGCCTGACATTCAATCTCCCCGGTACCGGCATTCCCATTCGCGCGGATGCCACGGTCATCCATAATCAGCAGGACGGCGACCTTGTGGGTACCGGCGTACAGTTCCGCGATTTGGCCCTTGCCGAGCGCAAGCTTCTGAGGGAATTCGTGGATGAGCAGGTGCAATCCGGAGCCAGATCCGCCCCTGACGGCCCCATTTCCAACGACAGAAGCGCGGATTATTTGAAACCCGCCGGGCCAAACAGCGACAGTAGTAGTGTGGACAGCGAGGGTGGGTCATCAGGCGATCAACCCACACAACACCTTATAAATCAATGTGTTAATGGTGATCGTCGGGCGCAACAGAAGCTATTCAGGCAATACCGTGACGTTGTCTACAGTCTGGTTTATCGCTTGCTGGGCTCTGATTTCGACATGGATGACGTGCTTCAGCAAGTGTTTGTGAACGTTTTCAAAAGTCTGGAGAGTTTTAAAGGGCTTTCATCACTCGATACATGGGTCTACCGAATAACGGTCAAAGTCTGCACCGACCAGCTTCGCAAAAAATACCGGAAGCGCAAGCTGATAGTTGTGGGCAGTATCGACGATGAGAGTTCGGGGTTGCGCGGCGCGACAGAGCACACACCGCACAGCCGGCTTGAGCAAAGAGAACTTGCCGATACGGTCCATGGCGCTCTTGCCCGGCTCACCGAAGATAAAAGGGTGGTGCTCGTCATGTACGAAATGGAAGGGATGTCGCTGGAAGAGATTGCCGACATTATTCAGAAGCCGCTGGGAACAGTCAAGTCCCGCTTGTTTCATGCGCGGCGCGAGCTCGAGCGGCTTCTTCGAAAGCACATAGGACTGCAATGATGGACAGACTCGAGAGTCAGGAACGGCGCGATTCGATACAAAGGCTTCGGGGCATCCTCAGAGAAGTGCCCGGGCCGCGTGCCAGGACCGAAGCAGAATGGCGCAGTGTCGAAAACGCGGTCTTTTCCTCGCTCGATAGAGACACGTCGCAGGCAGGCAAAGCGGTTGTGCTGGAACGCGGTTTTGCGTTCCGGTCATTTACTCGTCCGCTCATTGCGGCTGCCGCGGCGCTGACAGTAATAGTCAATGCGTTTGTACTTCTTCGACACGACCCTGTTTCGCCGGCGCGATCGCTGCAAAACTCAAAAATCCTTTACGCTGATGGTTCCGTAGCGATGGGCGACGACGGTGCGGTCGCCCCCCTCCGCGACATCGACCAGAACGCGTATCAGGTGAAAGCGGGCGATCGGTACGAGACCGGTGACGACGGTTCGCTCATGATGCAGCTTGTCGAGGGTACCGGCATTCGTCTTTCGCGCAACACCAGGCTCGAAGTGCTGGTTGCCTCGGCCGGGCGAATCGAGCTCATGCTTCACTATGGAGACGTTCTGTTCTCGGTACGTCCTCTCGAGCGGGGCAGCCAATTCGTGGTGCAAACGCCCAATGCAGAGTGCCGGGTTGTCGGCACTATTTTCCAGGTGACCGCGAGTCCCGAAGGCGGGCAGACAAGAACCGATCTCGCGGTGTATCAGGGCGCGGTCCGCATCACCGACTCGGAGCAGCGCCGCGTGTCGGCATCGGTCGAAACCGGACGCATGGTCAGCCTGTATGGTCACCGGTTCGAAGATGTTTTCAGCGCCGCGGCCCGCCAGTCTTCGATTCGCGATATCTCGCTTCTCAAGCTTGCGCTGGATCTTGCCAGAGACACGCTTGCCAGTCCCGCGGGCATGATCGAACTGACATCGGAGCCTCCCGAAGCGCGGGTGGTTATCAACGGCGAGTTCATGGGCACGACGCCCATGGTTGCCACGTATCCGGCAGGCACGTATGATGTATCGCTGTCACGGCATGGATTCAAGCCGTGGCACGACAGCGTGACCGTCAATCCGATGCGCGCGAATGTTGTCACCGCCGAGCTTGCGCCGGCTGAAGCCCGGGCACGGTCGGTACCGGATCCCGCGGCGCGGAGAAACGCGGCGCTTGAGCCGTCGGATGATGAAATCCCCAAGGACTTCGTGAACCGGCCGGAATATGTCGAAGCGCTTATTCAGATGACTATCGGCGAATACCGCAAGGCCCTGGGCATTCTGGAGTCGCTCAAAGAACAGCCCGAGCTTTCCGCGCGCGATCGCGCCTATGTCATGGAAAAGATATCACACTGCTACCGGAGTCTCGGTGATTTCCGCGGTGCGCTTCGGGTGCTTCGCCGGGAACACCGCCGGGCGACCGACCTTTCGGCCAAGGCCAATTTCCTGTGGGAGATGGCGACTGTCAAGGCCACGTGCCTGGGCGACTACAAGAGCGCCCGCCGCGATCTCGAAGCCTACCTTGAGATGTACCCCGACGGCCCGTGGGCCGCCGAAGCGGTGGACAAGCTCGCCGAGCTGCAAGTGTTGATTGAACTCTCTTCGAAATGACGCTTTCGCACCGTGCCGCGCAAACCAACAACGCGGCACTGATGCTACCCCAGGATTGCGATACTGCGGGCATCGGTGTAGAACAGCCCCTTGTCGAGTCTTTCTGCAAGCCGGAGAATCGTGGTCAGGCGGAAGAAATTGATGTGGGTGGGATCTTTGGCGTACCACCAGGTCTCGAAATCCGTGTGCTCGTTGTAAAGCTCCGTGCGCACGAGCACGTGCCCGCCCGGATTGAGCAGGCGTTTGATTCGACGGATATCGCCGGCAAGGTCGTGAAGATGCTCGACAGATTCGCACGCGACCACGACATCGTACATCCTGTCGAGCGCATCGGCGCCGATACTATAGAGCGGATCGTATGATGCGCACGCGATGCCTTTCTCCTCGAGCACGTGTGCGAGCGCCTGCTGCGGACCGCTGCCGAAATCGAGCACCGAGGGATGCTCGAGCGGGATGCGCGACAGCTCGCCGGCAACTTCCCCGAGGTAGCTCATATATTCGTCGTTGTCGAGCGCATTGTCGTGAAGCTCATAGCGGGCGCGCTGCTCTTCAGGCCCCGGGCACTCCTCCCGCGGCACGAACACCAGCCCGCATCCGCAGCACTGCATATACCGGCGGGCGCCGTCCGATGCAATCGGCGTGACCTCGGGCGATGCGCACAGCACGCACTCCATGCTTACCTTCCCTCCCGCGCGGCCGCCACAACATCCGCGATCTCCGTCCGGGTCCGGGCACACGCGGCCAGGCTGGCCTGGACCGCCGCCACGGGATCGAGGACGGGAATACTGTTGAGCCGCAGGTTGAGAATGGCGGTCCAGAACGCGGCCAGGCTGCCGTCCGCCGGGAGCGTCGCCTTGATCGCTTCATGCGCCTCGATGGATTTCCGGTCGCCCGTATCAAGGTAGTCGGCGAGATGCCGCTGGATGGCGGCAAGCGCCGCCGTGAATTCCCGTGATTGTTCAATGCATATCTGAACTTCCTGCCGGTCAAGGTTCTCCATGCCACAGGCGGGATCCAGGAGTCGCCTGGTGCATGCCGCACCGGCCGGGTCCCAATACCCGTGGGCCGCATGATGCGCCGGCAGCAACGCGAAGTCGCCGCCGGAATTGATTGAAGTCCGGTACACGTCGCAGCGGGGCCGGTCGCCGGGCGATTGCGAGACGATACAGTTGCAGACTGTTTCCGGGAGTATTGCTTTCATGCACAGCATTGACTTGCACTCGGAGCAGAAACACGGGCGATCCGCGCAGTGCGCCGAAAACGCCCAATGGCCGTCACCGTACGGGCCTGTCTCCACTGGATTGGTGGCGCCGAACAGCGCAAATACCTGCACCCCGATTCCCGCTGCCGCGTGCATGAGCGCGGTGTCTCCGGAAACACAGGCGCGCGCCCACGACAGATTGGCGATCGCCTCGCGAAACGAGGTAGCGCCCGCTGTACAGAAGCACCCCTCCCCTATGCCTTTCTGAATGCGCAGTGCTGTTTCTGATTCCGCTCCCGCGCCTGAAACCACGATGTGCCATCCGCGGTCCCGAAGCATGATTCCGAGCCGAACAAAGCTGTTTTCCGGCCACCGCTTTGCGGGAATGGCCGCGCCCGGCTGGAACACGACAATCCGTCTGTTCGACAGGTCTACGCCGAGCTGTGTCAGGAAATCCCTCGCGCGAGCGCGTTCATTGTCGCCGAGGTGCACGGCGCGCGCTTCGGTCCGTCCGGCGCCGGCAATGCGGCGGTAGATATCGGTTGCGTGAAACGCGTTCTGGCGCCGCGCGAACGGTATGGCATACAGGTACTGGCTCCACGGGTCGGGCACGGCGTGATTGCCCTCGGCAAGGAACCGCCTTCCCGCGTACTCGCCGGCGGCAACCAGGGACACAAGATGCGAAACATATTCGGCCTGGGAGAGATTCACAACCCGGGAGAACCCGCTATTGCTGATCTGCGATACGGCATCGCGCACCTGCAGAAGGCCCGCGTGCCAGTCCTTGCTGTGCAGTGCATCTCGCAGGCTGCGCCGCGGGAAACGAACAATCTCGTCGCAGAACGGATTGCCGGTCAGCCCGCCCTCAAACCCGTCTTCCACCAGAAAACTCGCGCGGCATCCCGCAAACGAATGTTTCAGGCCCGACAGCACCGGCGCCGCCATGATAACATCGCCGAGATTATTGGGAAGAACGAGCAGGATATTCGCGCACATGGGGTCTTAGCCTGACCTATTCATGAAAATTGCCACGAAGACACAAAAGCACGAACAATATGAAAGAGGCGATGGCGCTGCCCATTGCAGAAATCGTTCACATATGAACTTTCTCACACCCAATCTAATCTTGTCTTTTTCAACCACTTCGTGTCTTCGCGCCTTCGTGGCTACGCAGAATTCGGGATAGAAGCCGGGGTACTACCGGTAGCCTTTCTCCTCGTGCGTATAGGTCCGCGAAAGAGTCTCGCAGGCCAGAACGAGCATTTCCCCAGCCGACAGCTCTTCCTTACCGGCCTTTTCCCTGACCCGGCAGGCTTCCTCAGCAAGCGAGACGGACTCGCGCTGCTTCTTCACAGAGGACTCCTCCCCAGCCAAGCGCATACGGCATTCCACAGGTAGTGGACCTCACCGGTGCACGCGAGCCCGGGACACACCGGCGCATCGGTATTCGATGCATGCCGGGCTTCGTGAAGTGTCTTGTCCAGTTGGTCATGACCTACGC
>WJMI01000418.1 GCA_014728015.1 Chitinivibrionales bacterium | reverse complement strand
GCCCCGTACGGGTGCGGGATTGCGGCGCTTTGTATCCTTCTGGCGAACACCGGCCCGCTCGCGCGTCAGGAAGAAATGCTGAAAAACGCATATCTCGCCGCTACTATATGCGTGGATACGAATGCGGCTGCATTCGGTTCGATTACCTCATTCACCGATAAACAGGCTGGATCGACGCCGCGCCAGGACACGCTGTTGTGTCTTCGCGCCGGCAGCGCGGGGCCTGACGGCAGACATGTGGCCAGCACCGGCGACACGGTCGTGCTGTGGCTTTCAGAGTTTGGCGGGCTTCCGCTTATCGCACAACAAAGCTATTTCATTGAGCACGATGCCCTGGTAATGGAGCTTCGCGCGTGGGCAACCAGGGAGACGCAATTTGCCGGCGGCCTTCACCTTGAAGTCGAAAGCACCTGCCCCGATGCGTATTGCTGGAATCCCGGGTTTGCCGCCGAGCATTTCGAGACGGGATCATCGGGGGCAACCAAAATGCACCTCAAGACACATGTGAGCTTTCACGATGACGATTCCAGGATCACGTTTGTCCAGCGCAACCCCTTTCATTCATTGTGGGAACTCAACAGCGGGGGAGTCGGGAAACACTCGATAGCCGTGCTGCAGACCTTGCGGCCCCGGGGCCGGCGCGAGTACGAGTGGCAGGAGGGGCCTGATTTCGCCCCGGTGCAGAATGCCCATGATACACTCTTCCGCCGGATCGAAGTGTATGCTTCGGGCGGAGAGCGTATCGCGCTTTCCCTCGGGCAGAATCCCGGCGGCGCCCCGCAATGCATTACGATGTACTGGGACGAGCTGCCCAATCGCGACAACTGGGCATTTATGACGACCGCTGATGCGCGCGACGTGCACCACGACCACTTCTTCGTGCGGCTTCTCAACGAGCACCCCAAGGCCCGGATGGGCTACCTGGTTATCGCCGACAGGATCCTGTACCGGGACAAAACCGGGTTCGATTCGTGGGTGGTCAACTCTCCATACGTGATCGCGGACTCGCTTGATGCGGCGGCGGGCACGTGGTGTGCCTGCATGTTCGCGGAGTCCACGTCGACGCTCAAGATATTCCAGCGTGTATCGTGCGAGCCCGCGACCCGGTACGTGCTCGGCTACGCGATGAGGACCGGCAGCGTTGCAGGGACAGGCGTGTATGCAGAGGTGCGCGGCCTGGGCGAAGACCTTCTTGCGGGGCAGGGCCCCCGCACGGGCACGGACGACTGGAGTTCACGCAGCATCACCTTCGAAAGCGGGGCGGCGGATACGCAACTGACCGTGCTTTTTTGCATGGAAAGGGCTACCGGAAGAGCATTTCTGGACAGTGTCACGCTGTGCGAACCGGGCACATCCGCCAACCTGATCGCGAACGGCGGGTTTGAGAATAACGAGCCGTCATTTGTATACGACAATGCGCGACGCCACTGGACCGATGCGCACGGGCCGCTTCGCCTGGCAACCGAAGCCCCGCAATCGTATCTGGATTTCCTGAAACGCATCGAGGACGACAGCCTCGCGTACGGGTGGGAGGAGCGCGTGCGCCTGGGCTGTCACGGCTACCATCATACGCCTTCCCTGGCCCAGCCCGATCCCGAGCATGAGTTCCAGTATTACGATCCCTTCGGCGATTCACTGCGGCTTCGCAGGATCTACGAGGACCTCTATGCCGCCGGCCTGTCCGGGAAATCGCTCCGGTTCTGGCGCATGCCGGGTTTCAAGTATACCGCATCCCTTCTCGAGCCGCTGGTGGACAGCGGGGTCGCGTTTCTGGATGCCGGCGAGATAGTGTATCCCTGTCATGATCACGTGCCCAATCGCCTGCCGACGTGTTTCTTTCTGAGACGGCGGGACAGGTGCATGGTGGCCCACAACACGTGCTGGTGGGGCGATGCCGGCGAGGACGTGGCATTGACGTACTTCCACAAGGCCCTGGCCCAGGGGCATCTCGCGCATATCGGCGCGCACCCCGAAGGGCTTTTCGCGGATGCATCCGAGGCGAGTTATCAGCGATTTCACGGGATCCTTGAAGAATACGAAGATGCATTTCCATATCTTTCGTATGTCTTTCCTGATGAGTATGCAGACAACGCAACGGCGGTGAACAGCCTGAAGGTGCGCGGCGTGAAGCGCGATGGCAGGGACATCATAATGACCCTGGCAGGAGCAGTGAGAGAGGGCGTGTCGGTCATATTCGGCGGCACGTGCGGCCGTGCCGTGCTTGACGGTGATGCGGTCGGGCATGAGGAGAGAAATGCGTATACGTATGTGGTGCTGCCGGACATGCCCGCGGGGATGCACCGTGTTGTGTTCGAGGATGCCGAATGCCTCAGCGCGCGTCCGGCGCGCCACGGTCCCGCAGCATCGTGCCCCCGGCTCGCGGTTGATGGAATGCGGCGGACAATGAAAGTCGAACTCCCGGCACCTTCCAGGGTCCTGGTTGAAGTCTACAATCTGGGCGGGCGGAAGCTTTTCCGCAGAGGGCCTTCCATGTTTCCTGCCGGCACCAAGGAAATCCGGTTTCCGCGCGGTGCCATACCTTCAGGCATACATGTCTTCAGCATCCACGCTGAAGGCCGGCAGCTTGTGGTCAAGGCCGCCACTTTCTGACCTGCGTACCCTGACACCTACCCACAAATCCCAGAGGCACTAATATGAGCCGGCACACGCCTGAAAATAAGTGAAAAAAGGCACAGATAAATTGCGGCTTGAATAATCTCAGCATAAATATTGACATTAGTCGCAATTATGGTTATTTTATAAGTGAAATTGGTCACAGCTTTAACATGGAACTAGGGGCTCAAAATGAGGCCGCGAATACCTCGTCCAACCATCACCAGGTTGTGCATACTGTTCCGGCTACTGGAAGATCTGCTTATTGAGGGCAAGACCCGGATATCATCGACTGAGCTTGGAACGGCCCTGGGCGTCCGGCCGCACAGTGTTCGTAAAGATATCAACTATCTGGGCGAGGTCGGGGATATTGGTTCGGGTTACGATACCGCCAGGTTGCGCGACCGTGTCCGGCGCAAGCTCGGCCTTGACCGGCGGCGCAATGCGTGTGTGGTGGGTCTCGGGCGGCTGGGCTCGGCAATCCTCGCGTATGAACGGTTCGCAAACAGCGGCTATACCATCGTTGCAGGTTTCGACTCGAATATCAACAAGCTCGAAACCATTCGTACCGATATCGAGCTTTTCGAGGCATACGAAATCAGCGATGTGGTGCGGCGGAAGAATGTGGAAATCGGGGTCATAGCAGTGCCCGCCCCGGCCGCACAGGAAGCAGCGGATCGGCTGATCGAAGGGGGGGTACGGGGCATTGTGAATTTTTCTCCGGCCCTGATCCGGCACAACGTTGAAACTGTCAATATCACCAATATGGATATCGTTCGTGAATTCACCATTCTCTCGGCGCACATGACACTCGATCGGGAGTGAACCGGGAGAAGGTTGGAGAAAGGACGGCTACTATGGCGCGCGTGTACAACTTCTCTGCAGGGCCTGCGGCGCTGCCCGAGGCAGTACTTCAAAAAGCAGCGAAGGAAATGCTGGATTACGAAGGCACCGGCATGTCGGTCATGGAAATGAGCCACCGGTCGGCGGCTTTCGGCGACATTATCCAGGGGGCCGAGGCATCTCTTCGCAAACTCATGGCCATACCCGGCAACTACAAGGTGTTGTTCTTGCAGGGAGGCGCATCCACCCAGTTCGCCATGGTGCCGTTGAACCTCATGGGCGGGACAGGGAAGGCGGACTATGTGAATACGGGCAACTGGTCGAAAAAAGCCATGGCACAGGCCAGGCGGTACGGCGCGGTGCATGTCGTGGCATCTTCCGAAGACAAGACATTCAGCTATATCCCGAAACTCGATGCGGGCACCTTTGATCCGGAGGCGGGCTATTTCCACATAACCACAAACAACACAATCTACGGCACGCATATCACGAAGCTTCCCGACACCGGCACCGTGCCTCTGGTCGCTGACATGTCGTCGAACATTCTGGGCGAAGCGTATGATGTCAACAGGTTCGGCATTATTTATGCGGGCGCGCAGAAAAACATGGGGCCATCAGGTCTGACCGTAGTCATTATTCGCGAGGACTTGATCGGCGGGGCCATGGACAGCACGCCGATCATGCTGGACTACAAGACGCACGCCGATGCCGGTTCGCTCTACAATACGCCGCCGTGCTACGGGATTTACATGGCGAAACTGGTGTTCGAGTGGGTGCTCGACCTTGGCGGCGTTGCCGCGATGGAGCGGATCAACAGGGAAAAGGCGGGCCTGCTGTACGACTTTCTCGACAATTCTTCGATGTTCAGCGCCACGGTAAGCGGTGATGACCGCTCGATCATGAACGTACCGTTTATCACCGGCTCCGATGATCTCAACGCGAAGTTTATCAAGGAGGCGGCCGCGCAGGGCCTGGTCACGCTCAAGGGACACCGCTCGGTCGGCGGCATGCGGGCCAGCATCTACAACGCCATGCCCAGGGAAGGCGTTGTCAGGCTGGTCAATTTCATGAAGACGTTTGAGAAAGAAAACACATAGGGCACAGGGAGTATTGGAGGGACCATGTTCAAGATCCAGACACTCAATAAGATTTCTTCGAAGGGCCTCGAGCTTCTGCCGCGGGAGGGCTACGAAATCGCATCTGAAATCCTCAATCCCGATGCGATTATCGTGCGCAGCGCCAAAATGCACGATATGGAGCTTCCGGGGTCGGTCAAAGCGATAGCCCGGGCAGGGGCGGGCGTCAACAACATCCCGCTCGATGCGTGCACTGAGCGGGGCATAGTCGTATTCAATACACCGGGCGCCAATGCCAACGGTGTCAAGGAACTCACCCTCGCGTCCCTGCTGCTTGCATCGCGCGATCTCGTGAGCGGGATACAATGGGCCCGTGCCCTGGTGGGAAAGGGCGACGAGGTGCCCAAGCTGGTGGAGAAAGGCAAGTCACAGTTTGCCGGCCCGGAGATTATGGGCAAGACACTGGGCGTCATCGGTCTCGGCGCGATCGGCGTCATGGTTGCCAATGCCGCCGAGGCGCTCGGCATGAATGTCGTGGGATACGATCCCTTCATTTCGGTCGAGGCCGCCTGGGGACTGTCCCAGAACGTGCGGCGCGCGGTCGGGCTCGAGAGCCTGATGGCCGAGGCGGATTACATCACTATCCACGCACCGCTCACCGACAAGACCAAGGGCATGCTGAACCGCGACAAATTCGCACTCATGAAAAAGGGCGTCCGGGTGCTTAACCTCGCCCGAAGCGGGCTGGTCAACAATGAAGATTTGCAGGCTGCGATTGCCGAGGGCATCGTGGCGTGCTATGTGACCGATTTCCCCGACGAGGACCTGCTGAAGAACGAAAGGGTGATCGGGCTTCCCCACCTGGGGGCATCGACACCCGAGGCCGAGGACAACTGCGCCAAAATGGCGGCCGTGCAGGTGCGTAATTTTCTCCAGTACGGCAATATCCGCAACGGCGTCAATTTCCCTGACTGCGAAATGGCCCCGTCATCGGCCAACCGCCTGCTTATCGCCAACAGGAACGTGCCGGGAATGGTCGGCCAGATCACTGCCGCGCTTGCCGATAAGAACATCAATATCGCCGACATGATAAACCGGCACAAAGGCGATGCGGCGTATAACATTATCGATATCGATGGGGCAATCGGGGAGAGCGAGCTCGCGTCCATCCGCAGGATCAAGGGCGTGATTATGGCCCGGGTGGTCGATACCTCGAACTAGCGGCCACCCGCAGATTCTCGGGCACCGGCACCCGTCTTCATGGGGTTTGCAGCAACCTGCCGGATGCGGGTCGTTCCGGCCGCCGGGGGCCCTCCGCATCCTGGGCGAATCCTAGTTGTGTATCCCGCCGTACATCATGCGGGTACCGCCGTCAGGTTCGGTGACCAGGTCCCAGTTGTCGAAACTGAATCCGATGGTAAGCGACAGCTTGTGCCCGCCGACAGGGGCCGGCTTGTCGAATCCCCAGTCCCACCGGGCCATCACGGCCAGCGGGAACGTGCTGAATGACAACGCTTCGAGCCGGAGCTCCAGGCCGGTGTACAGGAGCATATCGTCGAGGATGCCGGTCCGGCGAAATGACAGATCGTTGAATGAATCGCCGAGGTCCCTGAAGGTTTTCCCGATGCGGTCGGTAAAACGGTGAAGCTCGTCGTAGGCTATGCCGCCGCCGAAATTGAGCGCGCCGTAGAGTTTGTCAAAGAATACGAACCCGAGCTTCCTGTCTATCGAGGTGCCCGCATACAGCGGGAATCGGTACGAGAGCCCGACCGATACGACCCCGTTGCCGGATACGAGCACGGTGTCCTGCGGCACGCGCACGGTTTGTATTGTGTCCTGGTCGCCCTGGCGGCGCCTGATTTCCACCTCGGCCGTGTCTCGATAGTACCATGCATACCCGGGAATCCATTCGCCGGGCTGGAAAAACGGCGGGAGCGCCTCGTACCACAGATCGCCGCGTTCGTACCCCTTGCGCACGCGGTGTTCGGTCTCTTTTGTCAACTTAAGCGCCGTCGCATCCAGCTCGGCATAGACGTCGTGCCTTTTCAGCCACGGTGTGGCCGTGGCATAGCGAACATCGGCAGTCAGCTGATTATAGCGATACAGCTCGTAGTTCTCCACGATACGGCCGCCCTCGAACTCGAAGCTGCGCTCGTCGTTCTGCAGCCATTGGCCCCAATGCTCGTACTTGAGCTTGGCGATGAGCCCTTTGGGCGAGATATTGAACCGGATATCGGGCGTGCGGCTGCGCATGGTCACGTAGGTCCCGAGACGATATCCGCGCGCGGGACTGTACGGGAAATACTCGTCGTAGAGAGGTATCAGGACGAACACCCGGTAGTTGTTGTAGCTCGCGATCAGGTTCGCCGAGAACATTTTGTTGATATCGTGCGTGGCGGTGACATCGAGATAGCGCGGATTGAGATTGTACTTGTATGTGACCAGCGAGTCGATGGCATCGTCGTGGAACACCTCCTGGGCGGTGAGGCCCAGCACCGAATAGAAGAATGACATATCGAAGGGCAGCAGGTGCGTGGTCCCGAACAGGCCCGCATTGAAGGTCATGTCACGGTTGATCCCGTACTCATTGAACGAGAAGAACCGGTGGAGCTTGCCCGGCTCGACCAGGAAGAATGCGCCGAGGTTTGTTCCCTGGTCGAGCCACTCGAACGGGTCGTTGAGGTTCGCGACCCCGCCCATCATGAAATGGGAAATTCCGGAAAAAGAATTGTCGTTCTCGGTGAGTATCTGATACATGATAAACGTGGGCACGAAAAGAAACTGACGCGGCAGGCGCGAGTAGGGACGTTCGCCGGAGAACTGCGTGTCAACCGGCCGGCGCTTCGCCGGAATGCGTTCCACCAGCGCGTTCTCGGGCGCAATTGTTGTGTCCGCCACCACGACCATGGAGTCGATGCGGTAGATCCCGAACCCGTCTTCATCGTAGTTGGCATATACCAGTCTTCCGCCGGCGGAGACATCAGGCGCGAACGCCCCGCCCGAGACATTGGTGATGCGCTGGAGCTTCCCCGTCTCGAAGCTGTACCGGTAGATATTGAATATGCCGGTGCGGTCGGATGCGAAATACAGCCAGGAGCCATTAGGGCCGAAACGGGGGTCGCGCTCGTCACGGTCTGTATCGCACACATCGTAGAAGGCCCCGGTGGCGGTATCGTACACGCCGATCGAACGGTCCGCGCTGTCAACATAGCTGATCGCTATGCGGCGGCCGTCGGGAGACCAGTCGAGCGAGTAGATCCGGTTCATGAAATCGCGGGCGCTGTCCGACGGCAGGGGGATATGATAGCGAAGGCTGTCTCCGGCCGTGTCAATAGTGCACAGATAATAGCGGGCATTCCGGTTCTGCACGCAGGCCAGCATGTCGCCGGCGGGGGAGAACACAGCATGGGCCATGTCGGCTTTTTCGGTTATCTGCCGTTCGGTCTTCTTCGAAAACAGCCGTTTTTTGCGTTGGGGGTCGGGCAGCGAATCGATGAAAATATCAGGGGTGCGGCGGCCGCCGAGCCGTGGCGGGAGACCGGACTTGCGTGACTTGGCGCTGGTGAACACGATCTGCTCGGAGGAATCATGGATATCATAGAACCCGGTGACCGTCTTCATCTCACTGCGTATCCGCTTGTCCTCTTCGATGGTGTCCGCGGGACTATACGAAAACAATGTCTTGTAGAATATCCCGAAATCGGACTCGTGGTTTGAAAGGAAGTAGATCTTCCTGTCTTTCGGCCCGAACCGCGGCCAGTAGTTCGCGAAGCCCGCTTTATTGACCTTGGTGCCGTACACCTGCCCGCCTATCGCCTTGGTTTGTTCGGTATAGCGCTTCTTCATGGAACGGACCCACTCGCGGTACAGCTCTCTTCCCGAGATGCCCAGCACCGCCTTGACCGCGCGATCGAAGTTCAGGCGCGGGAACTTGCTTGCTTCGCGCGCTATCGAGACGACTTTCTCGTAGCCATACGTGTCGGCGAGGTACTTGACGAGCGCAAAACCGTGGTTGTACGTCTTCTCCCAGTCATCTTCACGCCCGGCGAACACCATCATGCGATCCCAGGTGAGGAGCTTATCCGACAGCGTGAGCGTCCGGAGGATCATGTCCCGGTGGCTGTCCCACCGGTCGCCGCTGTTGCGGCTGCTTTCGTATTGCGCGATGCCTTCGTAGAACCACGGCGGGAGTATCTCGCCGGGAAAGATATGGAACGCCTCGAGACGGAGCCCCGTGTACGTAAGGGAGCCGTCCTTGTTTTCCCGCACGTGGACATTGTTCGGATGGGAGATGAAGCCCCCCTGTATGTAGGGCATCCACGAGGGGAACTTGAAGGACGACCAGATTGACACGATATGGGCGTATTCATGCGCAACCGCATCCCGGATGCCGTCCCCCGTACCCCGCATGTAGTAGTCGAAGTCCCACAGCGAGATATGAATCATGTTGAGGATGGCAAGCGCCCAGCTTCCGTACCGCCGCTCATCGGTCACGAGTACTTCGGTCTTTGCCGGCAGGGTCAGGTGGTACGTGTCGCGGTAAATGCTATACAGCTCCTCGAGAATATCGCCCACTTCCCGGGCGACATTGTGCAGCCCGGGCATGTAGTTGAGCTTGAAATGCTCGCTTTCGATGGTGTACAGTTTCATCCCGAACGCGTTGTGCGGCGCGGCCCGGGACAGCGTTGGCGCGGCGAGAACAAGCGCGAGCGTGAGAGCGAATGCCGGTAGAATGTGTCGAGTCATGGTGAGTAAGCTCGGATTTCGTATGTGCACGCGGCTTGTTCGACCCTACTTAACCACGGCCATCTTCCAGTACTTCACCTGCTTTAACCCGTTGACTTTGGCTTCGAGCCGGCATCGATACGCCCCCGGCCCGAATGAGCCAAGCGAAACCGTGTGCTCGTCGGCATCAGGAAAGCTCGTGGGAAGGCCCTTCGCGGAATACACGTGGTAGCCTGTGTACGTGAAGATATCGAGCCGCACGTTGGCGGCCGGCGCCGCGAATTTATACCTGAAAATGGTCTCATCAATGCCGCCCGTCGGATTGGGGTAGTTATAGAAATACGTAATACGCGGTTTTTCTCCCCCTGTTGCCGACGGCGGCGGGCCGAGGTAGGCAAACACGCGTGCATCGTTGTATCCGGCCCGGCCCCAGACAAGCGAGTCGGAAAGGACATCCGCGTGCATCTCGAACCGGTATGCGGCTCCGGTGTTGGATACGGCGATGATATCCACTCGCCCGTCACGGTCGATATCGCACAAAAGCGGCGAAGTGGACACGGCGCCGCCGGTCGAGAGCGGCCAGTACGACTGCCGCACCGTACCCACGTGGGAAAACGAGCGCGTGGTGTCCGGGCGTTTGCCGGCGGGATTTACCGCATCGATATATCCTCCGGGCGTGATGAACGGCAGAATGACCGAGTCGCCGAACACCAGAAGCGTGTCGATGAGCGACTGGCTCAGGCCGCCGATACTGTCGGTACTGCCGTCGTTGAACGTGTAGAATATCCTGCCCGTGTTCTTCGGCGCGGAATCTATCCGGGCCACCGCGAACGTGGGGTTTTCGCCGGTGGGGGAGGAGAATACGACCCGGGGCTCCTTTTTATCAGGGGACACGCCGACCACGGGGGCGGCGATGATGCTCCCGCGCTGGTACCAGTAGCGATTGTCAAGCTCCGACGGCCATCCGTCGAGGAGCACGCCCTTGTAGTTGAACGCATAGATGCCGTTGGTGCCGCCGGCCACGATATCCAGCGCGCCGTCGGCGTTGAGATCCACCAGCGCCGGGGCGGAGGGATTGTCCGGCAGGAGGCGGCGGTTTTCGGGATCGTCGTCTTCTTCGAAGTAGTGGTACGCCACGGGCCATTCGTTGGGATCGTTGGTCCAGTGCGGCGCGAGTGCGAGCGTGTCGCGCGCCTTGAACAGCCACAACCCCTGCTTGATATCGCTCACTACGATATCCGGCGCATCGTCAGAGTCGAGCGCATTGAGATCGGCCGCCGCGAGCGTGTATGGCGCGATGCCATTTCGTATCCGCTTGGCTGTCTGGGCCTTGGATGCGCCCGGCATGCAGGTTATCAGCATGCCGTTTTTGTGGATAGCCGCCAGCCTTCCGGATGACGTATCCAGCAGGGCGAGCGCCTGCACGGGAGATTCGCGGGAGGAATCGGGCGCGAGCTGCGATGTCACTGACGTGCCGTCACCGAACACAATGGTGCCGTCTTTGCAGCCCACCGCCCACTGCCGGCCGGTGTAGTTGCACACGTACGAAGATGCCGGGGCGGGCAGGCCCACCGTGTCCCACCGCGCGTTGTGCGAGCTGTCCGGGGACACAATGCTGTCGAGCACGAATAGCGCATTGTCTGACGAGGGCACGAACAGGCGCCCATCGATCGCGGTAGGAAACGAGACCGGGCCGGGAACCTTGCGAAGGTACGTGCCGCGCGAGAATGCCGTGTCTGATTCCGCGATATGTATCACCGTGTCGGCGCCGTTTATGGTAGTGTCCTCTTCGTAGGTCATGACCACGTTGCCCTGAAGGTCGAGGACGATTGTGCTGTCGGTCTCGCTGCCAAACGATGCAAACCTTCCCGCGGGATTGTCACCGGCGGGCCAGATGTAGAGCCGCCCTGTCGTATCGAGCACGGCCAGCTCGAGCGAGTCGCCGTTGGCAAACACGTCGCAGAGCACCGGCTCGTAGAATTTCGACGGCAGGGCGCGTTTGGGCCAGCCGGGTACGGCCGGGGCCGATGCATCGCGTCCGACAGTGACTTCGAACACGGAGTCGACCGTGTTGAGCACATAGTAGTCCCGTATGGCCGCTTTCTCTTTTGCCCGCGCACCGTCGGCCCGCCGGCCGGCGCCGTCAATCGAGATAGTGAGATAGGTATGGCCGCCGTCGTTGCTTTTCGTTGACGGCCGCGTGAAGGGGCCGAACGAGAATATCGTGGTGTCGCCGCCCTCGCGGTCTTGGGTGGTATGCGGGAACACGTCCTCGGCGCCCCCGTAGTCGAATGCCGCCTGGAACAGGACATCCATGAACAGTATGCCCAAATCGTTGATCCCGTCGGCCTCGACAATCGACACCGCGCCGTACAGGGAGTCGGCGTTCAGCACGTTGTACCCGAGCCGGTCGCGGATAAGGTTCTCGTCGATATGCCACACGAGCACGCCGGATGCCGGGATGCTGACGTCGTAGTTTTTCACGCTGTCCAGCACCTTGGAATCGCCCAGCGCGCGCGCGTTTTTTTTGAGATTGACTTGATCGTAGGGATCGATGAACACGTGCTCGCTGTCGTGGCTCCATTCGTAGTTGAACACGGCCGTGTCGGAGGTAAGGTTGCGCTGGCGGTTTTCGAGCAGATAGTATTCGTGGTCGTTGATGGGTATCAACAGAATCGTGGTGTCGTCTTCGGTTACCGATGTATCGCCCACCGCGGTCAGGCGATACGTGGCGGTGCCGCCGTCGATATCGGCAACCACCGGCGTTTCCCAGCCCATGAATGCCCGCACCCATGCGGACGGCCACGGCGGAATGAACCCGCGGCCGGCCGAATAGCCGGCGATATCCATGATGCAGAACGAGCCGACTTCGCTCTGGTTGGAATGCAGGTCGGGAATGCCCACTTGCCGGGCAATCTGGTTCACGAGGATGCCATGCGTGCCCCAGTTGAGGCTGTCCTGATTGGAGGTCTCCGACACCATCATGAATTCGTCGAGCAGAAGGGTCCCGTCCCGTCCCGCTGCTTTGATGCCGCGCGCCGGTCCGTCGCCGGTCCCGATGGTCATGGTGTCGAATGCCAGAGTGTCCTTGAAATAGTCGAAGAAATCCGGCGAGATGAAGGCATCGATCATGTCCGACGGCGTATCCTGCCCGAAATAGCCGGCCTCGCCGCCGTCAGTCCAGTACGATGCCCCGGCGTGGATGAGCAGTACTGCCGCGCGAACTTTTTTCGACGTGTCTGATGAATCCGGAAGGTAGAGGATACCGGTTTCAGCATCCTGGGTGAGGGCGGCGAACGCGCCATTCCCGTCGTTGTCGGATTCGTGTACGGCATCGAGGACGAATTCCATCAGGCCAACGGTCCGGCGGTAATAATAGTCGTCCCACGACTCCTTGGGCTTCTTGGCGCCCGGCGAGTATTTCGTCATCTGCTTGGGCACTTCGAACACGCGCGGATCCACGGTGTAGTCAACGTAGAATTTTCCGCGTGAGACAGTCATGAAATAGTTCTGCGCGAACTGGAGCTGGCGCTCGAAATAGTCGCGGTCATGCGGCAGGTCGTCGTATTTATATCCATCGCCGCCCTTGTCGGGGTAGTATCCCATCTCCTCCCTGTCGCTGCGGGTGGGGGTATTTCCCTCGGCAATGCCGAATTCGCCGATGCCGGTGGTGAGTTCCGACGAGTCGGTCTGGAACTGCACGCGCACGGCAATCACGTGCAGGGTGTCGGTGACAAATTTCTTGTGGTGAAGAATGCTCCACGGGTGGTACGACGGTATGTCGAGCAGGTTCTTGCGCGAGACGCCCTTGCACAGGTACGGGTAGGCGCCCTGGGGCCCGCCGACAACGTCCTGTTTCCGCCGGACCGCTTTGCGATGCGGGGCTGCCTGGGCGGCGGCAACGAGTCCGGCCAGCAGGAGACAGACCACGGTATGGATACGTTTATTGCACATTACGGGCTCGCGGCTCTCGAAAATGCCTGATGAAGGGCGCCGGGCTTTGCGGGCTAGAGTTTAACCAGGAGTGACAAACGCCACTGGCCCGTGCGCACCTTGTCACTTCTGCCGGGCTCGTGGATATACGACCAGTCTATCCCCAGGTTGCCGTAGCGCAGTCCCAGGCCGAATGAAAGCTCTCGACGAAAACCTTCGGGATCTTCCATGAATCCAAGACGCAGGGCGATAAAATTGACATACCAGTATTCGAGACCGATATGGAAGATCATATCGTCGGTGAGCTCGTCTTTCCAGTCATCATCGGGATCGTCGATGAGGTCGGTGTAGATCGCTTTCCAGAACGGGTCGGGCCTTTTGTCGATGTAGTTCTTCACGATTTCGCGGTTGATGTCGCCGACGACCTTGAGATCGTGGATAGGCGTCTGAAAGACCGTATACGCCAGCCCGAACTTCGTGGTGAACGGAATAGGATCGGCTTCGTCACGCTGGATATAGAATATCGCCGGTCCCATGTTCTGGAGATGAAAACCCCCGCTCAGGTTCTTGATCAGAAAATTTCTCTTGAGTATGGCGGCATCGATAGCGAGCGTGCG
>WJMI01000417.1 GCA_014728015.1 Chitinivibrionales bacterium | reverse complement strand
CGCGCCATGTCGCGGGCCACCGGGGGTGCATCGGCGAGCGGATCAAGCGGCTCACGCGCCGTGGCGAATTCGGGATGCCGGCGAAGGTAGTCTTCGAGGAGCGCTCTCTGCGAGAGGATCGCGGCGGCCACGGCATCGAACGCATCACAGCAGATCCGGAAAACAGCGTCCTTGTGCTGAAACGGGCGATAGTGCCGCCGTTCATCTTGCATTGTGGTGTGAGAACCGTGTGGCATCCCGCGCCCGGCCGCGTGTCAGAATGCCGAAGCGCACGCGCCGAACGGGCAGACGCGAATGCAGGCCAGGCATTCTATGCATTTGCTTTCATCAAATACGACCTCGCGCGTGGCGGTGTCGTCAATGCGCAGAGCATTGGAGGGGCAGTACGGAACGCAGAAACCGCAGTGCGTGCACCGGGTGTCTTCGCGGGTAACGCCCTTTCCCGTGAGATTGATGGTCACGTTGAATGTCCGGACAAATGCCATGGCCTGTTCGATATTGTGCTCCGTGCCGGTAACGTCCAGCACCAGATAGCCTTCTTCCTCGGGCGTGACCTTGGCGCGAAACACGTTGACCACCAGATCGTAGTCTTTGACAAGGTGGTAAACGATCGGCTTTTCACACTCGCATTTCGGGAAATACAGCATCAGCTTTCTTGTAATCGTATCGCTCATAATGGTTTCTCCCGCATGACCAGCGGTTTCATGGCGGTATCCGCGGGGAGCTTTGCGTGCGGGCGGGCGAGCGTGAAATCACCCCGGCGGATCTCGCCGGCCAGAAGGTTGGCGACCTCGAGTGCCGTGTGATAAGACGAAAGCGAGCCCACTGCGACCTTTTTTCCCTGCACCTCGATGCGGCCGCTGCGAAGATCTTCGTAGGTCACGTGACACAACACCTTTCCCGTGTTCTGGGGGTAGTCGATGCCGTAGTCGATCACCGGCGCGGGGATATCACGATCGCGGATGCATGCACGCGTGAGTACCTGCTCGTTGAGAACGGGAATGGGTATGCCGACACCGAGCGCCAGCGACACGCCATAGCCACGCAGGCTAACCCCGCGCACGAATTCCGGCCGCATTTTTTTCATGTCGGCGGTGAGCGCGAGCGTGCCTGCGCCCCCTGTGGGCACGCCGCCGGCGGTCCGGTCGCACGCTCCGGCATGCTGCGTGCCTGCGGCGTACACGTGTCCGTGGGCGCCGGCAAGCCATACTTTCGTGCCGATGCCGATTGTTTCGTAGCAGGGGTCGTTGAGAAGCGGCGAGAGCTGGCCGGCCGAGCAATACGTTGCGTTCTTGCCGTTCGGGTCGAGCCGGCCCATATAGGTGTAGACAGTTCTGTCTGACTTGTTGATTGCCACGTTGTAGTTCTGGTAGCAGTTTCGCGGATTGACCATGATCGCCTGGTTGAGATCGTCAATCGTGAAATATGTCCGCAGCTCCCGCCGGGGATAGCAGTCGGTGGCATACGAGAGGGCGAAGAGCTGGAGGGATTTTCCCGCGACAAGGTCCTCTATCACATGACCGCCGCCGTACCTGAATTCTCCCGGATGGTACATGTTGGCCGGATCGCCGTGCCGCAGTTGGGTTGCGCCCAGGTAGACATCGGCCGCGGCAAGGCCCGCATACACGAGGACATCTTCGATCCATGCTTCCGTGATCCTGATCTTGGGCTTCGGTTGCCCGAAATTGAGCATGCATCCCGACGAGCACATCGGCCCGAACGTCGCCGTAGTCACGACATCGACTTCCCTGGCAGCCGCGGCCGCGCCTTTCCGGTCGACATAGTCCATGATTTCATCGGCGGTAAGGACCACGGCCTTACCTGATGCTATGCGGTCGTTTATTTGGTCATACGTTTTCATGGCCGGCGCCTTGCGCAATTCGCCCCCAGTTCATGTAATAGATATCAATATAAATATCTTTTCGCGGGGAGGATGCTCTGGCAATTCGGGACGGAGTTGCTTGCGTTGCGTTAGTTCTGCATAGTGCAAGAAAAGCAACTCCGTCTCTATCTCTCCTGTTTCGCATCCCCCTTTTGTCCCCATCTCTCCATTTCCACGGGGGGCTGCATAATACCATTTTCCCGGTGGGACCCGCAGGCGGACGGCCTGCGGGGGCAATTTCGCAAACGGAGCATAGGGGATTGCATGGCCAAAAAGGCAATAGAGAAAATGGCAGTCGAGCTTCGCACGCAGATTGCGAAGTACGACCGCGCCTACTATGGCCGCGGCAAATCGCTGGTCAGCGATGCGGAATATGACAAGCTTTATCGCAAGCTGGTCGAGCTTGAAAACGAGCATCCGGAGCTGGTGGCCCCTGATTCGCCCACGCAACGAGTGGGAAACGACCTCACCAGGGAGTTTCCCAAGTACCGTCACGCGGTCCCCATGATGAGCATCGACAATACCTATTCGTTCGATGAAATAGAAGAATGGATTGCGCGAATAACCAAGGAGCTCGGGGACCGGAAAATCGAATACACCTGCGAGCTCAAGATAGACGGTGTTGCCGCGGCCGTTCACTACGAGAACGGGCGTCTGGCGCGCGGTGTGACCCGCGGCGACGGTGTCACGGGCGACGATATCACATCGAACGTGCGCACCATCCGTAACCTGCCCCTTTCGATTGAAGCTGGAGAGCAGTTGGAGGTCCGGGGTGAGATATTCATGAGCTTCGATTTGTTTCGCAAGCTCAACGAACAGCTCGAGGAGGCGGGCAAAAAGCCCATGCAGAACCCGCGCAATACCACTGCGGGAACCGTGAAACTGCAGGACCCGCGAGAGGTCGCGCGGCGAAAGCTTGCCTATGCCGCGCACTTTCTGCTGGCCGAACAGCATCGCGAAGATCACGCGAAAAACCTTGCGTTTCTTGAGGATCTCGGCATCGATACGGTCGAGCATTCAACGCCTCTGCGATCGCTCGACGAGATTCGCGAATTCTGCACCGCCTGGCAGGACAAACGCAGGGGACTGCCGTACCCGGTTGACGGCATCGTGATCAAGGTCAACAGCTTCGCCCAGCAGCAGGAGCTTGGCGCGACGGCGAAGAGCCCGCGCTGGGTAATCGCGTACAAGTATCCCCCTGACCGGGCGACCACGAAGTTGAACGCGATCGATGCCCAGGTCGGCCGCACCGGTGTGGTAACGCCGGTGGCGCGGCTGGAGCCGGTATCGCTCGCCGGCACCACGATCAGGAACGCCACGCTGCATAACTACGACGAAATAGAACGCCTTGGCGCGCGCGAGGGTGACACCGTCGAAATCGAGAAAGGCGGCGAGATCATTCCCAAGGTCGTGAGCGTGAAACTCGAGAAGCGGCCGAAGGGATCGCGTGCATTTGTGCCGCCCGGGAAGTGTCCCTCGTGCGCATCGAAGCTTTCACGCCTCGAGGATGAAGTCGCGCTGCGATGCCTGAACACGTCGTGCCCCGCGCAGGTGTTCGCTTCGCTGAACCACTTTGTGTCGCGGTCGGCCATGAACATCGACGGGCTGGGGCCGTCGCTGATCCAGCAGCTTCTCGATACCGGTCTGGTCAAGACACCTGCGGATCTCTTTGCGCTTACTGCCGATGCGCTTGCTCCGCTCGAACGGATGGGAGAGAAATCTGCACAGAACATCGTGTCTGCACTCGAAAGCGCGAAAACGAATTCCGTGGACAGGCTGATACACGGTCTCGGCATTCGAATGATCGGCGCGCAGGCCGCGAAGCTTCTCGCGCAAAACATTGACGATATCGAAGACCTGTTTGATCTTCCCCGGGAGAAACTCGAGCAGATCGACGGCATTGGTCCCGCCATGGCCCAAAGCATCCGGCTCTACTTTGACAGTACGCAAAACCGGGAGCTTGTAAATCAGCTTCGCGACCGGGGTGTGAATTGCAGGGGCCTGCCGAAGTCCGCTTCAGGCGGGACCCTGGACGGAAAGACCTTTGTGCTCACCGGCACGCTGCCGAAGTACACACGCGATCAGGCGAAGGCGCTGATAGAGTCCCAGGGCGGAAAAGTATCATCATCTGTGAGCAGGAAGACTGACTACGTGCTTGCAGGATCTGAACCGGGCTCAAAACTCACCAAGGCGCAATCGTTGGGCGTCACTGTGATCGATCAGACGGAGTTCGAGACGCTGCTGAATGGCATGTAGCGGGAACCGCAGCAGGATACAATAGAAGAGGCTGTCCGCCCTGCAGACCCGCCCGGTTTTCGCTCTTGCAGAGCTACGCCCCGGCAAGCGGGGAAGATACTTGCCGTAGGCCCCGGTTCGACCTGTTCTACAGGTTTGGCGCCCATGGGTCCATTGATTACTCGGGCCTGATCACATGCGGCTTCAGAGGACCAGAGATGTGGATCAGGCTATTCCTGGGAATCCGCAACAAACGGGTAGAGTTTCGCTCTCGATTGAGGATTCTTGAAAAGCTTGCGCAGCGATCTGTCTCGAATCAATCGTACGCGCTCGCGGGTGAGATGGAGCTCATTTCCGATTTCTTCCAAAGTGAATTGTCGCGAAAAATTCAGACCATAATACATCCGCAGGATGCGTTCCTCGCGCGATGTGATATTCTGCATGACACTGTCGATAATCTTGGCAAGCTCCCGGCGCTCGCTCTCGCCGTTCTGGTTGGGCTCTTCGCCAAGGACATCTTTCATGGTCTTCATGTTGTCATCATCGCCCTTGTCGCTCCCGATAGGGGCATCGAGCGAGATGCCGCGCAGCTTGTCCATGACATCCACGATGTCCTGTTCGTGATCCCTGAATTCCTCCATCTGGATGGTCTTGTGCCAGTCACCCTGGTTCTTGTCGAGCGCCTGCCGGAAGCGGTTAACAAGGGAAATCTTGTTGGGCGGAATGCGGACCGTGCCGGCCTGTTCGAACAGCGCGCGCTGTATTGACTGGCGTATCCACCACACCGCGTATGAAATGAACTTCACGTTCATATTCATATCGAACCGGCGCGCGGCCTTCAGGAGCCCGATGTTGCCTTCGTTGATAAGCTCCAGGTAGCTCAAGCCTCGTCCGCGATAGCGCCGGGCCACGCTCACGACAAACCGCAGGTTCGCGGTCACCAGCGTGTCGGCGGCACCGGGCTTGCCCTCCTGGACCGCCTTGACCAGTTTCCGCTCCTGCTCATCGGTGAGCACTTCGTAGCGGTTGATATCTCTGAAATACAGGGATTCGGCGCGCGACGGCATGAATGCCTATTCCCCCTTCATAAGGCATGTGGTGAAGCGCCTGTGCTTAATCGCTTCAAACAAGCCTGTTTCCAGACACTCTCGGTCCGGCACCCCTCTTCCTGCCGGCCCGCGTGCAGGCAACCTGCACACCTGTCAAATATATTTTCGCCCGTTTTCGCGGTTCAAGCGTTGCATGTCTAGGCGGAAAGGCCGGGACCCCGCGACGGGAGAGAAAGCACCACAATCCCGGAATCACTCACGAAATGATGCTTTCGGTCCTCTTCGAGATTAAAACCAATCCTCGTGCCCGGCGCGATACGGATATTTTTATCGACGATTGCCCGGCGAATATGCGAACGCTCCCCGATCTCGACATCAGAGAATACGATAGAGTCCTCTACGGTCGCATAGCTGTGCACGCGAATGCCCCGCGAGAGCACGGAGCGCATGACCTTGCCGCCGCTGATGATGCAGCCGCCCGATACGATCGAGTCGAGCGCCTCGCCTTTGCGCCGGTCATCACCTTCGCCGTCCCACACGAACTTCGCCGGAGCGGACTGGCCGGGCGCCGTGCGAATGGGCCAGTCCTCGTTGTACAGGTTGATTTCAGGCACCACGTCCCGGAGAGTCATGTTGGCTTTATAGTACGCCTCCAGCGTTCCCACGTCTTCCCAGTAGGCGTTCTGCAGCGGTGATTCGCCGGGGATTCTGTTATTGGAAAAATCGTATACGTATATGGGGTAGTCGGGAAAGACCTTGGGTATTACGTCCCTGCCGAAGTCATGCGATGATTCGTTTACCGATGCATCGTCGGAGAGCTCGCGGACGAGAAAGTTCCTGTTGAATATGTAGTTGCCCATCGAGACAAGCGCCATGTCGGGGCGCCCGGGAATCGACCGGGGGTGCTCGGGCTTTTCCTCAAACCCGACCATGCGCCAGTTGTAGTCGACCTCGATAATGCCGAATTTCTTCGCGGCCTCATTCACCGGCTTGGGGATTGCCGCGATAGTCGCCACGGCCCCCACACGCCGGTGGAAATCGAGCATCTGCGATATGTCCATCTTGTAAATGTGATCGGCGCCGAACACGGCGATGTAATCCGGATTCTCGTCTTCAATGAGATTGATGTTCTGAAAGACGGCATCCGCCGTGCCCTCGTACCACCTCCGTCCGGTGCGCATCTGGGCGGGCACGGGATCGATATACTGGCCCAGCATGCGGTTCAGGCTCCAGCCGGTGGTAAGGTGCTTGATGAGCGAGTCGGCCTTGAACTGGGTGAGAACCTTTATCTTGAAAATGCCCGAATTGATGAAGTTGTTCAGGACGAAATCAATAATGCGATATTTCCCGCCGAAGTGCACGGCAGGCTTGGCGCGCTCCTTGGTGAGCGGGTGAAGACGCGAGCCTTCACCGCCCGCCATGATCATGCCGAGGACGTTGGGATATCCTGCCGACGCGCGATAACCGAGCATTGCATCCTTCCTGTGTGAGAAGGGCTTTCGTAAGGCGCTGAAAAATATACTAGTACCCCCGTAAGTATGCAAGAGCATCACGGCGACACGCCAGCATGATTCGATTGCCAACGCCTTTCCGGCAGGGAGTATTTTACCTCGCGATGCAAACCAAGGCTTTCCTTGCAGCTACCTGCCTTCTTTGGATCCTCGGCGGGGAGACGTCCGGCGATACCACACCGAAAACCGTATTCGTGGTACCGGTAACCGGCAATGTCGATCCCGGCATGGCGGCATTTATCGCCCGGGGCGCGCGCGAAGCATCGACTGAAGCCGATGCATTGCTCGTGATCGAGATGGATACATTCGGCGGACGCGTGGATGCGGCGCTGCAGATTGTCGATACCCTGCTCAACACGCCGGTCGAGACCGTGGCCTTCGTGAAAACCAAGGCCATCTCCGCGGGAGCGCTTATCGCACTTTCCTGCAGGCGGCTTGTCATGAAGCATACCACCACTATCGGTGATTGCGCGCCGATTGCGTTGTCCAATGAAGGCCCTCGGATGCTGGGGGAGAAGTTCCAGTCACCGCTTCGCGCGAAATTCAGAACAATCGCCAGGCGCAACGGCTATCCCGAAACCCTCGCGGAATCAATGGTCACCGCCGACATGCAGGTGCACAAGGT
>WJMI01000036.1 GCA_014728015.1 Chitinivibrionales bacterium | reverse complement strand
CCCATAACCATCAAGGTGACAAGAAAACCCTTGCGGTTCCTCCCGGCATCGGCAAAAGCCCCGAGAAACGGTGACAAAACGGCAATAAGCACGCCCGCTACGGCATTGGCAAAGCCAAGCTTCGTAGTCACAAAACCGGTGTCAATCCCGGACGACCAGTACTGCCTGAAAAAGATTGGAAAGAACGCTGCCAGCACGGTCATGGGAAAGGCCGAGTTGGCCCAGTCATACATGACCCACCCGAAGACAGCGCGCCTGTTGAGTTTGGCAGGCATAGCAGAAAAGCCCGTAGTCAGTGATCGGTAGTCGGTGAACGGTAATCGGCTATTCTATCAACGGAAACAAGCATCTGAACCATTTCTCCGCTTCCGCGCCCCGAGTTCGTCTACCGATCACCTAAGTCTTCTTCTCTTTCTTCTCTGCCGCGGGAAACAGAACGTTGTTGAGTATCAGTCGGTACCCGGGCGAGTTTCGGTGCAGCTCCAGCATGGTCGGCTCATCACCCACGGCGTGCGAGTAGTCCTCCGGGTCGTGGCCGCCGAGGAATGCGAACATCCCTTTTCCGCGGACCCCATGCATGTATTTCACGCGCTGGGTGCCCGGGACCGACCCGAGAACCACTACGCTTTTTTTCATAACGTCCTTATTGAAGGACGTGGCTAATCCATAGTATCCTTTGATCCGTGACACATGGTTCTGGTTGAGCATGGTAGGTACCGGATCGAGTTTCGCGCTGAACGGAAACAGTTCGAAATCCAGCGCGGGCTTTCGCATGGGCGTATTCACCAGGTTCACATCGATATTGCCGAAATACGATGCCATGGCGCTGGTCTGCACTTCGAAATTCTCAAAGGCAAAGCAATTGCCGAAATCGAGCTTCTGCCGGTAATGCGGATCGACCGGGTCACCGTCAAACACGGCCTCGGCGATATCGGTGCCCAGGGCGGCAAGCGCGATGTCAAGCGTATTGGGCGCGCAGCACATGGCAAACAGGAATCCCCCGCGCTCCACGTACTCTCGAATGGCGAGCGCCACGGCTTTCTTGCAGCGGGTGACTTTCTCAAATCCCAGGCTCTTCGCCAGCCCCTCCAGCTCCATCTTCTGCCGCTGATACCATGCGGCGGTGTGAAACGACTTGTAGAATTTGCTGTACTGACCGGTAAAGTCCTCGTGATGCAAATGCAGCCAGTCATACCCGGCCAGCCCGCCGCTCACCACATCCCTGTCGTATATCTTGTCGTACGGAATATCGGCATAGGTAAGCGCGAGTGTCACCGCATCGTCCCACGGCAGCTTCGCCGGCGGCGTATATACCGCAATCCGGGGCGCCTTCTCGAGAGTGACCTTCTCCATGTTGCTTTCCTCAATCACGTCGAGGATACCGGCATAGTCCGCGGAAGAAATCGCTTCGATTGCCACGCCCGCCCGCCGGGCCGCGAGCTCGGCCTCCCGCGACTCATCCAGCGCAAACGATCCTCCCCGATAGTTAAGCAGCCAGTATGCCTTGGTCCCGCGTTTCAGAGCATGGTACACGATCCCGTAGGCTTTGAGATGATCACTCTGGGCACCGTCCATGGGGACAAGAAGCATGGCATACACACCATGCGCCGAGATCGTGAAGAACAGTGCCACGAGCCCCGCAAGACACATCCGCGTTCTGGTCCGGTACTTTATCATATGAAACGGCGCCCTCGCACCAGGTGGTCTGCCCCGGGTGCGTGCGCGGGATCGCGGCAAAAGCACATGCGGCTGCGGTATCATCTCCGCATTGCCGCACCGCCGCATATCTAAAATAGGTAGGTTACGTGAAGGCCGCCAATCTTGGCCGTGTAGTTTTCGCCACCCTCGTTCTCGTCGTACGCGCGCTCGTACCTGGCCATGATTGCCGCGGAGAGCTTTGAGGTTATCGAGTACTTCAGCTCGCCCTCTACCCCCTGAAGGATATACTGCGAATAGAAGAAACTGTCGCCCTCCCGGTCCTCGTCGTATTCGTGGTCCAGACGGCGGGACAACTCGCCTTTCAGGTTCAGCGTCAGCTTTCGACGGATAATGTTGACTCTGAGGTTGTCGGAAATCTTGTATGTATAGCTGTCAAGTGAATCCTCGTTTTCCTTCTTATACTTAAGGGTAAGACTGGTGCGGTTCTTGAGAAGCCTTCCTATTTTGAAACCAACGCGTGTCGAAAGCTCGTTGGTCCAGGAATCTTCAGTGTCCATTTCCGTTGAGTCGGGATACTCGGACAGGTCGTTCTCCCACAGGAAACGGTATTTCACGCTGTAATCGACGCCGTTGGAAAAACGCTGTTTCACCTGTACCACAAAATTATTGTCCAGTTCCAGCGCGAGGTATTCTTCATCGACCTCGCTGTAGTATGATGTGGTCGTAATAGTGCCGTCGCCGGCCGTGTCACTCGCCGATGAGTCGAGGACGTTCAGCGAACCCATATCGTCATTGGTCTCGAGGCGCACATCGTAGTCGACCGACAAGGTGGGCTTTTCCTCGCCGAATGCATAGTCCCCTCCGAGCGAAAGCTTGTTCTTGTCCACCGGCCCCTGTTCGTCTTCGTCGAGCTCATATGATACCGAGGTGCGTTCATATTTGTATCCGGCTTCGACCTCGAGCTTATCGGTCACCTGTTTTTCCATTTCGACCGTGGCGTAGCGCCGGTCAGCCTCGAGGTATGGATTTCCGGCCGAGAAATAATTATCCCGTATCTCGGTATACGCGATCCCGAGGTCATAGCCGTTGAATTTCCCGTTTGCCCCGATGGTGCCCGCCAGGCCGTGAGTAATACTGTCGGGATTAAACAGTCCGAACACCCGCGGCACAGCTTCGCCCACGCCGGGATTGTACCAGGCGATATCCCCGCGCTCGTCCTCGGGAATCGTATCATGAGCGCCGAGGTCCACCTCCCCGAATACCTCCAGGTTGCCGTCCAAAAGCACCACGCTGCCGTCGATTACGCCGGTCTGTGCCGCCACCGGGGCGGGCACGCCTGAATCGCTCACGGTCTTGCCCAGAATAGTGGTTTCTTCCTGGTCCCGCGCGATAATACCGCGGGCCGAAACCGTCGAGAAACGCGTCGGTTTGAACGAAAGACTGGCAAGGTAGGTCATCTGCTGCCGCTGGGAAAAACCCGATTCCACTGTATCATTCGGGATTTCGAAGTCGTGATCGCCGGAGTCTTTCGGCGGCTCGCTTTCCCCGGCCGCGAGCTTGAAATGAATACGGTTCATCCCGCGTCCCATATCCCAGAATTTTCCCGTGTACTTGACGCCGGTAATCTTGCGGCCGGACATCGATGTCTCGGAAATGTTTTCATACGAGTCGCCGATGAGCAGGGCCTGGTCCTCATAGTTCATCGACAGGGCGAACATGTTCCGCTTGACCTGTTTCACCCAGTGGTTGCCGTACATGTCGGCATTGAGGTTGACATCCGCCCCGCCGCGCTTACCTTGCGCGAAAATGGTCACCTCGGGCTGCAGGCCGGCATACCACTTGTCGCTGTGCTCGCCGATGTAGCGCGTCTGCGGTATTACGGAATCCTCGACAGGATGCTTTTTGGAATCGGGAAGGTAATACGTAAATCCGGTCTCGACGTTCCCGATGAAGCTCGTGGATGCCTCACGCGGCGCCGCGAGCGCCGTAAATCCCGGCTCGAACGAATCGCTCGTCTTGATCACGGCCTTGGTTTTCGGAAGTACGATGCTCTTCACGCCCTCGGGCGGCTTCAAAAGCTCCTCCATCTCTTTCGGGCTGACCACTTTCATGTCCACCACATTGGCGTATACCATCTGGCGCATCTTTTTGGGAATCTCCTGCTCGGAGACAAGGCCAATCTTGTTGCGGGTGATGTCTGCCGCGACGATATTTACTGATGCCCCGTTGCGGACTGCAACGCCGTTGCGGTTCTTGGCTATCTTCCCGTTCGTGAGACTCAGGTACGCTTTGTCCGCACACGCGATACCGGTAATGTTGTCATGGACGGTCAGGCTGTCCGCCTGGACATTCGCCCCTTCCTGGCACAGAAACGCAAGTACGTGACCGCGCCGGAAAGTCGAATTGTAGAGCAGCGCATCAGAATTCTTTACCACAACACCATGCAGGGAGTTGGTCTCGAACAGGCACTGCTCTATGGTTACGGAACCGTTCTCCACATAAATGCCGTAGTTGGAGTGGCGCACGATGCAGTGCTTGAAGATGCATCGGTTCCGGCTCCGGCAGTAGATACGGTCCCAGTCCCAGGGGTTCGGGTTCTTGCTGGCCGACTGAAACACCACGGGTTCTTTTTCCGTGCCTTTGGCGATCATCTGGCCGAACACCGTAATCGTGGTGTACTTCCCGCCGACATACACATGGCAGCCGGGATCGAATTCGAGGGCCTGACCCGACGGCACAATAATGCTGCCCTCGATAAGGTAGGGCCCGTCCTCCTTCTTGAACTGCCCGAACATCACTCCGGCGGGTATCTTGACCGCATACTCTATCCCCTGCTTGGGATCCGCGGTCTTGTCACCGGTCGCTTCTCTTGCATCAGAATCATCCGCCTCTTCCTTCTGGGATCCCTCCCGCGCGCCGGTTTCCTCGGCTTTTTTTCCAGCGCCCTTTTCAGCCTCTTTCTGCGCGGCGGGTTCCTCCTTGCCGTCCTGCCGCGGCTCGTCCGGCTCCTGCTCCTTCGACTTTGCCTCTTCTGCCTGTTCCTGATTGTCTGATGCCGGTGTCAATGAATCCGTCTGTGCGAAAACGGCCGCTACAAAGCATCCCGAAAAGACCAGTGCGAGTACTCGTTTCACGCTCAGGGCTCCTCTCTAGGGAGTATCAGCCGCACAAATACCGTGCGGCGATTAGTATGTGCACTACAAACCGCTAGCGCAACTCGATGGTCGCCTGTTGCGTTGCGATCCGATCACTCACGTCACGTACTTCTATGAGAATGGGGTTCTTCCCCCGCGTGAGCTCAACGTCAAAATCAAAATCGACCTCGGTAAAGTCCCTCTCTGTCACGGTCTGGCCGGTCGCCTGGTTCACCACCTTCACCTCGCGCAGAAGCTGCGGATCATCGTCGGGCACGTTCTCCACCACAAAATCCACGGTGTACTCCGGCCGGTCGAATTCGCCATCAGGGGTGCCGGGCGGGACGCGCACGACCTCGTAGCCGCCCGGCTTGCGAACCCGTACATACAGGGTTTTCGGCATATACCGGACTCGCCCGGCCACGACAGACGATTTGTTTCCGCCAAGGTCTTCGGCGTAGACCCGGTACTCGTGTGAACCTTCCTCGAGATCCATGAAGAATTGACCGCCGCTTGGCCCGGTCTCGGAATCTCTCGAACCGTCCACAACAGTGTAAAATGTTATCTCGTCGTGCGGCGTGCGATCAAAAACGGTAAACGAAAGCCGCCGCTGGAGCGTGCTGTACGGAAGCGAACCCGGCTGGATCATGGGAGGGTCGACATTGCACCTGCTCTCCTGGGCAGGATCGTAGCGAACCGAGCGGCGAAATGTCCGGCTGTTCTCCTCGGTGCTCACTTCGAACTCGATCTCATGCTCGCCCGGCTCCTGGGGAATCATGGCAAAATCACTGAACCTGCCGTTGCGCGCCGGAATGCGCTTATCATTCGCGAAAAGCTCGGCATCATCCGGCCTAATCCGCCCGGCAACCGGCACGCGCGAGTCGCACACGAGCGCCCGGTCTACCGGCTGTTCGATTATCAACGAGATGCCGGTCTCCAGCGACCGGTATTCCACTGTCCGGCTCTCGTATTTCCTTTCGTCTCCGAGCGTAGCCTCGAATTCAATGGTAACGACTCCTTCTTCGGCCGGAATATGAATGTCCTTGGCAAAACTCCCGTTGACGCTGACCGGCACCTCGATATTGCTCACGGTCAATACTGCACCGGGGGTCACCATGCCGCTTACCGGGATGACCGGCGCGCTTACCAGCGACCCGTCATTCGGCGTCGCAACGGAGAGTACCAGGCTGCTGGGCGCGGGCTCAACCACAATCGTTCTTGATTCCGAACCGGATTGCCCGGCGATTGTCGCCTCGACTGTCAGCACATGTTCCCCTTCCTCCAGCGGTGCTGTCAGCGAGACGCGGAACGTACCCCGCGGTGAAACGTTGACCGGCCTGCCGTTTGCGGTCACGCGCGCGCCCGGCGGGTCCACCCGGCCGGAAACAACGATCTCGACACCGGGCCAGGCAACCTGCCCGTCGTCCGGAGAATTCAGGAGTATCTCCGGCCCTGAAGTGTCTGATGCCGAAGAGGTATCGGTCGTATCGCTCTCCGTTGCGGTCGATGTGTCAAGCGCGCTGACCGTGACGCTCTTCTGGCCTTCCACTACCGAGGTCATCTGGTTCGATGTCAGCTCGGCCCCGGTTCGCGAGCCTTTCGGGGTCACATACACGCGCCCTTCATAGACGAGGATGTCTGTCTGCGACCCGCTCACGCGGAAACCGACACGCGTCCCCCGAATCGATGCGACCGCGGTGGGCGTTTCGAACTGAAACGATGACCCCTTGCTCACGAGCTTCTTCACGTTTGACATCACGTCACCGCTGAGAATCTTCACATTGGTCTTGTTGTCGCCCTTGCGCCCCTGGACAAACGTGGCGAGTTCCACGGTGGAGTTCTCGCTCACCCGAAGTTTCGTGCCTTCTGACGTCGCGATGACTGCTTCGGATTCCACAAAGGTGCGAATCGCATCTTTCTGTTTGACCGGGAGTTTCACGCGGGCATTCAGCCATTTCACCGATCCCTCCCGGCGGATTTTCACGTCGCCAACCATACTCTCGATCCAGCACCGCCGTTCCGCGCCAAAAGACAGTACCCCGCCTGCGAGGCCGATAAGGTAGGCCCCCAGAAGAATGTTGCCCGATCTTCGAGCCATTGCCATGCTCACTCTCCTCGCTTTATTGCTGGAAATCTCCCGGGACTGCTCGTGCAGTATTTCGCAAACGGCAGAATGGCGACGGAAATCATCACGGGATCCAATTGCGGCATGCTACAGGTATTCAAATTGTACTATATTCAGGAGATAAGCGTCAATCCCCTTTCCTTTTTGGCGCGTCTTCTGACAGGGACGCGAAAATGGCGGTCTCCAAACGGTGAGATGACCTCGAATTTCCGATTCTTTCACGACTACAAATCGCTTCCCATGCCCCGCAGGCGACTTGCGGCCATGGCCGCGAAACTGGCTCGCGGGGAGCGGCTGGGGGGCCATACGATCATAGATGTCATTCTGTGTTCCGATTACCGCATACGGTTGCTCAACAAGCGGTTTCGGCGGAAGGACCGCGCTACCGACGTGCTGGCGTTCCCGTTCAATGACCGCGATCTTCTGGGCGAGATCTACATCTCGCTTCAACGGGCGGCTGTGCAGGCCCGGCGATACGGCCTTGCGTATCCGCAGGAAGTGGAACGGCTTCTCGTGCACGGCGCGCTGCATCTTCGCGGCTACGACCATCGTACGAAACAGCAGCGTCGCCGCATGGAGTCGCGCGAGCGAAAGTACTGCGCGCTTGGAGGAACGCGGGCCCGATGAAAACGCACCTTTTCAATGACCACAAGGGAGGTCTGGTTGGATAGCGGACCGGCAGGCATATGCATAGCGGGCGCGGCGGCAAGCTACGTGCTCTCGGCATTCTTCTCAGTAGTAAAAATCGTATTCCTTTCCGTCGACAGGAACTCGGTCCCCGCCGACAATGAGCGCCTCCGGTACTATGCCTCCAAGATCGAAGATATCCAGGAACGGATGTCGTTTCTCAACACGACGGTCTCGTTCGGAAAGACGCTCGCCAACACGGCGTTCGCCGTCTTCGTGTTCTGCGCGGTCCAGTACCTGTTTCCCCGGTGGGAATGGTATCATGTCCTTCTTGCGGCCTGGGCCCTTTCTCTGGTGGTGCTTACCGTTTTCGCCTATACCCTCCCGCGCGCGGTGGCCGCCCGCCTCAACGTCCAGCTCGCGCCGACCGTGTACCTGCTGTACAGTTTCCTGCACGCGCTGTTCTTCTTCTTTGTCTCCTGTCTGGCCACGCTGCAGAGAGGACTTCTCAAGCTGCTCCGGTATGACGAAAAACTCGCGTTTCTGTCGCTGGAAGAACGCTCGCGCATGATCAACCGGAACGGCGATGACGAGGCCCTTGACGAAGACGAAAAGGACATGATTCACAGTATCTTCGAATTCGGGGAAACGACCGTCGAGGAAATCATGGTCCCCCGCATCGAGGTGAAGGGGCTCGATATCAGAACGGATTTCGATACCGTGCTCAATGTCATCAAGGACGCCGGACACTCCCGTATTCCGGTCTACCGTGAAACGATCGACAACGTGGTCGGCGTTCTGTACGCCAAGGACGTGCTGAGCTGGGTGTCGGAGCACCGGGATGGTCCGTGGCGGCTCGAATCCCTGCTCAAGAAGCCCCATTTCGTGCCCTCGGGCAAAAAAATCGACGACATGATGGCCGAGTTCAAGAAGAAGCAGATCCACATGGCCATCGTTGTCGACGAGTACGGCGGCACGGCGGGACTGGTCACCCTGGAGGACATCCTCGAGGAGATCGTCGGGGAGATTCAGGATGAGTACGATGAGGACGAGCGGGCCATCCTGAGCGTCGGACCCGACACATATCATATTGATCCGCATATCGACCTGGACGATCTTGCCGAGGAGCTCGACATCGACCTCGACCTCGAGGAGGCTGAATACAATACGCTGGGCGGATTGATCTATCACGAATACGGCGACGTTCCTCAGGAAGGTACCGAAATCGAGCATGACGGTCTCCGGCTCAAGGTGTTGAGAATGGCGGGACAGCGGATTGAGAAAGTACAGGTCGAAATACTCCGCCACCACCAGGAATCTTCCGAAAGCAATGAAGCCTTTTAGCACCCGGCATTTCCATGGCTCCGGTGTGTTCTCCTTCCCGGGGTCCTGTTCAGCATGAGTTCCACGATATATTTTTTCTGCTTCGTTTTTCCCTATGTCATGATTTTCCAGACAGTTGAAGGAGTCTGCGCGTGAACATTGTCGTCTGCATCAAGCAGGTCCCGGGCACAACGCAGGTTAAGGTCAATCCCGATACCGGGACGCTTATCCGGGACAGTGTCGAGGCGGTATTGAACCCGTTCGACGAATATGCTGTCGAAGAAGCTTTGCGAATAAAGGAGAAGCAGGGCGGGACCGTCAGGGTAATTACCATGGGGCCGCCGCAGGCGGAGAGCGCCCTGCGCCAGGCAATCGCCATGGGCGCTGACGAGGCCTGGCTTATTTCCGATGCCGCATTTGCCGGCTCCGATACCTGGGCCACATCGTACACTGTCTCGCGCGGCATACGGGCACTGGGCGAGTTCGACCTCGTGGTCTGCGGCAAGCAGGCCATCGACGGCGACACGGCCCAGGTCGGCCCGGGCGTGGCGGAGATGCTGGGCATACCATTCGTCGCATGGGTCCGCAAGATAGACGACATTTCCGGCACATCATTGAGGGTTGAGCGCCTGATGGAAGACGGCTACGACGTGGTCGAGCTGCCGCTTCCTTCCCTTATCACGGTGGTGAAGGAAATCAATGAACCACGAATGGCATCACTCAAGGGAAAGATGCGCGCGAAGAAAGCCGACATACGGACGCTCACCGCGGCGGACCTCGGCGCCGATGCCGCAAGGCTCGGCCTGAAGGGAAGCCCCACACAGGTGCTGCGCTCGTTTGTACCCGAAAAGAAAACCGGTGGCGAAAAGATTTCCGGGGACGTGCCGGAGCTGGTGACAAAACTGAAGTCCACGATACAGGAACTGGGAGTGATCAAGTAATGGCGATTACCGTTGACATCGAAAAATGCATCGGCTGCAAGCTCTGTGTTCGCGCCTGCGCCCAGGATGCCATAGAAATTGTGGAAAAAAAGGCGGTCATCGACCTCGCCAAGTGCAACTACTGCGGAGCATGTGTTGATGCCTGCAAAAAGTACGGCGCTATTACCATCGCCAGGGAAAACGCCGCTGAAGGCATTGATACGGACTCCTTCCGCAATGTCGCGGTGTTCATCGAGCAGCACGAAGGTGACATTGCCGGGGTTTCCTTCGAGATACTCGGCGAAGGGCGTCTTCTGGCCGATGAATTCGGCGAAAAGCTGATCGCGGTTGTCCTGGGCAACGGCATGCGCGACAAGGCCGGGGAACTCGTGAAATACGGCGCCGACAAAGTCGTGTACCTGGACGGTCCCGACCTTGCCGTATTCCGGGACGACACGTACGCGCAGCTTGTATCAGACTTTATCCACGCCGAGAAACCCAATGTATTCCTGGCCGGGGCGACCGCGGTCGGCAGATCGTTTATCCCCAAAGTCGCGGCCAGAGTATACGGGGGCCTCACCGCCGACTGTACCAAGCTGGAGGTGGACCGCGAGAAGCGTCTGCTGCTGCAGACGCGTCCGGCATTCGGCGGCAATCTCATGGCCACCATCATTACGCCGCGGCATCGTCCGCAGATGGCAACGGTCCGGCATAAGGTCATGAAACCCGCGAAGCTCGATCCTTCGCGCACCGGCGAGTTCGAAGTGCGCACGATTGCGGGCGGATCGATTGCCGAGCGCACGAAGATAGTCGACATCGTGAAGGAAGTGGAATCGACGGTCAACATCACCGAAGCCGATATTATCGTGTCGGGCGGCCGCGGCATGAACGGGCCGGACAATTTCGCGCTTATCCGCGATCTTGCCGAGGTGCTCGGCGGCGCTGTCGGCGCCAGCCGCGCTGCGGTCGATGCCGGATGGATTCCCTACTCGCATCAGGTTGGCCAGACCGGGAAGACGGTCTGTCCCAAGCTGTATGTGGCATGCGGGATCTCCGGCGCCGTGCAGCATCAGGCCGGCATGCAGTCCTCCGATTACATTATCGCAATCAACAAGGACCCGGATGCCGACATCTTCCAGATCGCCAACCTGGGCATCGTGGGCGACCTGTTTCAAGTGGTGCCGGCCCTAACCGATTCATTCCGAAAAGAACTGGGACACTGACATGAAGCTCACGCTCGGGTTACCAAAGGGAAGCTTGCAGGAAGCTACTATCGAGTTGTTCCGCAGGGCCGGAATTCGCATGACGATCGGCTCGCGCAGCTACTTCCCCTCGAGCGATGATCCCGAGCTCGATCTGATTATGATGCGCCCGCAGGAAATGCCGCGCTATGTGGAGCAGGGCGTTATGGATGCCGCCGTTACGGGCCACGACTGGACCGTGGAGAACAGGGCCAAGGTCAAGACTGTCTGCGAGCTCAATTACAGCAAGGCAACACGCGCGAAGAGCTCCTGGGTACTTGCGGTCGCCGAAAACTCGAAGTTCCGCTCGCCCCGTGACTTGCGCGGAAAACGCGTCGCCACCGAGCTGGTCAACGCGACCAGGGGATATTTCAAGAAGAAAAGAATCGATGTCGACGTTGAGTTCTCATGGGGTGCAACAGAGGTCAAACCGCCCCGACTGGTGGATGCGATTGTCGAGCTGACCGAGACCGGTTCTTCCCTCCGCGCCAACCGGCTGCGAATTATCGATACCGTGCTCGAAACGACCACGGTGCTCATTGCCAACAAGAGCGCGTGGGCAAACGATTGGAAACGCCACAAGCTGGAAAACCTAGAGATGCTCCTGCAGGGAACGCTGTCTGCTGAAAATTTCGTCGGCCTGAAATGCAATGTTGCGAAGAACGGTCTCGATCGCGCGCTCAAAGTTCTGCCTGCGCTGCACAATCCCACGGTTTCGCATTTGTCGGACGGCAACTGGTTTGCGCTTGAAACCATCATCGGCATCGATCAGGTAAAGAGCATTGTTCCGCGCCTGAAACGCGCCGGTGCATCCGGCATTGTCGAATACCCGATAAACAAAGTGATACAATAACCAGCGCCCATGCCAAACTGCTACTGCGGATCAGGTATAGCTTTCTCGAAGTGCTGCGAGCTCTTCCTCAAGGGGAAGAAGCGCCCCCCTACCGCCGAATCACTCATGCGCGCCCGGTACTGCGCATTCGCGACCGGAGAAGTCGATTTTGTCTCCAAAACCATCCTGCCCGACAAACGGGGCGACTTCGATGAACAGGCGACCAGGAACTGGTCGCTCAATTCCGAATGGCACGGCTTCGAAGTCAAAAACATCGAGGGCGGCGGCGAGGATGACGCCACCGGAACAGTGGAATTCGTCGCAACCTATTCCACCGACGGCGAAACCCATAACCACCACGAAATCGCCCAGTTTAAAAAGCGCAGCGGGCGATGGTATTTCGTGGACGGGACGCTGGTGGCACAGCAGCCGTTCGTGCGCGAAGCCCCCAAGGTCGGCCGCAACGATCCCTGCCCCTGCGGGAGCGGCAAGAAATACAAGCGGTGTTGCGCGGCGCGCCAGCCCGCCTGAGGCGGCGGCAGCCCGGGTTCAGGCCACAATACTTTCCACCGCGGCCACCAGCTCCGCAAAACTGAACGGATACCGCATCACACGGGCCGCCGACGGAACGCCGGCATCATCGCCCTCGTATTCGGCGGCAATCTCCTGGAGAATATTCTCGGGCCGGGAAGGGACCATCAGGAGCAGGGACACGTGCTTTGTCCGTTCAGACTTGCGCAGCGCCACCGCAAGCGCGAACCCCTTGTTATTCGTTCTGGTGATGTCTATGATCGCGGCGCGCGGGGCCAGGGTCGAAGCTTTCATGATGGCGAGATAGTGACTCGCCGTGTCAATAACCTGGTACCCGCACTCGTAAAGCCCTGCCACCAGAATATTGCGTACCCGGTCCTGCGGGGAAAACAGAAGCACTAATGGACGGGTCGAAGGACCTGCCTGTGATATCGAGCCCTTGCCGAAGCCCACGCACTGCCCCTCTGTGTGAGGTGTCTGCCGGCCCGCGCACGCACCGCCGGGACCGCGGCCGGTCTACTCGTCGCCCTGCGCCAGTTGCTCCTCGAGATATTCCGCCACGCGGCGAAGCAGGCCTTCATCCGCATGCTTCAAGCCGTTGAGCACTATCCAGTATGTGGGGTCCTTGTCGTACCAGCGACGGCACCATCGCTCGATATCTGAAGGTATAACAAACTTCTCAAGAATGGCGGGATCGCTTTCTTTGACCAGCTCAAGCAGGCCGCGAATCACCGGATATTCGTATTTCGGGTGAATCCGATACAAGGCATCGAGCTGCCGCGCGAGCTTCTTGTCCTTGTCATACCATCGTTGCGCCCTGCCGTCCGTCATGGTTCCGCTCCCCGCTCAAGCCCCCCTGTTTCCTGATACGCCCCCGGTCCCTGTCTCATGCATTCTACCATCCCGCCCGGCCTGCTGCAACATTGAACACGCGCCTGCCCGAAACGCACCAGACCCTTAGTCGACCGCCCGTGTGACCGGCCCTCTGCAGCGCGCGCATTCTCCGTGAAGGACCAGGAGGCCTTCGCGCACCTCCCCGCCCGGATTGCTGATGGCTGTCTGGGCTTTGCAGGCACGGCAGTAGGCGTTGTGCAGAAGCAGGTCTCGCACATCAGGTGGAATCTCGTTCCACCGGCGGCGCGCTTCCGGCGTAAATCCTTCTTCCGCACCACCCGGGGCGGGGAACTGCAATATCTTTGCCATGGCCTCGAAAATGCATTAGGGGATCATTCCCCCGCTGCTCCGGCTGCACTGCCGGGGCCGAATGCTTTTTTTTCCAGGAGCGAGCGCAACTCGCCGTAACTGTCGGCCGGAACAAGCTCGCGGTTGTCTATAAGAATCTCGACCGGCCCTTGTATCTCGAGTTCCTGGAGCAATTGCCAATGCTGCATGACGAGCGCACTGTCTGCCGTGGTGCTGGAAATCCCGGTGTCCGCGCTTGGTGCATTCGCCTCAGGCGCGTATGGCCGTTCCCCGCTCGAATCGTTCCGCATGTAGCCTTCGAGATAGTGCCGATAGCCATTTCCGCTCTGCTCGCGCAATACAAGCCATCGAAGGGCCTCCGCTTGACGGGTCTTTTCGGTGTTGGTGAGATTTTCGGAAGCCGGATCGGCAAATAGGGCCGGATAAATTGCCGCCCGCGGACCATGCGCCTCCAGTGCCAGACGAAGGACCTCTTTCACATCGGCGAAAAGAGGATCAATGAAAACAGCAAGCCCTTCCTTCATTTTCCGCCGGTGAAAATACCGCTTCCTCAGAACACCCTCCTTGAATACATACCAGCGGCCCTGCCTGACCAGTCCGGGTTTTGCGACTTCGAATCGCGCGGCCTTTTTCACCTTGCTGTCAAACAGGTACAGGGGGAGCGCCTCTGGTTTCAGTTTCTGAAGAATCCGCCTGCCTTCACGCGACGACATGCGTACAATACGAATGCGCGCGCCGGGAAACAACTCCCGCGTGGTTTCAATCGTACGGTCCTGTTCGAAAAAGAGCATGGAATCCGGCATAAGGGCAATGAACTCGAACGTCACCGGCTCGCGGAACACGCACGTGCCGCCGCCTCCGTCCCGTGCGCATACGCCTATTTTTCCGGGAGTGCTGCAGTCCCGGTCTTCGAAACACTCCGGCAGTGAATCGCACATGCGCGGTTTGCCTTCGGCTCGCGCGCACAGCTCGCGCGCAACACGCATGCCCTCCGGCGGAATCCCGGCCGGTTGGTTGTTAATGAAAAGCGTTGGGCAGGCGGTCACGCCCAGCCTGCCGCTTCGGGAATAGTGCATGGCAAGCATTTCGTTTCCATGCTCACCAGCCCAGGATACCAGCATGGAAGAATCGAGCGCCAGCGCGCGTACGGTCTCGAACAGCCCGGTCCCGCCGGCCCGCACCGCCGCAAAATCGTTGTACAATTCCGGATACAATGCCTCGACCGCCAGCCATATCCGCTCTTCCCTGCTCTGAGCCGTATCCTCCAGACTGCCGATAAACCAGACATCGAGTGATGCGGTCGTGAACGATTCAGACACCGGGAGCAAATCACGAACGGCCCGCATGCCGTGGGGACATTCTGTCATGAGATACAGGTCGAGAAGATGTGCGGGCTCTTCCAGTGCAGCCAGTCTCGCAGAAACAGCCTGTGCAATGATGGGAACAGGAGTGTCACCACCAACCGAAAGCCAACCGTGCTTGCCGGCAGACAGCACACCATTAGTAAACACCAAATCGGCAAAGGACATTTTCTTGCCCTGAAATCCGAACTGCATGATGAGTTGCCCGTCGCGCTCAAGCACGGCCCGGGTTGATTCTTTGCGATGGGCATTTACCAGGATGGCGCAATCCGGGAATGCGGATGCCAGTTTCTTCGTCTGCTCTTCCCCCAGATGAGAAATGGCCACGCGTACATCGGCCCGTTTCCGCATTTCGCCGTATATATCCCGCACCGCCGCGACCGGTTCCCGCACAGCGACCAACGTGTCGACCGCAAAAAGACGATCGTCGGTTACAACTCCCGTGATTGCGAACGTGACGGTCCCCTTTTGAGCAACCACATAGGGTGCGGCCACGAGCGTGGAATCGCGGCCCGTCACAAGGTTGGCGCAGACAAGCGGAACGCCGAATTCAGCGGCCTTTGCTGCCAGCCATCCAGCGCCATACTGCAGGTCGTCATCTCCCAGGGTCACCGCGTCATAGCCGATCAGGCCCATTGCCTCAAGCGCCGCAAGCGTGCGAACGGAATCGTTGTGCCGCCCTTCGGTATAGCTGTCATACACGCCGCCGCCTGAAAACCCTCCGCCATCCAGCAGCAAGACAGGGCGTTTCCCCCGGATGCCGGCGACAACCGATGCGCGGTTTGCCAGACCGCCCGGGGGGCCGCCGGCGCAGTCACACGCGCGGACCATACCATGGGTCTCACCCGTGACAAGAACAGTCACGTCCTGCGCGCGTGTTCCCGGCAGTACAAGAGGAACGGATGTAACCAGCAGCCACGCGGCATTTCGCAACATTCGCGCGGAAGATTTCAGAACGGGCCCCCTTGGACAACGCTTCACCTGAAAAATAATGCCTCGTGCGTTGCCACCTATTTCAGGGGCCGGAACGTCCGGAGCGGGTCGTATATTCTTCCTGCATATGCACTGTTCTCGCTCGTCTTGATCCGGTCGGTCCTGCAGGTGGCTTCTTTTTCGATACTCCACATCTTCTCTCTGGCGTGCGGCCTGAGCATCTTTCTGTACGGGATGCAGCAGGGCGAAAAAAACCTGCGCAGTCTCGGCAGCTCGAGAATCCGCCGTATTGTCAATGCCGTCACCAGGCATCGCCTGCTCGCGTTCGCGGCCGGGATACTCGTCACGATCCTGACACAATCCTCTTCGGCAACGACCGTCCTGCTGGTGGGTCTGGCCAGCGCGAACCTCCTGACACTGAACCAGTCGATGGGCATGATACTCGGCTCGGACCTCGGCACGACCCTTACGGTGCAGCTTTTCGCATTCAAGTTCCACCACATTGCGCCGTTGCTCATTGCCGCCGGCTTCCTCATGACTTTCCAGCGGCGTTCAAAACCGGCGCGGCGCTACGGCAACCTCGTGCTGGCTTTCGGATTCGTGTTTTTCGGCATGAAACTGATGTCGGACAGCGTGGAGCCGATCCGGCATCTCCCCTCGGTTGCGCTTGTTATCGAAAACAGCCTGCACAATCCTCTGCTTGGCCTGCTCGTCGCCACTGTTTTTACGGCCATCGTGCAGAGCAGCGCCGCTACGCTGGCCATACTGATATCGCTGGCGTTGACTACCGGCACTTCTGCCGAAGCGCCGACCCTTGCTGCCTATTTTCCGCTCATTCTCGGCGCCAATCTCGGCACCTGCGCGACCGCTTTCCTGTCGACATTGCGGGCGCACACCGAAGGCATCCGCGTCGCGTGGGCTCACTTCCTTTTTAAGGCCGCCGGGGTCCTCCTGTTTTTTCCGCTGGCCGTCCCTCTCCAGCGGCTTGTGGAGACCAGCGCCGCGACAATGCCTGTCCAGATTGCCATGGCTCACACCGCATTCAATGTGGCAATCGCCGCCCTGTTTCTTCCAACCGTCCAGTTTTTCGGAACGTTCATCGAACGTCACGTTCGATACTCGGGCGTTCTGCAGAAACAATTCGAGTTGCGCTACCTTCACAGCTCAGCCCTCTCGATCCCGGTCCTCGCTCTCGGGCAGGCAGTGCGCGAGATTGACAGGATGTCCGAATCTGTCATTTCCATGCTGGAAAACAGCCGCCGGCTCATTCACCACTTCTCGCCCGACTTGAAGGATGCCGTCGTGTCAGCCGATGATCAGGTGGATTTTCTTCACGAGCATATCGTCGAATTCGTGACACAGCTCTCCCAGAGCGAGCTGGATGAGCAGGAATCAGCCCACGCATATGAAGTGCTCATGGTCACCACCGATCTCGAGCACATCGGGGACATTGTATCAAAAAGCATTGCCGCGTTTGCCCAGAAAATGGATGAAAGCCGGCTTCCTTTTCCTGATGACGAGAAGCAGCATGTGCTTGATTTTTATAGCAAATCTTCGT
>WJMI01000416.1 GCA_014728015.1 Chitinivibrionales bacterium | reverse complement strand
TCCTGATGGCGCTCGACTGGTACCGGAACCGGCGGAAGGCGGCTTTTGCGGTTATCATGATCTATCCCCTGTTGTTCTATCTCCTGATGTCGAAAATGATTATTGATATCAACTCGCAATATGCGCTGATCATGCCGTTCGTGGCCCTGCCTCTGGGATACCTGTTCGCGCTCGCCTTTGAAGGATGTACTTCGCTTCTGCGCCGGTTTCCCCGCATTGCCGCGCGAACAAGGAACGGGCTGGTTGCGGCGGCCGGACTGATAACCGTTGCGGCCCTCTTTGTCCCTGATGCAATATCGGCGATGCAACTCCTGCCGGAACTGCGCCTGCACGGAACAGACTCCCGGACGAGGGCCATGCAATTTGTCAAAGAAGACATACTTCCGCGCGCAGGTGGCAAAAACGTGGCTATCGTGCGCGAGGCGCGCGTTCACCGCGAGGAGCTGCGCGGCATGGAGCATCGTTGCGTAATGGTTTCAATCGAGGATATCAGCAGAGAGTTTCTGCAGGCCAACAATATCGGCTACATTGTGACCGGCCGGCTCAGCGAATACGACAGCACGCGTATCGCTACAAACGAAAAGCTCCTCGACGGATTCGGCCGGGACCTTATGACCCTCGGGAAAAGGCCCGTCAGAACGAGGTATATGAACCGAAACCCCTGGATACACATCATTGCTATCACCGACTTGGACGGTATCCCTGCCATCGAAAAGTGATCTCCCGCCATGCTGGCTCCGGCAGGCGCCAGCGGACTACCAAGGTTGACACACGGTCGCGGCCCTGTACGGATGCTCTCACAATGTGACCACCCGCGGACAGGGCGTGCTACCGGAACGAAAAGGCAGCCGGCATGCGTCGGCCACGCCAAGGACAACGCCCCTCTTGAGCCTCCCCTTTCACAAACATATTTTCTCTGTTCATTCTTGTCCCAGGCTGGTCATATATACCTGTTATGCACGCATCCGTTGCCGTCCGTTCGCTGTCCATTCTTATTGCATCATGCGTTTCACTGAGTGCCGCCCCCCTGCTTCGGGTGGTACTCAAAGACAGCACGGTCATCGAAGGCGCCAGGGATTCGGAGAACTTCAACTTTCTCGTTGTCGATGTCAACGGCTCAAAGCTGTCGCTTCTCAAGACCAAAATAGATACCGTGATTGAGACAGCCGCTCCGGTGGAGGCCAAACAGGATGCACGCGCGGATTCGGCCGGGCATAAAACAGCGGATCAGGAAACTACGGAAGTGCCGCCGGCCACAGTACAACCAAACGCGCCGCCCAAGCCGCCTGCTGTCAAGCCAAAGCCGGTGCCGGTGCGCAAGGCATCCTATGAAGAGCTCCTCGAGAAAGCAGACACGCTCACCGTGCTCGATCTCAGCTACCGCGACATGAAATACCTTCCCGAATCAATCACCAGGTTCAAGGCGCTTCGACACCTCGACCTGAAGGGCAATGCGCTTGCCGAGCTGCCCTGCGAAATCGGAGACCTTACCAGGCTTGTCAGTCTCGACCTGCGGCTCAACCGTCTTTCGTCACTGCCGCCCCACATGTGCAACCTCATGGGAATGCGCACGCTGTTCATCTCCGGCAATCGCCTGGACCGCGATGCCGTATTTCACCTCCAGCGGGCCTTGCCGGACACGAGAATCGTCTTGTCCAATACTCCGGCGGTGCGGCACAGGGACCGCAAGCCCCGGGCCTTTTCACCGGAAGAGTTCCGCACGCTCGACAGCCTCTGCCGCGCATGCACCGGCGGCAGCCCCGTGGCATGCCTCGAACAGGGAATCATGTGCGTCAAACACCGCGACTACGAGCGCGCGATTATCGCCTATCAGCACGGATGCCCCATGTCCGCTCCCGATACCTCAACAGCATCAATCAACTGCTGCGAAAACGCGGCCCGCCTGAAGGAATCCGTATTCGGCGACCGCGGCCGCGCGCGGACCTATCGTCAGCACATCTGCAAGCTTGCTCCCGAAAAATCGAAAACTCCCTGCGACTAGGCGTGGTTACCTCCCGCACAGACAAAACCCATTCTTCCTGCATTCAGGAAGAGCTGCCTCTGTTCGCGGCGCCTTCGTTCGGCGATCTCATTTCAGACCACCGCCTTCAGCACGTGCGCGTAATCGCGGGCCGGCGCCTGCGCACGAGCTGGCACGTTACCCTCGATCCTATCACGAATACCAGAGAGCTCACGGTCCCGTCAGTGCTGCTCGATGCTCCCGGGCATGTCAAGCGCGCGCTCCTCGACTGGGCACGCCTCCCCTGGAAACCGCGAGGAAAAAACCGCGGGAACATCCTCCGTGCAAAACGCGCGCTGGAACAGTCGGTGTGGGATTATTTCAAACAGCAGGGTGTACGCGGCAGAAAGAGCCGTCCCGTGGATCCCCGGCGGTTCCTCAAACAGACACAAGGAAACACTTGGGACCTTGGCGAGATATTCGACGAGCTCAATGCGAAGTATTTTGACCGGGGCATCGCATCGTTCATACGATGGGGCGCCTATGCGAGCACCACGTCCTACCAATGCACCCGCCGCGACCCGGCCGGCTCGAAGTATTCCCTGATTACCATTGCCGGCGCATACGATCACCCGGATGTTCCCCGGTTTGCCGTCGAATCCGTGGTATATCACGAAATGCTCCACGTGCATATCCCGCTGTACCGGAAAAACGGGAGAAACGTGATCCACGGTCCGGCATTCAGAAAGGCAGAACGGGCCTTTCCCCATTATCGCAGGTGGCGAAAGTGGGAGCACGAGCACATGGCGCGGCTGGTGCGCTCGCTCAAGCGGAAGCAAAAGAGGAACATGCGAGTCACGCTCTGAGTTTTGCAGTATCTTTGTCGCAGCTTCCGCATTATCCATCTATACCGCATCACCGGCATCATCATATATACTACCTACGCGGCCGTGTTCCGCTGAGGGAGAGAATGCCTCATGGATGTACAAAGGTTGAAAGAGCTTGTCGACAATCCTGATTTCATCACGGGCATATACAACTACTGCGACCGGTGGTGCGAGCGATGCCCATTCACCGGGCGGTGCGCAACGTACGCGCTGGAGAAAGTCGAAGACGGCGACGATCCTGAAGCGAACGATATCGAGAATCAGCGGTTCTGGGACAAGATGCACGACACGTTCCGCCTTACGTTCGAGCTTATCAAGGAGACCGCCGACGAGCAGGGCATCGATTTGAACGATCTACCCCAGGAATCACCCGATGAGAAGGCCGAACGGGAGCGGCGCAAACGCGATATCGACCGGCATCCCTGCGCGAAAGCCTCGCTGCAGTATGCCATGGAGGCCGGCAACTGGTTCGGGGGCAACAGGGAAATAGTGCGCGGCAAGCAAGAGGAGCTGGCGCGCCAGATCGAACATGGTCTGACCGGCGTGGATCCGGTGGCCGAAGCTTCACGCATCAAGGATGCTGTCGAGGTCATCTCCTGGTACAAGTTCCAGATTCATGTGAAGATCAAGCGCGCCTTGTCAGGGCTGCAGCGGTATGCGCTCGATGCCATGGATGCGTGCGAGCATGATGCGCGCGGGTCGGCCAAGGTCGCGCTGATAGGAATGGACCGGTCGATCGGCGCATGGGGCATCCTGTACCGTGCGTTCGAAAACGACAAAGACCGCATCCTGGATATGCTGGTCCACCTCGACCGCCTGCGACGCAGCACCGAAAGCGCCTTCCCTACCGCGCGCGCGTTCGTGCGGCCGGGATTCGACACCGATGGCCGGTAGGCTGATTCACCTGTCTATCGCCAACTCCTACATACAACAAAGAGGATCCCATGAAAACCATTGCCGCGTGCGTGCTCGTAAGTATTCTGCTCGGCTGCGCCGCAAACGTGGATACAGCCGCCAAAGAGCCTGCTCCCCGGCCCGAGAACAAGGCCGCACCGGCAACAGCAGGATCCGATGCCGGGCCCTCCCCGCGTGTCGATATCCCGACAGTGCCCATAAACAAGGTGGACACGCCGCCGCGTCACATCTCAGGCCCGCAGCCGGACTACACGTTCGAAATGGTGCAAAACAATGTGGAAGGAGTGGTCGCCGCGCAATTGCTCGTCGGCCGAAGCGGTGGGGTCAAGGACGTGGTGATTCTGCAGCATTTGGGCCACGGTACCGATGTCGCCACCCGGGATGCGCTCATGCAGTACAAGTTCGAGCCGGCCATGAAGGACGGCAAGCCGGTCAATGTGTGGATAGAGATGTCGGTTAATTTCAGATCCATGCGACGGTAGCGCGAGAGAGCTGCCGCGAAAGGCACCATCGGGCGGAAGCGAGTGGAGATCACGAAACACAAAGAAAAGACAGTCGTTCTCGCGAGGTCAAACTGTGAAACACTTTCTGGACACATGCGCAATTTCGGAAATGGTGAAGCCCAAGCCGAAAAAGGCCGTGGTTGACTGGATCCGGGGCTGTGAGGAGGAATCGGCATTCGTATGCGTTCTCACGCTGGGGAAAAACCAAGAGGGCATTTCGAAACTGAGGGATGAGCGCCTGCGCGCAAAGATACAACGATGGCTTGACACAGATCTCCGGGAACGGTTAGGGGAAGGAATCCTTCCTGTATCTGAGGAAATGGGGTTCACCTGGGGAATCACAGATGGTGAGGCTGAAGCGAAAGGAAGGCATGTCCCTGCCCTTGATGGTTTGATAGGGGCCATGGGGATCACCCATGACCTTACTGTGATCACCAGAAATGCTGACGACATCACGGCTGCCGGCGCTCGGATACTGGACCTTTGGGCGGCCTGAAACCGTTCGATTGCCTCTACGCAAAACTACTATGTCCCGCAATCTCCTTCTTCTCTCGCTCATGCTTCCGGTATTCGCCGTAGTCATTTCCGGATGCAGATTCGAAGGCGCCATGGACCGTTTCGGCGAAAAGCTTGCCGAGACCCTTGATGACACTCCCCCGCCGCTGGTCGAAGTCAACAACGAAGTTACAC
>WJMI01000415.1 GCA_014728015.1 Chitinivibrionales bacterium | reverse complement strand
GCGCTGTATAGTCTGCAAGAATCACGCTGAAATCGTATATCACTATCTGGTCCTTGGTGCCGTCCAGTATGTACGCGACATCGGGGATTGCAACCGATGGGTACTTCGTGGGATCGGTCACATCGTTTGGCCCGCCCACAGTTACTTCAATTATATCCTGCACCCCGTCCCCATCGCTGTCCCTGTTCAGCGCCACCTGTGTTTCCTGCTCGAAAGATACAAGATTCTGGTCCATTCTCTGGTTCTCGTACACCAGTTTTATCCAGTTCGCGTCGCGGGCGACTGAAGACAAACGGATTTCATCCATGTCACCGTCATAGTCGCGGGCCAGATCCGGGCGGTTGCCGATATAGGCGGGCTCGTTGTTGGTGCCAAGGCTTCCCAGGCCGGTTACCTCGCGGTCAAATTCGCCGTTTATGTAGAATCTGGCGGTGCCGTTTTCGAAGGTGACCGCAATGAGATGCCAGAAACCATAGGTATAGGCACTCGGGCTGGAAAACGCATCGGCTATCCCGCCGGTCACACGAAATCCCGGCTCCGACTGGGAATGTCCTGAAGTCCCGGTATAGTCCGCGCTGTTGAGCGCCACACTGAATGCCTGGTTGTATACCCTGTCCCAAATCCTGGGCTGCCCGCTGGTCCAGTCGGACGGCGGGGTATGAGGAATTATCCAGGCGCAAAACGTGGCAGTGGTGACATCCAGCGAAGAATGATCCGGTATTTGAATCATCTGATCCAAATCGAACCGCCGGCCCCTTCCAATTCTGCCCTGCGCATCGGTAGTGCCGCTGTTCACCCCGTGGTTCACGCCCGTGGCATCATCCAGGCTGTTCTCAAAATGCCAGGCGCCCGCATATCCGTTCGACGGTCCGAATACGGCCGCGGGATTGGATGCGGCGGCCGCATCAGGATTGCCCCATCGCATGGTAATGGTGTTTCTGGTGTTTCCCGCCACATACGGCACTTTCACCCATACCTGCGCGCTCTTGTTGACCTCGTCCCACGAAACAATCTCATAGGGAAGATCGCCGTCAAGCACATCGGTAAACAGAAGATCGCCCCCGCCCGCCTGTGCCTGGTCAAACGGAAAATTGTCTTCGTATAAATGCACGAGAAGCGGAAAATCGGCGGCCCCGCCCGAGACGTCGGCGCCCTCCGGACGAGTGTCGATATACAGGTCCTTGAAATAGGTCCAGTTGTCATAGTATTGCACCGTGCCGGTCACCCTGATATCGGCCCACACGGCATCATCGTTTTCATCATAGCTGTCAGACTCTGTCCCCAGCCACAGCCATCGGACGCCGGTCAGGTCGATATCGACAGGCTTGCCTGTCTGGCTCCACAGGCAATACCAGCGCTCGGTCACGCCGTTGGCCTTGTTCTTCCAGTCGCTGTACGACGGCTTTGCCTGGGCCGCGCTCGTGCGAATAGTGAGATTCACGCTCCCGCTTCCATCCTGATGGCCGCCCGCTCCAAGAAGCTGAGCCGTTACCACACTGCCTTCAAGACCGGCCCGGCCCAGCGCCTCATCCATGTCGAACAAGGCCCAGTTGTACTCGGTGCTCCCGTACGGCGGCTCGGCCCCGAGGCCCCGGAAATATCCGTTGCCGTTCATGGTGAACGGATCTCCCGAAACCGTGCGGTCGGTGGTCCATGCGCCCTCGGTCTCGGTGGGCTCCATGCGCATTCCGCCAGCGCCCGGCGCGCCGAGATAAAAGGTGAATTCATCAGGCATGGGCGGCGTGCCCGTGGGCTCCACGGTCACCAGGGTCTGGTCCTGTTTCTGGTTCTCATAGCACAGCTTCACCCAGTACCGGTCGCGATGCACGTTCGATACCCGGCACTCATCCAGCGGCGCGCTTATCGTGTTCGCGGGCTGGCCGTCGTGAAAATTGGTCATGAGCGCGAAATCCGCTGAAGTATTGTTGATGCCCAGCGTATAGCTGCCTTCATCGGTCCACACGCCGTTGACACTCATGTACCACTTGCCGCCGGCGGCATCCCAGGTGAACACCACGTGGTTCCACATGCCCGCCTGGCAGTTGTTCGCCGACGAGCAGTAATACGGATTGGTGCCGTCAGGCGAAAGCTCAGCCAGGACCTGGCCCGTGGTCGCGTGGAAATGGAGCGAATACCCCCTGCGGGCGCCGCCGTCCCAGTCGTGCTTGGCCATCATTTTGTTGTTGGCATCATAGCCGTATATCCAGGTGGAAAGCGTGATTGACCCGGTTATCTGCAGGGCCGGTGAGGTCCCGTTCACCAGATACTCGCCCCCGTCACCATGGTCCGCGCCGTTGATAATGCCCGCGACATTTTCGTCACCGTCGTAGTTGACCGGCGTGAGATCGCTGCCGGACGCGGATGCATCCGCCCTCACCGCCGTGCCGTCTTCATCCAAATGCCACACGCCCGCAAACCCGTTGCTGAATACCGCCGACGGGTCCGATCTGGATTCGGCATCCGGCTTTCCCCAGATCATCTTTATCTCGGCCTCGGTGTTGCCCTCAACGGCATCGAGCTTCACCCATATTTCCGCTTTCTTCTCCTGATCGTCCCAATGCTCGATTTCATAGGGAAGCGGCGTCAGGTCGAGCTTGCAGAACCGGATATCGGCCCCGCCCGCCCTGGCATTGTCCGGGAACGTCACACCCTCCAGCCGGACCAGCACCGGGAAATTCTCCACGGTGACACCGGCGGGCACGTCCGCGCCCGAGGGCGTGGTGTTGATATCGATTACGGCACCTTCGGTCCAGTAGGCATAGTCTTCAGGCTCGAGCATGGTGGTAAACGCCCAGGTCGTCTTCTCCTGTATGCCCGCATACGGGTTGCCCGCGGCATCGGCCAGGCACCCGGCATCGAGGAACACGTAATACCCGGTGTTGAACCCGAGATCGTTTTGCGGATTGACGGTAACCACGTTGTCAACAATGCTCACTTCGGGCGCGGTTATTGCGATGGTCTCCACCGTGGCATCGCCGCCGGTTTCCTTGATTACCACGTTGCCCGCGGCCGCAAAAACGTTTTCATCAAACGTGAGCGCCAGGTCCTGCGTTGGATCAACACCGGTTTCCCCGTTTGCGGGGTCGTATGCACTCACCGCCGGCGCCGTGAAATCATAAGCCACGCTTACGTTTTCCACCGTGGCCGCATTATTACCGCCCGCATCCGCGGCATCGAATGCAACAGTGTACATGGCGCCGTCCACGAGCGCGGGGTCGTTGGCGAGCGTGATGTCCGTGTGCGCGCCGGCATTCAACTCGCTCCCGGCAAGCCCCTGGGCATGGGGCGATGAAGCATCCTCGCTGCCGCCGGTACGGGTCCAGGTTATTGTACCGGATGCCACGGATTCAGACAGGGTATACGACACCCTGGTGTCGCTTTGCTCGCTTATTCCCGGGGGCGCGGTTTCGGAGATTACCGGCACTATGCCGTCAACGGCAATGTCCTTGTTGTCGCCCAGCGACCCGGGCCCGCCCGGCGCGGGAAGCGTCAGAACCGCATCGTTTTCCGCTGCATCCCGTATGGTCCCGCCGTTGAGCGAGAGCGCCGAAGTCCCCGTGTAGTCGAGGTCGGCCGTCTCATGGCCCTGGGCCACGGTATACTCG
>WJMI01000414.1 GCA_014728015.1 Chitinivibrionales bacterium | reverse complement strand
CGTCGAGAAGATTCGCAAAGCCCTTGCCATGCTTTACGGGTCGTATTAGTTTCTGAGTTTCTGAGCGATGCAACTCGCCCGTACGCTTCATCAAGGCTGGAAATTCGCATGATCAGGATTGCAGGAACCCGAAGCGCGGCGGCCGTGGCCGTACTGTTCATAGTTATAGTTGCGGTCGCGGCATCACAGGACACGCTCGCGTCCCCTGACACCGCGCTATTTATCTACGACAAAATCGACGATAACTCCAGGTTTTATATCGAGGCTGTCCGCGAAAACCTGGGCGGCATGGGTATCCCGTTCAAAGAGGCTGCCGCGGAAACCGAGAAAAACTACGATGCATCCCCGTATCATCGCGTGATCGTCTACAGCATGGTCATGGGCTTCAATATGATTTCGCCGGTCAGGTCATGGCTTCGCAAGGGCGAGGGCCTCACGGGCAAGGATGTTCTGATTCTTGTGACCGCCAACCGGTGGTTCAACGAGAAACAGCGCAAGGAGCTGGTGAAGATCGCCGGGGACCGTCAGGCCAATGTCATCGATGCAGTATCCATGGCCACGGAAAAACTGAGCGACGAGAAAAAACAGAAAACGATTGGCAAGCACCTTGCCAGACTGCAGCCGTGAACACAGATGCCCAGCCCGGTCGCATCATGCCGCCGGACATACCCGGTTTCCAGTTCATTACAGGATCTGCGATATACTGGAAAGTCATTCGCGAGGCAATTCCCGGGGCGCATGAATTCGTGTGGATAGCAACATCAGATATCAAAGACTTACATGCCCACAAAGGCCGCAAGATGGTACCGTTTCTGGAGTATCTTTCCGATCTGGTTCGAGACGGAATCGCAGTAAGGCTCCTGCACGCCAAAGAACCGGGCCCGGCTTTCCGAAAAGATTTTGACAGGTATCCGGACCTGATCGAAGGCATGGAGCGGATCCTCTGTCCCCGCGTGCATTTCAAATGCGTGATTGTCGACGGCGCTTTTGCCTATTCCGGGAGCGCCAACCTGACCGGCGCCGGCATGGGGACCAAAAGCGAGCGGCGGAGAAACTTCGAGTCCGGTTTCATCACCACGAATACAGGCATAATTTCCGGGGTAATGGCACAATTCGATGCGGTATGGATGGGGAAGCACTGTCCGCAGTGCGATCGCAAGGGATATTGCGCGGATGCCAAAGACATGATTGAGGGAAACTGACCATGACGCCGCGGACCGCATCAAAAGCCATGCTCATGCTGGCATGGTGCACGGTATCGACCGCGTGGGCCCAATGGGGCGAGCTGGTTACCCGCCTGGAGCTGGAGGCCGGTACCGCCTATGCAAAAGGGGAGACGCGCTCGGCAAGAAGGTTCCAGTACGGCCCGCACGCGCGGGCGGCCTACCGGTTTCGAGCAGGCCACTACCTCGAGGCCGCTTTCGTGCACGAATACGAGAGATGGGAAGAAAGCTATTACCACACCGGCCACGATGCATGGAAACGCTGGGTTGCATCGATGCGATGGAAAACCAGCGATAAGGGAAACATGGTGGGCATTGGATACTGTTTCACTGTCGGGTCCCTGTCCGATCAGGAGTACGGATATCAGTCGAGCATACGGAGCTACGGCTGGAGCGACATGGAGATATCCGAACACGTAGGGCTTCTGGGCGTCGAGGTTTTTTTCAGGCGAAAGATAGGCATGCTGCGCCTGGGCTATTTCGGCCGCGCGGTCAACAGCGACGGCGTCAACCTGTATTCCATGGGCTCGATTCACAACCGTTTCCGGATCGACTACAGGCTGGCGCATGCGCTTGCCGCCGCCCTCGAATTATGCCACTGGTATGGGGGCGAGTCTCACTGGTGTATCAATCCCAGACTGCTCATCGGCTGCAAGGCGTTCACCGTCGAGGTCGGCCCGGCCATAAATCCCGCAGCATGGCTGCACAATGAAGATGCTTTGATGTTCTGGGGCTCGGCCCGCATGGGTCTTCCCTGGGAACCGCACGACAGGCCAAAATGAATAAACATGGTACCTATGCTCTGCCGGCATTTGGCGCCCTGCTTGCGTTGGGCTTGCTTGCCTGCTCGGAGCACAGCTTTCTGCCCATGACCCATGAAGAATTCGTCACGCCCGTCCCGGATTCTGTGGTGAGTATGGGCGTGCTCGATTCCTCGTGGATCGATGCAGAGATTCCCCGCGGCCAGACCCATGTTTACTGGTGGGCTGCCAAGCCGTACCGGCGCTATGACCTGGCCTGCGAAAGCCAGCGCGAGCTTCTTGTTGAAGTTTTTGCCAAGCCCGCCGGCGCAATAGACTCTTCGTACCTGGATGAAGCAGTAGTGTACGAGATGGACCATAACCAGCCTCTTGTCAGTGTGTTCGATGCCTGTACGGTCATTATCGCGGTAAGTCTCTACCAGAACGAGCGAGAGGGACACTATTCCATGCGGATGCTTGATTCCGCAAGCCTGGACAGCGCGTCCAAAGGATCCTACAGAAGCGACAGCCTGTCATTGAGTTCCAAGAATCCAGTGCGCGCCACGGTTTCCGATTCTATTCTCGACACCATTGCCTTCGACCATTACCTGACGAAATACGTGTATCAGGTTCCAATGCAACCCTTTGAGCTCGTTTCGTATTCGATAACAGATGCCTTCAATTCTGGAGACTGGTATGTCGGAGTGATGAACCGGCGAAGCTCCCGATACGGCATGCTGCCTGACAGCAGATCGACCGGCAGAACATACTGGACCGATACTCTGGATACGCTGTTTCTTGTTCTCAGCGCTGATGCCAGGGTCAAAGATACGGCCCTGGCAGAGGCCCGCGTCTACATTGGAGAAGTTCCGCAGCATGTGCTTGTAGACATTGCTGTAACAGGCCTGGAGGGCGTGGAAAAAGATGCATTCTATGACGATACCTCCGATATAAATCAACTGCTTATTGACACGACCTACGAACTGAGCATTCTGGACGAGGGCCCGGACAATTTCTACTACGAACTGAACCCGGATACCCTGTACGAAATAATCGTTACTCCCAGAGACAGCAGGGAGTTTGATGTGCATCTTGGGCCGGTCGACGGCACCGATATCAAATTCGTTATGATATCCAAAGCGGATTCGTCTGTATTCCGGCCAAGCCGCTTTCACCGGGGCCCTGAAGTGGCCATTGCCACAACCGACGATTTTCCAGGGGCTTACGACCTTCTGGTGCGGACCTACGCGGGCAGCGATACCGTGGATACATATGAAGACGACAACAGTGAGGCCGCTGCAACATTTTTGCCGCAAGACTCGGTCCAGCAGCACACCCTGTTTCCCACAAACGATCAGGATGTGTACAAGGCGCAGGCTTTTTCAGAAGATACGTTTCAGGTTTGCGTGTGCGCATCAAACGACACGCTTTGGAACGGCATCGAGCTTTCTCTTCTCAGGCCCCTGGCCGCTTCAGAGCTGACTCCCCAGGATAGCGGCTCCTGCAGGATTTTCACGATAAGCAGCGCGCTGGAAGATACGGTTTATTTCTCTCTCTGGACACGGTCGCATCTGTCATCGCCGGAATACGAAGTCGTGTTGACCCGGTAGCACAGAAGCGTGTGCTATTTCCGCTGCATTGTTCTTTGTGCCGCCCGCGTTCCAACACCCTCCAGCCTGTAGAGATACGAGCCCGAGGAGAGCATCCGCCCTCGAGCATCTCCCACGGCCCTTCCGCGGACATCATACAGGACCGCGTGAGTGATGCCGCTGCCCCGGTGAACCACCGGATGGTGTCCCGCGGATTGAGCGGGCATCTCACGCCCGCCCGGCCCCGCAAGCGCAAAACCAGCCGCGCTGGGGACAATTGCCTCCAGCACTCCGGCATCCACGACCCGTCCAAAGAGAAGAGCATGCGCGGTATCGTTGAGGTGCACGTTATCGCCCGAGTTGTAGAGCGGCTTGATAGTGCCGTCGGTTTCAGCCAGGCCGGTCCAGAAATCAATGGCCTTGCCGCCGAAACGGGCGAACGTGCTGTCCCGCACGTCCATAAGGTTCTGCCTTCCCGCATCTCCCAGGTTGCGCGGCTGGGTGGTGGCAATCCACACCGGCACGCCCTGCTCGAATGCCTTGGCCAACACCGCTGATATGGTCTGTACGAGCACCGAGTCATAGTTGGCAAGCTGCTCCTCAACGCCATACCCGTAGGCGGCATCATTGCTTGGCAAATTGATGACAATCGCCCCGGGCCCATAGGAAAGGGCCTTTGTTATGTTGTGCTCGGGATCCGGTGAAGGTCTCCCGGCCGGGTTTTGCCTGCCGGTAGGCTGGATATGGTATGTCGTGTAACCGCCTACAGCAAGGTTAATTATATCGATGCCGGGATAAATAGCCTGAACATATTCGCGGTAGCGGTTTACCCAGGCATTGTCCGGGTTGACCGGGCCGATGCCCGCGGCAGTGGAAGATCCAAGCACCACGATAGAATCTGCCCTGGCGGCAAATATGCCCGCTGCTATCAGCCACACAGCATACTTGAGCGGTTTCACGACAGGCCTCCTTCCCCTGCAATCTAATTTGTCGCGCGTATGGTGCTGTTGGTTACATGGATAGTTGGCGTTGTTTCCGGGGTATCAATTGCTCTGTTGTTGCTGGATAATACCACAATAGACCGCCGCGTTGCACGCGATCTTACCGGTAATCGATCATCGTAGCTCATATCCGGCATGCCCCTCACCGGGATATACCCTGAGGGTGCATCCCGGCGACGGGACAAATGCCGTGGGGCGGTGCAGCAGGTTGAGCCGGACCTTGTATTCGCCCAAAAACCCCTGGAGGTCTTCTTGAAGAAGCGGATCGCGCGGCTCGTGGCAGAGGACCAGCTCGCGCACATCGTGGTTTTGCAGGATTGGCTCGAGATCGTGCACGATGTTTGTCGGGGTTTGCGGAAGCACCACGGTTGTCAGGCGGCCGAAGAGGGTGCCTCGCAGCCACGGCTGTATCGCATCCCGGTACGGCCTGTTGTAGCGGGTTTCGGGACCGGCGCCCACGAGCCAGCAGTTTCCGCCGGGAAAGCGTATGCCGGCAATGTCGCCTTCGGCAAGGGAGAATGATATCGTTTCCATGGGCATGGTCCATGTTCGTACAAGAAGCACGAGTGGTATGACAGCGAACATGCCCGGCGCCGCCCATGAAACGTATCCCTTGAAAGAATCCTTTCCTGTTGCCGCGAGGCCCAGAAGAAACATGACAAACACCAGGGTCAGCTCGACAGGAGGAACGGGTAACGCGATGGTTGCCCAGGGAAGCGATGCTCCGAAGTCGGCGATGCGGCAGGTGACCCACAGGCTTGCTTCAGCCGCCCGCATCACGGCGGTGGCTGCCGGCGGCCACAGGGCGAATGCGACAGTCCCGGCGAAAAACGCATTCATGGTAACGGTCATCAGGGAAACCGCAACCAGGTTGGCGGCCAGGCCGAAAAGGGACAGCTCTCCAAAATGGTACATCAGTACAGGCGCAGTGGCCGCAAAGGCCGACACCGAGACAAAGAACACGCGAAGCACGGGTTTTACCAGAAGCACTATGAAAAGGCGGTCGCTTTCCGGAAGCAGGTTTCTGGACAGCACGGGATACAGCAGCAGGATACCCGCGGTTGCCGCAAAGGACAGCTGGAAACCCGGAGCAAACAGGCTTCGGGGAGACAGCAGAAGCCAGATAATGGCCGCGAGCCCGAGCGCGTTGAGCGCCCGGCTCCGTCGCTGAAAAAGCAGCGAGCAAAGCAGGATGG
>WJMI01000413.1 GCA_014728015.1 Chitinivibrionales bacterium | reverse complement strand
GCCAACATCAGCGATGATCCCGGTTTTACAGCGGCAGGTACGTCCGCGCAGGCGGATTTCGGCATCTCGTCCGGCAGCCCATGCGAGGATGCCGGTGTAGCACTGACCGAGGCCGTCGGCGGCGGGTCGGGAACCACTCTCGTGGTGGAAGATGCCGGATACTTCCATGACGGCTTCGGCATAGTTGACCCGGATGAGATCATGATCGGCGGTGGATCGCCGGTTGAAATAGCCGATATCAACTACGGGACCAACACGATCACGCTCGCCTCGAGCGCCTCGTGGAGCGACGGTGACGGCGTCAGCCTGCCGTACAGCGGCAGTGCCCCTGATATCGGTGCGTACGAGCTGGGCGGAGCGGTGGCGAGGACGTCTCGACCGGTCGTGAGTTTCTCGTCGACTGAGCCTGTTGCGCAGCTGGAAGCCGGTTCGATGCGCGTGCGCAACGGGCACAGCGCGTCGATGACATGGCAACTGGTAACCACCAACGGAAGAATCCTTCGTGCCGGGTCCGTTCCTGCGCGCGGCACTGCTTCCTGCTCGATCGCCAGTCTGCCTGCAGGTATGTATCTGCTCAGGGCCAGATGCGGGCTCTGGACCGAATCCCAGCGACTCGTTGCGCGATAGCACAGGGGTACTACTGCGGCTCGATGAGCACGATCGGCGGGGCGGCGTGGACCGGCCCATCAGTGTTGAGTAGACGGCCGTTGATCGTGAAACACGTGCCCGTGTGCGTGAGGTTGAATCGCGAAAGCAGAATCAGGGCGGGCCGCGACAGGTGAGGTGACGGGCCGGCGGGCGCCGCGTGCATTGCCGAAGTAGCGGGATCGGTCCGGTTCTCCCAGAGTTCGAAAGGATCAGGGCTGCTCCAGTTGGCGCCGACAACGTCGGGGTCGCCATCACTACCCACATCGCCTACCTTGGAATAGTGCGATCCCGTGGTTGCCAGGACCTGCTCGGTGAAGGTTGGCGTGGCCGCGCCATCCGATATCCAGATGCTGACATTGTCTGCGGTGCCGGGCAGATCGTGCCGGAGTGAAGTGTGCAGGTCCAGGTTGCCGTCCAGTGTGCGGAGCCGTAGCTGTTATTCGTTCCCTCATATATCCCCGACGATATCGCGAGCGGCCCGCGATAGTACACTTGGAAGATGCCGAAGTCCTTGCATTGGTGGTTGCCGAAAAAGTAGTTGCCGATGCGCATGTGCACGACTGCAGCCGTGCTCTCGATTCCCATTGTCCAGCCGGTCCGCGCCACCATTTCGCCCATAGGATGGGGGAAGTACTTGGTGAGCGAAAGCTCGGCGAGGGGCTTTGACGCGGTCGTCGGTCTCCACAAAAGCTCGAACACGCAGTGCTGGTCGCTCTTGCTCCAGAAGATGTCTGAGTCGGTAACGGCAAGCAGGTAGGGGTCCTCGTAATAGGTCCCCGCGGCCATGGCGCAGAACCGTTTCTGGCCGCTCTTGCCGCGATCGTCGTACGTGTCGCCGCTTCTCATCTGCTGCCCGTCGGGCCTGAGATGATAAATGATCTGGTACGGAACGTAGCGCTGCGCCGAGTCGAATACCGCCCCTGCGCCCATCCGCCTGAAGAGCCACGCGGCGTACATGTCGTGCTGAAAACGGGTGCCGATGTACGAGTCGCCCTGATGGTGCATGTGCGACTGGTAGTGGAAATTGCGCGGCTCGACGAACTTGCTGAAGAACAGGTGCACGGCGGAATCGTACATGGTCGTGCTCTCGTCGTAGATGGCCACGCCCGCCGGGAGCTGATTGGTCAGAAGCCAGGCCTCGCAGTCGTGCCCGACGATCGCGTTGGCTTCCTTGCGCGCGGGGTAGTACGGTGAGTGCAGGCCGGCGACACGCTCAAACTCGGCGATGTACTCCTGCTTCTGCTGCGACGTCAGCGCGTCGTAGCACCAGTCGTACACACAGGCGCCAACATGCATGGCATTGTACGGGGTGCGCGCATCGTTGCAGGCTTTCAGCGCAGTGAGAGCAGCGGCCGCCGCCTCCTGCGCGAGAGTCTGATCGTCCTGCACCATCGCGACAAATGCTTTGCACAGAGGCTTGCTCGAGCCCCGGACCTCCTGCCACGTTTCGGAGAAGGCGCTGTTCTGAACGCGCTGTTTGAGCCCCGGCAGCTCTTGCGGATTGATGAAGACGCGGGGATGACCGGAAGGAACCGAGGGAATGGTCGCCGCCGAGGCGAGTAGCGCTGCTATACACAGCGTCATAAGTCCGCCACGCATTGTACCCCGCACCCTCTTCCATGTTTCCACCCTTGCCCCTCTGGGGACAGGGTGGGAGGAGGGGTACAGCTTAACGAGCGCGTGCACGGCAATCATGTCGCTACGCATAGCAGGACAGCAAGAGGTGCGCGGTTGCATGCAGGATGGTCCATGGGCCGCACTCCCGATTGGTGCCTGTTGGCCCGAACGGCACGCCGCTATTCGGCTATGCCTCCCGATTCCTCCACCTCGCCGACAAGCGCATCGAACAGGGTAATCACGTCGCTGTTCATCTTGCGCAGTCGCCGGCAGAGAATGCGGCACAGCTCCCGCGTTATCGCCAACGAGGCACGGCTGTTGATCTCGCCGAGCTTGAGGAAGTCCTCGCGTTTCAGTACGTAGAAATCGCAGTCGGTCTTACATGTCACGCTCGCCGAGCGCTTGTCGGAATCGAGAAGCGCCATTTCGCCAAAGAAGATATTCATGTCGGCGCGAAGCTCGGTCACGGTGTACGGATCGCCCTGCATGGTCTTCTTTACTATTTCCACCGTGCCGGACTTGATCACGTAGAGCATCTTATAAACTCCTATTCATGCAGATACCGATCGCCATTGCTCGGCGCGAAAGGGGAACCCGACCTGCCGCGGCGACTTGTGCGGCCATAGCCGCCAGGCGACGGCCCAAGCCCGAAGGGCGGAGACGGGAGCGTGCGTCAGCGGTTAATGCGTTGATTTTATTGAAAAGGCCCCGCTCTTCGGAGCGATTTTGTGAGTGCTACTTATTCACAATTTTCCCGAAAAGGGGGCCTTTATGCGACTTGCAGCCGTCAACACAAAATACTACTGTGGCATAGACCTGCATGCCAAAACGACCTATGTCTGTATTATGAACAAGCCGGGGAAGGTTCTCGTTCACGAAGAGATTGAGAGCAAATTCTCTGAAGTGCTCCGTGTGCTCAAACCGTACCTGCCCTCTCTGTCGGTGGCATGCGAATGCACCTTCAACTGGTACTGGCTCGCCGATGGGTGCCACAGGAAGAACATTGACTTCTACCTGGGCCATGCCCTCTACATGAAGTCTATCCACGGTACAAAGAAGAAGAATGATAAGCTCGACTCAAAGAAAATCGCGCACCTGCTGCGCTCAAACCTCTTCCCTGTTGCCTACGCCTATCCCGAGAAGATGCGTACCACACGCGACCTGCTGCGACGGCGCCACAAGCTTGTCGCACTGCGCTCAGGGCTCTTCCGCCACCTCCGCATCTTCGCCTACGCCCATGGTATAGAGGATTTCCCCGAAAGAGTGGTGGCCCAGAAGAAGAGACGTCACGAGCTCACCGCTCTTATGAAATCGCGAGATGCTGCACTCACCGTAGAAATCGACGCCGACCTCATCGAATACATAGACAAACAGTTGCCGAAGCTCGAATACCACATCCTCAAGCAGGCAAAACACCACGACTACCATTCACTCGTGCTGCTGCAGAGCATCAAGGGACTGGGCGATATCCTCGCCTTGACCATTCTCTACGAAATGCATTCCGTCGACCGATTCAAGACCGCGCAGCGATTCTCCTCCTATGCTCGGGTGGTCAAACTCGACTGGGAATCCGCCCACAAGAAGGGCGTGAGCAGGAACCAGAAGATCGGTAATCCGTATCTGCGATGGGCATTCGGCGAACTGGTCGTCACTGCCATGCGCTGCTACCCCGAAATCGTCGATTACCGGGAGAAGCTGCTCAAACGATTCAGCCCCAGCAAGTCCATGACTGTCCTGTCGCATAAATTTGCCGTTGCCGTCTATTACATGCTCAAGAACAAGGAGGTGTTCGACTTGAACAAGTTCCTGGGAGCATAGCTTCGTGCGAGAGGCGGCGAGCCGTCAGCCCTAACTGGTACGGGGACGTGGCCACAATGCCCCAACCGATGCCTTGAATGGGACGCCGCCTGCTCGCACCTATATACACTGACATTCACGCTTTCTGCGCTCTCAGTGAACCACGCTCTAACTGGACACCCGAACAACACCATGAACAACCGCGCCGGGGTGAACCATATCGCCGTTGAATAGGACCTGAGAGTCTCAAATTATTTCCGGTGAGCCGGATTGCCGGCTCAGGGCTGCGCGCAAGCCTCGGCGAACGCGCATGCTTGATACCCTATAATTGTTTGGAGCAGATGGCTTGTCAGCCGTCGAAACCATCGGGAGAAACCCGAAGGCAGTTCGCGAAAATGTCAGAGAGAAGCCCTTGTGCCAAACCGGACCTCCCGTGCCATGCGGGGGTTGCCAATCGAAAACCAGTTTGAGGGCTAGGGGGATTGTTTTCTCTTGACTTGGGGCCTTTAATAAATGTTAGCTCGACTCAGTACAGTATCGCGTCGAGGATTGCCAGAACTTCGTCAAGCAATTCCTGTGGCGCCTTGTCTATGAACTTGGCTCTCCTGGCACCGTAGTCGAGTGCCTTGACCTGATCGGCCATGACAAAGCCTGTGAGTATGCAATCGTCTGGAACGGCCACATGAAACGGTACGCGGCGGTTGGTGTTGGTGAGAGGGCACGCTACCGCCATGCCTGTCTTCTGGTTGAATAGAGTGTTGCTCACGACCAGGGCTGGCCTACGCCCCTTCTGCTCATGGCCCGATTGGGGGTCGAAAGTCAATGCGATAAAATCGCCTTTCTTCGGCACGTGGTGAGGCATCTACCATACCTCCTTGCTGGCAACCGAGCCCCAGTCTTCCTCTGAAGGCTTGTAGTTGCGCGGCATCTTGGCCACTAGATGTCTCAGGTCGTACTTCCCGCGCACCTCGTGACTTGGTTTGACCACAATGGCGCCATCTCGTGCCGTGACCTCCACTTCATCACCCACGGATATCCGCGCCCGCCGCAAGATGTCGCGCGAGAAACGCAGTCCCTGACTGTTTCCCCACCGCTGAACTCTCGTCTTCATATTCGGGCCTCCTGTTGATGTATATACTAAGTATATACTAGGATGAGCCAGATGTCAATAGGGAATCGCTAACGTTTACAATAGTAGGCGCAATGGGGGCGGCGCGGACGAGCGCCGGGGGCCCCGTTTCGT
>WJMI01000412.1 GCA_014728015.1 Chitinivibrionales bacterium | reverse complement strand
GCTGCCTCAAACAGAAAAGATAGGCGGGCACGGCCTCGCCGCACCCGCCTGTTTCAAGTTCTTATTCTGCAACGACCGACTACGGCAGAAACCGAATCCTGACCGCTTCCGGTTCCCGCGCCCCGCGAAATCTTGCCAGATAGGTTCCCGCGGTCACGGTCGCACCCGCATTGTCGGTGCCGTTCCAGGTCACCGCGCTCTGCCCGGCGTCGATTGCCAGCGATTTGACCAGTGCCCCTTCCACGGAGTAGATGTCCATTCGCGCGGCGCGCTCAAACGACGGGAACGAAATCACGGTCTGCGCGGTGAACGGATCCGGCATTGCGCGAACCAGAAGACCCGCGCGGCCCGGGACAGTCCGCGATGCCACGCCGGCCGCGCTGCTCACGGCAACGTTCACGTAGGCCATATCGCCCTGGTCAATCAGCGCGGTCATGTCCGAGCTGTCAACAACCGTGTCGGGCATTCCCGCGGTCTTCGTGTAATAGTAGAGAACCACGCTGTCTTCCGCCGCGGCCGCTTTCACCTGTACGTAGATGAAGACCGGTATGATGGTCATGCCCACGGTGTCGGCGGATATCGTGATCGACGTGTCGAGAGAATCAGCAACCACGAACGTGTCCACCGGATCGCCGGCATCCAGGGAAATGCCGACGGCCGCGCTGTACGTATGCCACAACTCCACCGAATCGGTGTGCACATCAATGCTGTCATCACCGGAGGGGCCGTGCGCCGCGACGACTCGCCCGGCCAAGGCGTCCGCCATGCCGGCATCCTCGGGCATGGCCTGCGCACGCGCGCGGTATGCGCTCACCGAATCCACGAGCATCTCCGCGAACTCGATGGAATCCATGTTTTCCCCGGCGGACGCCGCCAGGTTCGCGATGTCGAACTGGTCGGCGACATAAAACGAAATGGCCTCAACAGACCATCCCTCCGGCGTGCCCACGGCCGCGTGGATGCTGTCGCGCGACACCGGCGCCATCACGGCCGTGCCGCTGGTCAAATACACATAATTGTTCACCAGGCTGACGCTCATCTGGTCGCCCGGCTTTGCCTCGGATGGATGCTCCAGGACAATGGTCTGATCCATGCTGCAGCCGACAAGCATCAGCAAGGCCGCAGGGATCACGATACCGCGCAGCAATTTCATGGCTGCCCCCCTTCGAAAGCGGACGTGGTTTACAGAATGTGCCCTTCTCAATATATCCTCATTCTGGCCGGGTGTCAACGGGACGGCGACGGTAGCGTATTCTCGCTCGTGGGAGAATGGAATACGGCCGCCCGCGGAAACGCTCTTGGCGACCAAAACTCACTGCATCCTGTCTTGCCAGACCCGGCTCGCGTGCATCTCCCCTGCGCTGTCGACGACCACGCATGCCAGCCGCGGCCGGGCATTCACGAACGCCAGAATGTCGCCGTACGCCCGGCAGAACAGCCCCGTGCTCACGATGTCCGCCTCAACAGGATCCATGCTCCAGACAGTCAGGCTCTGGTTTCGCCGGCAGCATGTCCCGGAGCGGGGATCGAATATGTGATGATAGCGCACACCGTCTTTTTCCCAACAGCGCTCGTAGTCGCCGCTGGTGACCACGGACCCGCTGTCGAGTGTGACCGTTGTGAGCAGGCTGTCCGGGTCCCGCGGATGCTGGATCCCGATACGCCACGGACGGTTGTCGTGACGTTTCCCTCTCGACAAGATATCCCCCCCGGCCGACACGAGCCAGTTGTCAAAACCCGCCCGGACAAGATGCCGGCCGGCCGCGCGCAGCGCGTACCCCTTGGCAACGCCGCCCACATCAACGACCACGCCGGCATCGTCGAAATACGCGACACCCGCCTCCCTGTCGACCTTGACGCGCTGGTAATCTACCCGCCGCAGGGCGGCGGCGAGATCCTGTGGTGAGGGAATTCCTTTCGGACCGGCCGGCACGCCGAACCCCCACACATCCTTGACCGGCAGGATTGTCACATCAAACCCGCCGTCGAGCGTGTCACCATAGGCGAGTCCGGTTTCAAGCATTGCCGCCAGGGTCGGTGTTATCCGCGTGCTGTCGGCTGTGCGTTCGTTCAGCGCGCGGACCTCCGATGCTGCATGATACGGGGAGAAACGCTGTTCCCAGCTTTCAAGAAGGCTGTCCAGACCCTGCCACACGGTATCGAGGTCCGCGCCGCGCGGCGCGACAATCGTGACATGTACCACCGTATCCATCCTGAAAAACGTTTTCTTTGCGTGGATCAGCCCGCGACAGCCACACGCCAGAAGCACTGCCGCGAGGACAAGCTGTACCACAATACGTACCGCGCGCATCCGAAAAGTCACCGGGTTGGTCATGAAGGATCCCTATTTTTCGCGGGCGATCCACACGGCGAGGCCCTTGCGCACGGTCCGGCCGTCTGTCGGGGCTTTTCCCCGTTGCCCGGCAATGCCCAGCCGCCTGCCCAGAACCGTGTAGACCGTTGTTCTTTCCCGGAAATCCCGCGCGTCGCGCACAACCGCGCCGCCAAGCGAGAGTACCGGATAATCACGGGGGACGGCCCGCACTGCCGGGCCCTGCAAGCCATCGTGGCGTATGTCCATGCCGGCCTTCAGCGATGCCGCGATGATGGCGGCAAGCTCGGATGCGCCGTCGGGATTGGGATGGACACCGTCGGGAAAGTAGTCTTCGTGATCGAGAAGGGGGGTATGCGTGTCAATCAGGGGAATGCCCCGGCCCACGGCGACCTGGCGAATCAGCGGCACTATTTCGTCATGGATTATCTCGCCATTGATATCCTGATAGATGAAATTCTCGAACGCCGGCGGCGGCAGGCACAGCCAGATGTCGGGGTTCGTTTCCATGGAGGCAAACGTGTCCACGAGCGCCGTCACGTCGCGCGCAAAATCCTTCTTGTGGGCCCAGTTCTGCGGTTTGGAATCATTGGTGCCGAGCATGATAGTAATCGTGTCCGGCTGGAATTCGAACACATAGGGGAATATGGGATTGTACCAGTAGGGCTCGTCGCTTTTCTTCAAGACACACTGCGCGGCCACGCCAAAATTGACTACCACAAAATTCGTATCGAAGTACCCGTCAAGGTGGGCCGGATAGCGGTGCTCTCCCGGACCAAAGGTCTCGCACCCCTCGGTGATACTGTTGCCCACACACGCGATCTTGGTCCGGGCGGCGCCAGGCGCTGTCAGAACCAGCACCGCCAGCGCGGCCGCACGACACGCGCCTCCGCGATGCGGGACGCGCGCGGCCTCACGAGTAGGGACCCGCCCGGGCATTTACTTCTCCTCCAGCGCGCGGTGCACAATCGCGCCGATAAGCATCGCCCCCTTCTCGTCGGGATGGATGCCGTCGGGAAAATTCTCTGGTTCTGTTTCCAGCAGCGTGTAGCAATCAACCAGTGACACATGCCGGCTCGCGGCCAGTTGTTGAATGTTTGGAACAATGTGGTTGTGCAGGGTGTCGGGAGAAACATCGTACGCCCTGCTGAACGCGGGAGGCGGGGTGCACAAGAAAATCCGGGGGGCGCGTACCGCACTGGCGCGAAGCGTATCTACAAGGTCCTGGTAGTCCCGCAGGAACGCGCTGTCGCTCGACCAATTATACGGTTTTGAGTCGTTCGTTCCAAACATCACGACAATCACCTTCGGCTCCAGCTCGAACACGCGGGCGAACTCGTCCGTCTCCCAGTAGGGCCCGTAGGCATCCTTGAGCACGCAGGTTCCCGGGCTGCCCAGGTTGCAGACCTCGTACGCTTCGCCGAGAAATTCCTGAAGCTCATCGGGATACGACGCGGGCCTTGTGCCAGCCGGCGAATCCCCGCGCGTGATGCTGTCGCCCACACAGCATATGCGCACGGCCTCTCCCCGCGCATCGAAAATACACTGCATCAGCGTCCCGCATACGATGGCGGCCAGGACATTGCGCAACACGGCCGCCGTGGGCCCCCGCGCGGAATTAAGGGTCATGGCCGTCACGGCGTGTCGAAGAATCCCGCGGGTCCCTGGGTCTGGGATTTCCAGTCGTGGGCGATTATCTGCCAGTAGTAGGTTGTGGACGGCGACAAGCCAGACACAGCGTAGGTTGTTTCTCCGGTCGTGCCCTGAAGCGTCATGCCGGAGATATCGCCGAAATACACATCGTACCACAGCGAATCGCCGTCGTCGTCGGTACACGTCCACGTGAGCACGGCGCCCAGCCCGCCGATAGTCGACCCGTTGGCCGGCGAGACGATCGCAGGTGCATTGGGCGGTACACCGTAGTACACGGATTGCGCCAGGGTAACGCTGTGGCCGGCGCGGTCCTCTACGGTCACGATCACGGTGTCATACCCGTCAAGGGCGCCCGAATCGACCACCACCGAGAACGTATCCGCTACGGTCGAATCGATGGTGGTTATGCTCTGCGTTCGCCAGAGCAGTATCGTCACACTGTGGCGCTCGGTAATCGGATGGTCGGGATCGTCTATCCTGAATGTCAGGGTGTCGGCGTCCTGCTTTGCATTCAGATCGAGCGCGCCGTCGCCGAGCGTGTCTCCCCCGAACGCCACCGACAGATCAAACGTCCTGTTGGGCGGCACGATCAGAATACGCGGATACAGGGTGTCGGCATCGAGAAGGGCATCGGTAACGATGATCCGGAGCTGCTGGTAGCCGGTGTCGGCCGTATCGGGAGCCCACACGATGGTGCTTTCCGCCGATGCGGAAAGGAGTGCCGAGTCCTTGTCGAGGAGCACGGCACGAAACGCAAACGGTCCCACGCCGCTGTTGCCCTCCACGTGAAGAACCATGCGGAGTGTATCCGTTCCTGCTTCGAGGAATACCGGAAAATCCTCGCTCTGGGTGGCAAAGGCGAGCGGCCCCGGCGGCAGCTCGCCGGAGGGGTACACATGAAGCGCATAGTTTGCGAACACCGGCTGGTACCCGTCCCATACGCGAATCGTGATGTTTTGCCGGCCGGTGTCCCCGGCGGCCGGGGTCCAGGTGATGATGCCGGTCGTGCTGTCGATACCGAGGCCGTCGGGACCCGCAACGATGGAGAAGCTCAGTGTATCGCCGTCAGGGTCAGCGGCGGTGATTGAATCGGTGTAGCCCGCGCCGGCTTCCACGTTCACCGACGCAGGTACGGTTTGCACGATGGCCGTACGGTTGCGGTATACGATCGCCGTGACCAGGGTGTCGTTGCCGGATGCATCGCGGGCACGCACCACGATTTCGTTGCCCGCGGCAACGTGCGCGAGCGCGACCGTGTCTCCGAACCAGTGAGCATCGGCAAGCGGCGCGGCGGGAGAATCGTTGATCGTCAGCGTATCGATCCCCATTCCTTCGTCATACGCGCGCACGGTGATTCCCACGCGGGCCCGGGTGGTAAATGCGCCGTCCGCCGCGGCGCCGCCGGCCAGCACTTCGATAATCCTCGGGGCGGTCGTATCGGCCGCCCCGGGGTCCTTGACAATAACCAGTGTTTTTTCGTCAACCAGATCGCTCGTGGCGTTGTCGGTCGCCCGAACGGTTATCGCGTTCGTGTCGGCGGGGAGCGCAATGGTCCATTCCCAGGTGCCGCCGTCGGTGGTGATCCCGCGCACCGTGGTATTGGGCGTGCCGTTGACCAGCAGCGACATGGTCAGGTTCAGCGAGTCGAGAGAGACCTGTTCCACGAACCCGGACACGTATGAGCTGTCGGCGCCGGTTGTGGTCGTGTCGGCCGATGGTGTCGTGACCACGATGCGCGCGCCGGCGCTTTGCGCCACGGTATCCGAGAACGCCACCCAGAACGTGTCTCGGGTTTCGTTGCCCGCGGTAAACCGGTCGAGCGCGTATACCGCCATCATGCGCGGGCTTCCTTCGGGGCTGGTATGCATGGAGTCGAGAATGGTGTAATACACCCCGTTGTAGGCGCCGTCAAACGCCGCGCCATTGACCGATGCGGAATCGACACCCAGTTCCGCGCCGTCAGTGATGCGCACCTTGAACGAGAAGACTGTGTCACCGGTCAGTACGGTGTCCCGGCCCTGGTATCCTTGGTTGTACACCCGAATGTGTGGCGCGACCGTATCCGTAAGCGAGAATACGAACGTGTCAACCGGCGAGTGATGCGTTCCGTCCGAGACCCACAGGAGGCCCTGCCCCGCCAGCACGGCCGCCGACAGGGCAACGCCTGCCGAGCAGGCGCGTGACGTGTATTCGGTGCTCGTGCCGAAGCGCCAGTGGTAGGTGACATCGTTATCACCGACCGGCGGGGTGGACAACACCACGGAGTCCCCCTCGTTGGCAACGATATCGTTCTGGGAAAGCGGAGACGCCACGAACAGGGAGATCGTGTCGGCCGCGGTCGTGCCGTTGCGCCGCCGCGCGACAATACGGATTGCCTGCCATCCTGTATCGTAGAACGAGAACCGGAACGTGAAGGGCTCGCGCTCGAACAGGGAGCTTTCGATGACGGTATCCGCATCGTCAAAGAAGCGATTGTGCCCGGCGTATACGGCAATTTCCTCCATGAGCTCCTTGACCGTCACAATGACGGTCAGGGTTTCCGCCGAAAAGACGCGCACCGTATCGCCGTCTTCCATGCTGGCGTATACAATGCTTATACCGGCGTTGTCCGAGTCGGAAAACGGGTTATACTTCTGGGCGCAGTGAAGGCAGAGCGCGGCAACGGCGGCAATCGCACTCAATATGAATACCGCGTGTGTGCGTATTGTTCTTTCGCGCATGGTTCGTCTCAGAACGTGAACGAGATGCTCAGCCCGATCCCGCCGACAGCCATTACACTCCATCCGGCAACCATGGACAAGGCCTGCCGGCGCCTTTCGTCCCGGGCGTCTTCCCAATCGTCGCTGGTATTCGCCGCAAGATTCGACGGCTCGGTACTGCTCAGCCGGTCCAGCTTATCGGATGCCGCGTTGAAATTCGATGCGAATACCACGCCCAGGGCCGCGCCGCCCACCGCGAGCGCGAGACCGCTGTAGCGAAGAATGTTCCTTCGCGGGGCGAGAGGATCGCTTAGCACCGACAGCGGTACGCCGTCAAGCTTGGCGTCCTTGACTGAAAGCGAATACTCGTACGGCCCCTCGCCCACATCGTGCTCCACACCCTCGATGGTCAGGTTCGCCCTGCCGTTGTGCCGGAACACGCAGGGGGCGAGCCGGACAAACCGGGTTTCCGACACGAGGCCGTCGACTGAATACTGAACGATGCAGTGTTCCATTTCGGTGCCGATCGCATCCTTGTGGATATACACGCCGTTCCAGTCGTAGGGCGCGGGGTCCGGCGATTCGTGCCGGTTGTACTCTGTGTCGTTCTCGGAGGTGAAGACCACCGGATTGTCGCCGGTGCCCTTGGCTACGAGCCGTCCCTGAATCTGCAGGCCGGTGAAATTTACAAACAACAGCACCGCGCCGGGCTCGATGGTAACGCTCTTTCCGGTGGGTACGTAGATATCACCGGCCACGAGATAGGGCTGGTCCGAGGCGACGACCACATTGGGCAGATCGCCCGCGAGTGTATCGTACGGCATGGCCGCGGGCGCGGCCACGCCCGGCTCCTGTGCCGCCGTATCAACCGAAGAAGTGTCGGCGGCCCGGGCCGCCATTGTCTGCAGCAACAGCAGGGATATCCACCAGCACAGCCGTCGCGTGTGTGTAGTCATGCGTCCGCCTACTCCGGCATGGCGACCTTGTTAATCCGCCGGATTTCTTCATCCGCCTTCTTATAAAATGCGTGTTGCGGCAAGCGGCGGAAATGGGATTTCACCTCGAACCACGCGCTCATGGCTTCTTTTTTTGCTTTCTCCGACGGGCCCGCGTCAAACAGGCCGCTCGCGCACAGGCCCTTTGCATGCAAAAGCTTGCCCCTGAATACGTCCTGGTCCATGAACGCAACCGGCGTGGTGGAGGCTTTCGTCAGATTTTGCTGCGCCGCCCCGAAGTTCTTTGCCGCGAAGTTGGCCATGGCCTTTTCAAGGTAGAATTCGCCGTCCGCGACATCACTGCCGCGCAGGAGCTTGTTGGCCTCGCCTGTGCGTCCGGCGCCTTTCAACGCGCGGAGGCGGTACAGAACGGTCTTTTTGCCGGCGGTTTGACCTGCGGGAATGCTGCGGTACACGGCAAGGGCACTCTTGAAATTGCCCTCTTCGACTTCGGCCTCGAAAATCCGCGAGGCATCACGGGTGCCGTGCTTTCGCTGAAGGCGCTCCAGAAGCGTCGGTTGCCGGGGCGGTGCCGCCACCGCGCCGGCATCTTCCGGCTGCTCCTGCCGCGCTTGGGCGGGATCGCCCCCCGCGCGGCGCGCGTTCGCGCTCTGTGCCGCATCCCGGGGTCGTCTGACCGCTCGAGAACGTTCGTTCGCGCGGCCCGTAGCGCGCTGCAAAGGCCTCGTTCCCGCCGGTCGCATGCCCTCATCATCGTCCTGCCGCCCGCTTGCAGCATCCTCTGATGTCTCCTTCCCGGACTCGCCGGAAACCGCTTCTGTCTCCTGCCCGCCATATTCCTCGCTGACAATCATTTCATACCGGTTGCGGCGCGCCAGAACAATGTAGTAGGTCCCGAGGGCTATGGCAAGCGCGAACGCAAGCGCGGTAGCGGACCACAGCAGGGCCGGGACGATATTGCGTCGGCGCCGGGTATTGATAACCGTCTTTTCGCTCGGCGGCTCCTGCATGAACCGCCGCATGACCTGTTCGGGCGAGCGGCTCGTGAGACCTTTGTGAATCTTGCCGAGCGCCCGGAGGAATTCCAGCGCATTGCCGATGCGGCGCTCCTTCTCGTGGCGCATGCATCGATGCACGAGCTCGCGCAGCGGCCGGGGGATGCGCACCTTGTAGCTCTCAAGCGGTGTATACCGGTTGTTAAGCTTGTCCGGTACCAGCTTGGCAAGGTTCGCCTCGGGAAAGGCGCGCACGCCGGTCAACATTTCGTACATGACCGTGCCGAGCGAATAGATGTCCACCCGCACGTCGATTTCCTTCCCCTCCAGCTGTTCCGGAGACAGGTACTGCAGCGTGCCCACCACCGTGCCTTCCATGGTATGGATCGATGCCGAGGTGGGCGTGGCAATGCCGAAGTCCATCAGCTTCACGATACCGTCGCTGGGCACCATGATATTGCTCGGCTTGAGATCCCGGTGGATCACGCCCTGGTATTCCTTGCCGTAGAGCATGTACTTCTGGTTGTGCGCGTAGTTGAGCGCGCGCCCGACCATTATCCCGATTGACGTGCACACTTCGACGGGAAGACTGCCGGCCGTGGCAAGCAGCTTCTCGACGGTATACCCCTCGATTTCCTCCATCTCGATATAAGGGAGCGTGTTCCACGTTCCCACGGCGTAGATCTCGACGATATTGGAGTGGTGCAGCTTCGCGCATATTTTCATCTCTGTCTGGAAGCGTTCTTCTGATTCCTGGGTGTGATCAGGGCGCAGCAGTTTGACCGCGCGCTTGATTTCCAGGTCCGGGTTCCAGATCTCGTAGATCACGGCCATGCCGCCGCCTGTGCTGATGACCTTTGTCACCAGCCCGGAGCCCAGCGGCGTCGGGCTGTGCCCGTCGGGAAGTGTGATCGCCCGCTTGGCGGCCGGGGACGGCTGGTCCGGGCGTATGCGGATTTTCTCCTGCTGCACAACGCGTTCCGAAAAAGAGCTGTTCATGAAACCGGCGTACGCGCCCCTTGCGCGAAAACACGCGGCCTTCGCGGCAGGTGGCGATGCCACTATCAGATTCTACATTGCATTGAACGCAGTGTAAAGTGTTGTCGCCCAAAAGGCTGGATTACCGCCGACGGTATCCGGCACAAGGCGCTCAGATGCACTTGCCGGGCGGAAGCGTTCGCGTTACTCTTTGTAGCAGCGGATCGCCAGCAGGGCCATGTGCTCGCCCCACGGGCACTCCATTTCGCGGAAATGGATCCGCTCGAACGTGCCGGCGGCCTGCCGCTCCCCGGTGACTGGGTTGAACCACTCGGCATCGTAGGTCTTGACATCCGGCGAAGGCGTGAAATGGAACGCGTGGCTGCCGGTTGGCTTGAACAGGAGATAAAGGCTGTGATCCTCCTTCGCCAGCAGGAGCCCGCTCATGACGCCCTCGCGGGCGGGCATCAGCTCGTGGTACGGAATATCCGCGAAGTATTCCTGCATGTACTTGAAATACTCCCAGTGCGGACGGACCTTTGGATCGAGCGAGGAAACCTCCCCAATGACAATGTTCCACGACGAGCATTGCCAGTAGTAGGTGGAATACGCCCCGGCGAATATGCACTCGTAGTTTCGCTCAAGGCAGGCATACGGGTCCTGGTAATCTCCGGTGAATGTTTTGTACGGGCCTTTTTCATACCCCCCGTGCTCGATGTTGAACAGCGGCATGGAAAGCTCGCCGTACAGGCCAAGCATCTGCGCGTACAGGTCGCTTCGCCAGGTCTGGACCGAGTGGAAGTCCACCTCGCCGGGGTTTTTCCTGCAGTAGTTGTCATCGTGCACCGTGAGGAGGCGGTTGTAGGCATCGCGCGCACGGATTCGCCGTCCGCGGTTGGTGATATAGTCCTGGCCGCAGTAATCGTACGTAAGCGCTTCTTTAGAAACGTCCCACACGAGGTTGGAGAACGCCTGGTACCGGGCAACCACATAGTCGAGATAGCGGTCGTCGGCGAGCGAGCCTTTCTCCGGCCAGTTGACACGCTTGTTCCACACATATACCATCAGGTGCGCGATGATTTCCTTTTCCTGCAAATAGGCGATGACCCGGTCGAGGTGCCTGAAGAATGCAATATTCAATACCGAATGATCGGGCTCCTCGTTGGTCCCGCCGAACACGAAGCGGGCCGGGTTCGAATAGTCGTGCGGGGTGCCGCGGCCTTGGATTTCCCAGGTAACGTCGTGCGCATACACGTTCATGACAATGTGATTGAACCCGTTCCCGGCGACTTCGTCGATAATCTGTGACGTCTTATCGAGTGTGCCGGTTTCGAGATCCAGCGCGAACAGCCAGTCGAGCTCAAATCCTATCGTGAAATACCGGGTACCATCTTCATACACGAAATGCCGCGGGTGATCCGTGTCAATAACCAGCTTGCCGTGCACCCAGGGCTTGGTGTTTGGCACGCACAGCAGGGCACCCTCTTTTTTGTCAAGCCCCTGCGCGCCGGCAGCGGTGCGGTAGCGCCATTCTCCCTCGGCTGTCGGCGCGAATCGCACGACCCAGGTATCATCGCCGTTGTAGAACCCCGGGATCGTGAGCGTTGCACCGCCCGGCCCCGCGAATTCAGCTTCCAGCGAGATCTCAAACGGCCGCTCGATATTGCCGCAAGGAAACTCGATATCAATGCAATGCCATTTTTGCGCCTGAAGGCTTTGTGCCACGGGGCCTCCGGTTTCGTGCTGGTATGAGAGTCTGTATACCCGGGGAAAACATGCTCGTGCCGGATTGGACTGCAATATACACCACACAGCCTGCACCGGCCAACGGGGGCTCACTACTGTGCTGCTTTGGTGGGTCGCCCACACCTCTGACGGCTGCATGAGAAACCAGCCAGGCTATCAATTCATGGGCCGTGTTGACTCTTCCCGCTATTGCTTGTATGATCTTGTTCCGGGCAGGCTTGGATTTCTGGATAACGCTTCTCCGCAGGGAGGGTGCAACATATGGTCCGCCGCGTGACACTCGCAGCTGTCATCATTGCCGCCTGCATGTATCCGGGCCCGGGATGCAGCCGCCAGCAGCGCCTGCCTCATGTAGATCTTGCCGAAGCCAACAGTGTGGGCTCGTGGGCGGGAAGCGTGCCGTGCCATGGAAAGGAATACTGCCTGTATGTCTACCTGGCCTCCTGGTGCCGGGCCTGCAGGGAGACCGTCCCGTTTGTCCACGACCTGCGCGCGTATTATCGCAATAGTGACCTCGTGGGGATAACCGTCATTGTAGGCCAGGACCGCGGGCCCGCCATGCAGCAATTCGCCGCCGGCGTAGGAGAAATGGTGTATATCGACGATGGACGGTTTGCCGATGCGGCACACGTGCGCGCGTATCCCACGTGGATTCTTGTTGCCCGCGGCGATTCCATAATCTGCAAGAAAGGGGCCGGAGGAATCAGAGGGGGAAACCAGGAGGGACGCGTGCGGTATTTCTTCGAAGAATCCCTGGGGGTTGACTGGTCAAGGTTTGCGG
>WJMI01000411.1 GCA_014728015.1 Chitinivibrionales bacterium | reverse complement strand
GTTCCGAACTGGAAAGTTCCGGCCGTTGTCGAGGGTTTTGATGCAATAATCGTGGGCGAGGAGTCGTGCGTTGGCGAACGCGGAAGCAGAGGGACCGTTGATGATTCCTCCGCGGATGTTAACGGGTTGATTGATGCCCTTGTCGAGAGATACCTTGAAATCGACTGTGCTGTCTTCACGCCGAATACGGAGCGTTTGGAACATATCAAGAAAATGGCGAAAGAATACAAGGCCGACGGAGTCGTTCTGTATGGTTTGAATTTCTGCTCACCGTATCTCATTGAGGCGCTGGATGTGGAACAGGAGCTCGAGAAGGCCGGGATTCCCGCCATCCGTATCGAGACAGACTACAGCCGGGAGGACACCGGGCAGATAAAGACGCGGATTGCGGCTTTCATCGAACGGTTGAGTGACTGAGATGCAGAGCCTTGGAATTGACATTGGATCCAGGACAATCAAGACGGTCTTGCTGGATGATGGTGAAATCCGCAGGTGGGAGGTAGTTGATGCGACCTCCCGCCCGGCCGAAACAGCCCGCCGTTATCTCGCGAAGTATGGCGGCGTTCCTGTTGTGGCAACCGGCTACGGCAGGGACCTTCTGGAAATCGAGAACGTTTCTTCCGTGACCGAAATAAGGGCCTGCGCGCGGGGAATTCGCAGCTATTGTGCGCATGCAAGGGCCATTCTTGACATCGGCGGGCAGGATTTGAAAGCCATACTGCTGGATGCAGAGGGTAGAATCGCCAAATTCGAAATGAACGATCGGTGTGCGGCCGGGACTGGAAGGTTTCTCGAAATCATGGCAGAAAAGCTGGGCTTTTCCGTGGCAGGCTTTGGCGGCGCGGCGCAATACGGTGCGCCAGGGATTACGATCAGCTCGGTCTGTACTGTTTTTGCGGAATCCGAGGTCATCGGACTGCTTAACAAGGGCACACCACCGGACGATATCGCGCTGGCAGTTCACCAAAGTGTGGTCATGAAGATAACGGGCATGTACAAGCGATTGAGCAGTTCGAGCGATACTGTTCACCTTGTCGGCGGGGGGGCCCTGAATTCATGCGTCCGCAGATTGCTGGAGAATGAGCTTCGGGTCAAGGTCCTTGTCCCCGCGAATCCTCAAATTGTGGTTGCATTAGGCGCGGCCATCATCGCTTCTCAAAGCGCCTGACTGTCTTGTCGGGTCATTTACCCGGCGCGCATGCAGGATTTCGACGGTGGTCTTGCCGTTGTTGAGCTCCCGCGAGCGTATGCTTTGTATTGAAAACCCGTTGCCGGTCATTTCGCGCTTGAACGTCTCCCACTGGGGCCGGCAGGGGTCGGCGATGAGCACGTCGGCGCAGGGCGCGGCGCACGCCCTGACAAATGCGACTACCGGTTCGAGACACTGGGGCTCGTAGAGGATGTCGCCTCCTGCAATCACGTCGAATGGTTTCGAGAAGGGCGGATGGTGCCAATCGCCGCACACGACCCTTGGGATGCCGTTGTGAAGCAGGATATTGTGGCGGCAGAACCGGCAGGCATATTCGCCGAAATCAAATGCGACCGTGTACAAGCCGCGGGATGCCAGAAGCGATGCGGTGGTCCCGAGGCCGGCGCCGAGATCGCAGATGCGGGCGGTGCGGGGAAACGCGCGTTTGGCGACTGCATCGAACAGTATTTCGGTTGCGGGCCACAGCTCGGCCCAGTACGGCAGAAAGCGGTGTTCGTCGAATGTTTTTTCGGGGATCGCATCCAGCAGCGGTCCGGGCTCGGATGGCTTGACAAAGTTCCACATGTCGCCGCCGGCGCAGAGTGTGAATTCGGATGCGGGGCAGGGGAGCGTGGCTGGTGGCGGGTGTGGGGGATGCGTGTGGTGCACGTGTAGAAAATACGAATGGCGCGCGCAGGAACCGGTTGACCCAGGGCGGGAACGCTGCTATAATGGGGGTAGGCCGGCAGGGCATGCCCGCGGGGCGGGCGCGCGGCCGGGCGGGAGGGAGCATGGAAGGCAATCACTGCAAGCTGTACGATGAGAACTTGGTGCGGAACATCATGATTTCGACCGGGCTTTCGATACTCGAATTCATGAAAGAGAACCGCGGCGTTAACCCGACCGATATCTGCGATTTTGTCGAGATGAACGCTGACACGATCATCTGGAACACCATCGAAGACATGAACAGCTCGGGCGAATATGAAGAGACTGAGGATGATGAGCCGGATGATGAGTTTGACGGTCTTCCGGGGTAGCTGCGACGTCCTTTGCCCTGCGGTCTTCTGGGATCTTCCCTCGTGCGGAAAGTAATTTAGTTGCCTGTACCTGCCTGTGCCGGAGTGGTGGAACTGGTAGACGCGCCGGACTCAAAATCCGGTGGTGGCAACACTGTGCGAGTTCGAGTCTCGCCTCCGGCACTTTTTTCTACGGTACCTGCGTGCTCAGCGGCAGGAGTTCAACCCGGTAGAATACATCCACGTTCAGCTCGCTCGACCGGCCCTCTTCCAGATGCGACCATGATGCTGTCGTGATGCTGTCGGCGTAGTAGTAATCGGGACTTTCGCCCTGCCCCTGGATCCAGTCATCGCCGCTGGAGTCGTCCTCGTACATCGAGTAGTCTACGTAGAAATACGCGCCGGCCAGGAACGTGTCGGTTCCACGGTCGCGCCATCGTGTCCAGCGGGAGATGTTTTCTCCGCTGAGAACATCGGCATGGAACGCGGTGGTCACGTCGCTCGCGGCGATAATCCAGATGCGCGGGTCGGGATCGTAGCACGCGCATCCGGCGTTGTATGCATCATTGGCGCCTCCCATGAGCGCCACCGAATCGATGGTCAGGGCCACCTTGGCCTCGGTGCGCTGCCCGGGATTCATATCGACGCCGCTGGAAACGTCGGCGGGCCCGGCGGTAAACACGCGGTAATAGTAGTGGGTCCAGCTCGCCAGGCTGTCATCGGTAAATGTATTGGTAATCGTGCTGATGCTGTTGCGGGTGACCAGCACATGCGCGGTGTCGACAAGGCTGTAATCGGAAACGTTCGGATCGTTCGGGGGCACAACAGACACGGGCGCGTTTGCCCGCCGTACAATGATGATGTCTTCCATGCGATCGTCGCCGCCGGGATTGGTCCACGTGAGGGTGATGGTGTGCTTATCGGCGAGCCCGCCGGATGTGTACTCGGCGCTGATCGGCGATACTTCGGGCATCGGGCCCACCTCGGTGGTAAGGCTGAGCGAGATGCCCGCCCCGTACCCGTCGCCGAACCGCGGAAACAGACGATAGGTGTAATCTGTCAGGCGGTCGACCTCGTGTGAGTCGACACAGGCGGTATCGTCGCCCGCGTAGACCACCACGCACTGGCCGGCCGTGTCGCCCAGCTCGTAGGTTTGGCCGGTCGCGGGCCGGTCGAATATCTGCTCGCCGCCTTCCAGGCGGAAGATCACCACGCCGGCATACGTGGCATCGTCGGGGTTGCGCCAGGCAAGATCCACCGAGTTGTGCGAGGTATCGGTTACCCGGAAATACGCTTCGGAAACCTGCGGGATATTCGGGTCCGGGTCGCCGTCGTCGTATATCCCGTCGCCGTCAGTGTCGGCGTTGTAGGGGTCGGTGCCCAGGGCCTTCTCCTGAACATCGTCGAGGCTGTCACCGTCGTAGTCACCCGCGAGCACCGGGTTCGGGAACGCGTTCTCTGAAAGGGCATTCACGCGCCACCCTTCCTTGATTTCTTCGTAATCACTCAACCCGTCGCCGTCAGTGTCAACGGTATCGTCCCGCGTGCCGTAGATGAATTCCTCGCGCGCGGCAACCCCGTCACCGTCGGCATCTTTGATATACATAATATCCAGATAGTCGCCGGCCTTGAGTACGAGCGAGTCGAAACCGCCGCCGGTGGTATCGCGGGCCGAGGTGACCGCCACCCAGCGCTTGTTGGTGGCGGGATCGTCCTGAAGGTTCCGCACGCTGCTGACCGATGCTGTGGCGCTGTCGATTGTGTAGGGTATCTCGAGGATCTCGTTCATGATCTTGGAGACGTTCACCCCCAGGAATTTTCCGTCGTGCCACGCCACGTTGGTGGCCACCATGTAGCGCTCGACATCGCGATAGCCGCCGTAGTCGATGATCACCAGGGCGGTCTTGGCATAGACATCCTCTTCGGTGAACGCGAAATCGCCGGTGGCGCTTGCCATGTCGAAACTGGCGACTTCGAACATAAGCCCGCGGGGGTAGCGCCGCAGGAACTGGATTTTTCCGTAGTCGGTGGTCGTTCCCTTGAGCTGCACGGATTTTTCCTGGGTGAGCGGGCCGATAGTCGTTTCGCTCCAGCCCTCGGGCATGAGGGACAGGACTGTCTGGAACGTGCCGTCGGCTGGATTCACGACCTTGGCGCTGATGGTGAGGTTGGTCAGCGTAAACGAGCGGCTCCCGATGTTGCGGAGCTTGGCATCGATAGACATCTCACCGCCGGTGAGTGTCAGCTCCTGGCGGTTGACCATTTGTTCGGTGGTGGCGTAGTCCTGCCGGGCTTCGGCGGCCTGGCTCGCACTGAAGCTTGCTTCGCGGGACAGGGTGAGGCCGAACCGCTGGGTCGATGTAACCGATGCCCCTTCGAAAAGCGTCTTAAGCCCGATGTTGACAGTGCTCGATATTTCGTGTTCCATCATGGTTTGCGTGTTGGTTGCGACCGAGCGGCTGGTCGAGACGTTCTGGCTGAACGACTTGGACATCTGGGTGGACAGGAGTTCTTCGTCGACATCGGTTTCCTCGGCGGTCAGGTGAATGTAGGGTGACGAGGTGAACTCGATATCGAGGAGGGGCATTTCAGCGACCAGCGGATTGAAATTGGTTTCCAGGACTTCGTATTTGTCATCCATGCCGTCGCCGTCGGTATCGGCGATGCGCCATGACGTGCCGTACACCTGTATTTCGTCGCAGTCTGACAGTCCGTCCTCGTCGAAATCAGCGGAATCGCTGCAGGCGATGGTATCCGTGCTGTCGCTCGTCGAAGTATCCGAGGTGTCAATTGCGGTGGAATCCTGGATTTGGGAGTTGTCGGCAAGGGGACTGCAGCTCATGGGGGAGAGGAGAGCAACCAGGCCGGCGATGCACATGCCGGACACGATACATGCGCGCATCATGATGCGGGGCCTTTCAGATAGACAGATGAAAAGATACGGCCGGCAGTTGTCGGGATGACGGCCGGCTGTGGGGAAGATAGAATGGGGCGCCGGCGGTACGCAATGTATTTGGGTCGGACCAGGGTTAACTGCATACACAATAACGCACTAACCTCTTCCCAACCCCTGATTTAAACCGCTTAAGTCTTTACAAAGGGTGCAAAGCAGGTGCTCGAGTGGCCCGCGCGGAAGTTTCGCGTGCATGTGGTTTCGGGCAAGGACGCCGACGCGAGGAGGCCCATCGAGGACACGGAGTCTTATCGCGAGATGGAAGTAAACCGGGCGGGCAATCTTCTGCAGGGCGCGCGGCTCAAGGCCGGCATGTCGCAGAAGGGGTTGGCCGATGCGGTGGGGATCCGGCAGACCATGGTGAGCGAATTCGGGAACGGCCGGCGCCCGACAACGAAGAAGATGGCGAAGCCGCTTGCCGGGGCGCTGAAAACAAAGCCGACACGATTGGTATAGATCCAACCAGCCCCAGATTTGAATCGCCTGAGTCTTTACAAGGTGTGTGGGGACATGCTGCCGCTACGGGACCGGAATCTCGTCATAGTAGTAGCTTTCCAGCGGAACCGTCTCAGACCCCACGGTCTGGCAATCTCCCGCGACGTTGCAGCGTTTCATGAGGATCAAATCACATTTCTGCCACAGTACGCCGATGCAATGCGGCGCCACCGTGACGGTCTTGGTGGTGGTTTTCGCGTTATAAGTCGATATTGACGAACTGCTTTCGTAGCCGAACTCCTGTGAGACCGTGACCGATACTCCTGCGGAGAATCCCTTGAACTCGAACCCCGCGTTTGCCGTAACCGATATGCCCGTCGAATGCCAGAAGCGTTGTGATTGCTCCTCGGTAATGCCGGTCGTGATGGCCTCCGACCATACATAGTCGCTGGAGCCGTTGTTGATATAGTACAAAAGATCGCTGTGCGTGTAGTACTGATAGCGTTCGACTCTGTAGAAGGGGGTGTTTTCCACCTGCCATGCGATGCTGGTGGTGGTATCGTTAATGACCGAAAAGGGGACCATCATGACCCTTCCGAAATGAGGCTGGGTTTCGCCCGGCGGCTCTGTAAGCCCGGAAAGCCCGGGCAGCGCGGGAGGAACATTGTTTTTCATAACCATGGGCAGGGAAACATCGAGGCAATACACTTCGGGGACAGGCGCGGAATCGATATAGGCGACAAACGTACCGGCGCTGAGAGGAAATGTGCCGAATGTCGGTTCCTCTTTGGGTTTGATCGGCGAAGTCTTGAAATTGATCGCCCCGCCGTCAAATGCAACCATGTAGTACCAGAAATGCGATCCCGCCTCGGCTGCCGTGGCAAGGTCTTCCCGCACGCAGACCACGCGGTCCAGTGACGGTTTATCCCACCCGGCCTCAGCCACGGTCCCGCACGCGACATACCCTTCCGGCGGCACCGGTTGCCAGAAAGACCCGTCAATGTTGGAGCCGGTGCCCTGGTCTTTCCAGATAAGGGTATAATCGACCGGGGCGGCAAGGGCGGTGGTATCGATTTCTTTGACTACGAGTGCGTAGGTTTTTCCGGAGGGATCGCTCCACAAATTCCTGCCGTAGGATCCGAGCGGCGTAAAGCCGTTGGTGCTGTCCACAACCGGACGCCAGTAGGAGCCATCCCAGTCGGCCCCGCTTCCCTTGTCCCACCAGAGCAGCTCAAACTGGTCGACAAAACCCAGCAGCAATCCGCCAACGTCGATACAGGGAAGGTCAGAATGCTGCATGACAATTTTGTCCGTGCCGGAAAAATCGGCAATGTAGCTGTTCAGGGCAATGCGGCGCGGATAGAAACCTATTCGGTTGACGATGAGCGTGTCGACCGGTGCCGCGGCGGCCCTGGCAAGAGCGCGGCGTTGTATCGTGTTCTCGCGAGGGCCCTCGAGAGCCACCGTCCTGCCGTCCATACACACGATCTGGTACACGCTCCTCTGCTTTCCGCTGCTGATCGTCAGAATCAGATTGCCGCTTGACGGAAAAAAGCGGTTGATGTTCACCGGCAGAGAAGCAGTGCCGGCTCTTACGGTTTTCTGGACCAGCAACCGTCCGCGAACATCATGGGCCGTGATGCATGCGCCGGAAAAATCCCGTGAATGCGAAAAGAGCAATTGCCCGCCGCTCAGGTGCAATCCCGCGCCGGGATTGTACAAACATGGCGCAGTCTTCGCGGAGGTCCCGCCGTTTTCCATAACTATTTCGAATGCACCCGATTCTGCGGTTTCGACCGAAAGCTCGGCGCCTTTGAGCATTACGAATGCCCGGGAAAGACCGTCAGAGCCATCGGATATGGTTCCCGTAACCCGAATCGAGTCCTGTGCAGACAGTGATATACACAACGCGGTGAGTGAGCAGGTTGCCGCAGCCGGCCATCGAATCATCGTGAACCTCCATCAGAGGAAGAAGATGCCTGTCTCGTCAAGTCTCGGGAATAATATACTGCGTGCATGTTTGACCGATAGTCTTTCCATGGCAGTGCCCCATGGGTCCGGCGGCCGTCCGGTCGCGAGACGCGGTGGCGACGGATTTATCCGGCCGGCCGGGAGCGTTTGCTGAGCAGGAACAGGTCTTTCAGCTCCCGTTCGTTACGCGCGCGCATCCACGCTTTCTCGAACGAACCGTGCTGGACAACCTGCGCGATGGCGGCGAGCGCGCGTAAATGCAGGTTCCGCATGTCCTTCGAACCCAGGAGAACGAATATCGCCCGGACCGCGGGATGATCGGCATTGAAGTGAACGCCGTCCCGGGCCCGCACGAATACGACCTGAAAAATGCCTTCGCCCTCAACAATCACATGGGGGATTGCCACGAACCGGCTGATCGCGGTGCTGCTTTCAGCTTCGCGCCGCCTGAGGAGTGCGGCCAGCGAGGCCGCCGGAAGGCGGGAGGAGAGACAGTTTTCGAGCGTGCCTGCCACCTGGTTCCAGAGAGACTCCAGATTGCAGCGCTCTTCGATTTCGAGGTGGCACGCGCTTTCGACCGCATCATCGAACGCATCCTTGACTATCCGGTCACGGTCTGCGACAATGGCCCGGAGCTCGCTCTGCAGGCCGTCGGTCACCAGCTCCTTGTTGGTAATACGCTGCACGACATGAATGATCGCCGCCGAGACACGTTCTTTCCCGCCCTTTCTCGTGAAGTACAGTATGACGCCGATGGAAACGAACAGCAGGCTGAACAGTATCGGCTGCATGCCCATGTCCACAATCAGAAGAATGAACGCGGCGATACCGCCAATCTGCAGCCAGGGATAGAGCGGCGCCTTGTAGGTGGGACGGTAGGTCGCTATCATGCTTTCGCGCATGACAATCACCGACAGGTGCGCAAATATATTCGAAAGGAGTATGACCGTCGATGCCGCCTTGATGAGTATGTCGAGGTCGAGCAGGACGGCCATGGCGATCAGGGCGCCGGTCGCGAGAATCGACACAACGGGTGTCTGCCGCGCGCCGGTGACCCTGGCGAATGCCGCCGGAAGCATACCGTCCGAGCCGAGCGCGATCGGGTATCGCGAGGCGGTGAGTATGCCGCCGTTGGCGGTGGTCACGAACGCGAACAGCGATGCGAGCATGACTGCCCAATACCATGGCGCGCCGCCCGCTGTCTGTGCCGCCGACGCGATAGGCGCAAGCGAATCCCGAAGCTCGCCGGCGGGAACAAGCCCCACCACTACCAGTGTGATGGCTGCATAGAGAATGGTGACTGCGATGGTCGACCCGATCAGTCCGGCGGGGATCGTGCGGGAGGGGTTTCTGACTTCGCCGGCAATGCTCGCGGCTGTCAGTACCCCGCCAAAGGAAACGAAGACAAAGCCGGATGTCGAGAGCATGGCATTGTATCCGTGTGACAGGAACGGCTCGAACCGCTGGATGACGATGTCCTGCATGCCGATTACAAAGAACCCTCCCAGTATCGCGAACAAACCGATCACGAGCGTGATTTGCACCCGGGCCGCTTCACGCACCCCCGCGAGATTCAAGGCGGTAAACACGAGTGTGAGTATGATCGCCGAAACAGTGAGATGTATCCCGAATGCCAGATAGACCAGCTCGGCGATACCGAAAATCGCAAAGGCGCTCTTGAGCGAAAGCGCGAACCAGCTCAGCAGGCCGGAGACCGTACCGAACAGGCTTCCGAACGAGCGCGACACGTAGAAATAGTCCCCGCCGGCCCGGGGCATGGCGGTGACCAGCTCCGACAGGCTGAGCACGGTGGTCAGGGCAACGCATCCGGCCGCGAAATAGGAGAGGAAAACCGCGGGCCCGGCCCGGGCAAAGGCGAGTCCGGGCAGCACGAAAAGACCGGAGCTGATCATCGCGCCGGCCGAAATACAGAATACGCTTGTCAGGCCCAGCGTTCTTTTCATGCTGTACAATGATAACCGGTATTGAGCATCACTACCATTTCCCCGCGCGGCATTTTCTTTTCGAAATGCGCGAGCAGCTCCGGCGGCGTGCCGCGCAGGAATTCCTCGTGGATCTTGGTCAGTTCCCGGGCAATGACCACGGTAACGTCGCCGAGAACATCGCGCATGTCGGCCAGCACTTTTTCGATGCGATGGGGCGATTCGTAAAATACCACAGTGCGTTTCTCATGCTTAAACGTTTCGAGCACGCGCCGTCGCCGGGCGGATTTGGGCGGAAGAAAATTCTCAAAGACAAACCGGTCGCAGGGAAGGCCGGAGGCGGTGAGCGCGGCCGTCACCGCTGATGCGCCCGGGACCGGGACCACCTGTATGCCCGCCCGAATCGCTTCGCGCACCAGGTAGAAGGCGGGGTCGGCAATGCCCGGGGTGCCGGCATCGGTGATCAGGGCCAGGCGTTCTCCCGCGGCAAGCCGTTCCACCAGCCGCGGCGTCACCTTCTCCTTATTGAAATCGTGATACACCGACAGCGGCGTGTCTACGCCGATATGCTGCAGGAGCTTTCGGGACACGCGGGTATCTTCACACAAGACGACGTCCGCATCGGACAGGACTTTTTGCGCCCGGCCGGTCATGTCTCCCAGATTTCCGATAGGTGTTGCTACAAGGTAGAGCATGGCTGTTCGTCAGTGATCGGCATTGCGGTCCGCCCGCCACATGAACCGCAATGAACTAATAGCCTTCCAGCTTCGCGATCTTCGTAATTTTCTTCACGCTTTTCGAGCTGTTTTTCGCGGCAAGTTTCGCGTAGTACGTGCCGTTTGCCAGCCGGTACCCGTCACTGGTCAAGCCGTTCCAGGGGACTTCCTGGTACCCGATAAGGTCGATACCCTTCCAGGTCCATACTTTCCGGCCGGCAATCGTGTAGACCGACAGCGTGACTTCGGTCGCGATGTCGGTGAGGAGGTAGGCGAAGCGTACCGTGCGATAGCCGCCGTCAGCCGTGGGCTTGGCGCTGAACGGGTTGGGGTGACAGGAGAGGAACCTGATGCGCAGGTCCTCGCCGGGCATGTATGCGAACACCTTGCGCGCCTCGTTGCCCGCGTAGTCATCGGCGATTATCGTAAGCGAGTCGATGTCGCGCTGGGGCGGCGGATACGCGGTGAGCGTGACCGTCGAGCCGTCCTCCTCGGCGCGCGCATCCGACCTCAGCGATTCGTCGAGCGGCGTGCCGTTGAGCAGGAGCTGGATCGAGCCGGCCGCCACGCCCGAGGGGTCGGTGATGAATACATTGAACGGTTTGCCCTTGGCCGCATAGTCGAGGAACAGGACTTCTCGTCCGGCCACGAAAAGCTGTATGACCGGCGGCGTGTGGTCCACGTGCGTGCCGGGCGAAAACGGGCCGCTCATCGTGGTTGTCAATGCGAACGTGTCGGGAAACGACTGCCAGGCGCCGCCGCGGCCGTACCACCGGCCGGACGTGGTATCGTAGGCGAATACCGTGACCGCCGCGGAATCCGCCTGTTTCTTGCGCGCCTTGGACAGGCCCGCGGGAAGTCCCGACGGGTCGAGCGCGAAACGCCACGCCAGGGAATCACCGGCGGAAAGCGCGGGCCGCGCGGCGATGGAGTAGTGCCTGTCGCGTTCGCCCGTGAGCGGGAGCCAGGCGGATTCGGTGGCGAGCGGCTGGTCCTGCGCGAGCCGCTGGGTAAAAAGAAATACCCGCGCGCGCTTGCGAAGCGTATCGGCGGGCGAAAGGCACAACCCGCGGTCGAGCGAGCGCAATGTGTCGGACGGGGAACGCAGGTTGGCGTAAGCCATGGTGACCGATGCCCGCGCCTCGTTATTGTATGTCGCGATTTCGCTGAAATCCCCGTCCAGATTGATGAACCCGCGTATCAGGCGCGGGCCCTGGAAATCCGGGATAGCGAACGTGAAATCCTCGGTTGCCGCGGGGGCCAGCGTCGTGCCCGTGGTGTGAAACAGCGTATCATGACTGCTTGTATCGCCCCAGAAAAAGGTCACGGTGTACCCCTTCGGGGCATCGATGCTCCCTTTGTTCAATATCTGAAACTGGAGACGCAGGGAGTCGTCTTCCCACACCGGCGCGAGGGTATCGTCGGTGAAGGTGAGATCCGGGCGCCCCGCAAGCTCGAACGTGTACACCGGGGACTCGGCGATGCTGGATCCGGTGACCTGGAATTTCACCATCAGTACCCAGTTCACATCATAGGCATCGGTCATGCCGGTAGGGAGTTTCTTCGTGGTTTCCCAGAATCCGCTCGCGCTGTCGAAACGCATCAGGTACAACTCGGGATACCGGGTCCAGTCGATATTCGCCTCATCCTCGAACGCGGAGACCACGGTGTGCAGCGCGCGGATGCGCACATTCCCGGCGGTATCTTCCACGGCCGCCTTGCACCGCACCGTCACGCTGTCTCCCACCGAGGGCGGGTCCGGCGACACGCGCACATCGTGGACAAGCACGGTATCTTTGGTGAACGTAGCCCACCCGCGCACTTCGCTGGAATCGTTCCAGGCGTAGGCCCTGACCACGCCATTGGCGGTGGATACCGAACGGGGCACGGCAAATGAGTATGAGAACGAGCCTTTCCTGACGTTCTTCAATCGCTCGTCCCACTGCCGGGTCCCCGAGAGCACGCGCACCTTGGCCGTGCCCGTTGTTACCGGTCCTGTCTCGCATGCGGCTTCGACAGTATCGGCGCCGCGCAGCGTTGACGAGGCGAGGGAGATATCGAGCGAGTCGGGGGCAAGGCCGAAGGGGAGCGCGGGATCGCCCAGCAGGTTGTACTGGCGTACCGTGGGAAGCGCTTCCTCGCCGAACCTGATGAGCATCATCATTTCGGAGACCGCGAGCAGCTCGCCGAGCGTGGAAAACGATCCGTTGACAGCGTTGTCAATGATAATCTTGTCGAGATTAATGTCGGTGGTTTTTTTCGAATACGCCGATGCGCCGTAGAACGCGATGGCGCCGTCGCTGTCGAGCCGCAGGACTTCCTCGCCGAGAGAGCGGTAGAATACGCTTTCGAAGAAGCCGGTCAGGCAGGTGAAGCTCAGAATGATGGGCAGCCGCCCGCTTTCGCCCCACTGGCCGTTGTGCAGATCGGGAAGATTCCTGAACGAGAAGAACTCGTTGTCGGACCAGACATTGCCGCCGCCGTGTCCCGCGAAATTAACCATGTAGGCGCCGGCGTTGATAAACCCGGTCATGGTTTTTCCCGCGGAAGATGCCGGCTGAAGGTAGGGCGATGCGGGATCGGCATCCATGCGCAGGATATGCATGCGCGGCCCGATGATATCGGATGCGAACTCGTTGTTGAGCGCGGTGAAATCGCTTTCGCGGCCGCCGGCCAGAACGATATTGTCTTTCCAGTATCCCCGTTGAAGGTTCTCTATGTAGCCCACGGTCTTGTTCACCACGGCGGCGAGATCGGCGCTGTCCTGCGCGGGAATCCGTCCGATGGCGACGTCCGCGAAATTGTCTTCACCCCGGAACGTGGCAAAGTAGCCGTCATCGGCCCCCGGCCCCCAGCCCGGCACGCGGGTGAGATGCGTGGGCACCTCGGTAAGGCCCCGCCGGCTTTCGTTTTTGTACAGGTCGTGACTGGCATCACCGGCGAGCAGCACGAACCTGGGCGGGGACGACGTGTTTCTGCCGAATACGTAGGCGAGCATGGTCCGAATGCTCTCGGGATCGCGGATGCCGTACGAAAACCGGTTAAATATGTCTTCCATGTCTACCAGCTCGACGGTCAGACCGCGCGCCTCGTGTGTTTCCTTGAGCGGCTCCAGAAGGGGCACGTGGCCGCGGTTGGCAATCATGATATAATCGGCGCCGAATTCCCAGTTGTCGCGGATGGTGTCGAGGCGCATGCGCGCGGGCGCAATCCTGCGCTCAACCGACTGGGCGAGGTAACGGGTGTTGGACGTGATGCTGTCCTGGAACACCAGCGTGTAGGTCGTCTTTTTGTCGGCAGTGACCTTTCTTGTCTCAAATTCGTTGAAGATCCGGTGTTTCTCGATGTCCCACAGCTCCAGCTCCTGCGCGGTGAAACCTGTCAGTTCGAACTGAATCACAGAATTGATATTGTCTGGGTGGTTGCGGAATGCAATCATGTCGCCCAGCGCGGTGAACCCGCGGATATACTCTATCTCGATCCAGTTGAGCGCCACCCGGTCTTCGTCGCGGGAGGGCTCCCGCGCAAGCGAGACAACGTTCTGTCCGTGTTTGAGCAGCGTGACCGGAAACGGGTCGGACACGAACACGTACTCGGTCTGCCCGTCCCATACGGCGAGCTGTTTCTGTGCCGCGCTGCTCGGAGACGAACCATTGAGCAGCACCTGGAACTGGTGGTCGTTGTTGACCGCGGGAAGGCTGGCCAGGCCCATGAGGGCGATGCGCATGCGCGCCAGGTTGGACCGCGCGGTCGATGTCGACGGACTGGGAACATCGACGACAAAATCGGTGAGTTCTTCCACGCCGAGCACTTCCCAGTACCAATTGTCGACATCGGCATCGAATGCCGAGTCTTCCAGGTCGGCGGATTCGTAGATATCGCCCAGCCATCGCACGTCATTATCATATTCGATATGAATGGTATCGGGGAACTCCCGCGCGGCGATTTGCGGACGCCCCTCGTCGATATCGATAAAGATCTTCTGCTCGCGGCGTTTCGCGCCCGACACCTCGGCGACACGCAGCCCGGCCCCGCCCGCATCCCAGGTGAGCCAGTAGATGTTCGTGTTTGAGTACTGGGTGTAGTACGCATCCTCCCCGCGCAAGTGGCGCCCGTAGAACAGCAGGCGATCGTCGGGATACAGATGCGGATGGTGGCCGTTGGTGAAAAAAACAGGTACTTCGGTGTCGCGGTTGTGAAGGCGGTAGCTGCGGGAAGGGATGCGGCTGATGGGCACGCCGAGCTCCCGAAGCTGCGACGCGGTTATCTCGCAGATACCGTCGGCATCGATTTCGATTTTGACCCCGACCGTGCACGCAATGGACGGTTTGGAAACGGCGGCGGTCTTGCGAAGCCCGGCGGAGCGTACCGGCAGAAGTAGCATGTTGTTTGTGACCGGGGGGACAGGACCGGATGCGGTCCAGACCGCGCGATCGAGCGATACGGTGATGGTCCCGCGCATTGGCAGCGCGTTACTCACGCCGGATGCGCGGCGGGCCGCGCCGAAGGAAATCCATTGCAGATAATGGCGGCCCATCCAGCCCGCGTGCAACGGCCTCGCGGCAAGGGCCGGTCCGGGGGTGCCCTTGGCGAGGACGGCAGAGACCGCGGCACGGGCATCCGGCATGCTCGCGATGCCCAGCATGAACTGCCCGCCCGTGCAAAGCCGCCGCGCTTCGCGGGCATCGAGCGAAAAGGCAATAGCCACCGACGACTCCGTGCGCTTCAGCAGGCGGTACTGCGCGGCACCGGCATTGAGCGCGATGAGCGCGACCGCGGCCGCGACACGCATACCCGGGAAAGCAGCGGCGTTCGAGCTACGGCACATAGAACGTCCCGATCGTAAACGATGTCGCGCCCGGGAAGGGGAGGGCTTTCTGCGCGCGAATGGCCCACGTGTATTCGCCCGCCCCGAGCCCGCCGTCGAGCGAATCGGTGAAGGTGTTGCAGGAATATGTCCCTTCGCCGAATGCGAATATCGTGTCCCCGGAGAACACGGGTGTCGTGTCCGCCCCCTTGAATATCAGGATGTTCGTATTGATTTCGTCGGCGAGACCGCACAGGTCCCACTCGAACCTGTTTTCGGCGAGTGTGTCCAAAGGATATACCGGCTTGGTGCTCTTGAGGAGCCAGACACTGCATTGCTCTGAAGTGTCGCCGGGCTGGCCGTCGATGTCAACCGCGAATACCCTGAACCCGAGGCTCATGACCGTGCCCGAGCCGTACCGGCGCACGTCATCGGTGGGGCGGTAGGTATAGTTTCTGCCTGCGGGAAGGTCCTGGGGGCCCCGGTCAAGGGCGCCGAGCGTGTCAACCGAGGTGTCAAACGGCAGTGTTTCGAGCATCACGTATTTCGAGATCACCGTGGAATCGCTGTCCGGCGGCTCCCATGCGAGATACACGAGCTCTTCCCATACACCGCCCACGCATTCGAGTACGGTTTTGCTTTCGGTGAAGACCGGCGCCGGGAGAGGATCACGCGGATCGGGCGGCGGTGTCGGGCACGACCCGGCCATGAGAAGCGGCATGCATGCCGCCAGCGCAATTGCGTTTAGAATGTGCGTTCTTGACATTTTGTCGAATGTTTGTGTGGTGATAAGAACATGACACCGTCATGCTCCCGCTCCCGACCGCCCTTCGCGCTCCACGCCCCTGTCTGGCGCCCGAGCTTTCCACAGAACATTATTGAAATCCAGCGGGGCCGGCCGTATCCGCATGCTCCCGAATGAACCGCTCCACGATCAGGCACGCCGCAACCCGGTCTACCATCCCCTTGTCCCGTCGCTTCTTCTTCTTGCGCGTGCGCATAAGCGTTTCCGCATCCCGCGTCGAAAAGCTTTCTTCCATGTAGTATACGGCAATTCCGGTCAGGTCATAGATCTCATTGCCGAACCGCCGGGCCTCGCCGGACATGACTGTCTCCTGCTCATCAGGTCCGAGGGGCACGCCCACCACCAGGGCATCGGGGCGTTCTTTCTCGATGATCCTCTGGATCGCGGCGACCGCATCCGGTTGCGTACGGCGATCGATCGTGTTCAGTCCACGCACGGCCCGTCCGGATGCATCGGTGGCTGCCAGACCAATGCGCCGGCGGCCATAGTCAACGCCCATGAGCTTCATCGAGTTCTTTCGACCATTCCATCAGGATGCCCAGCGTCGGAATGCTGCAGTTGTCTGTGGCGGGCTCCTTATCGAGCACAAACCGGAAACGGCCGTCGCGCAAGTTCAACACGTTCAGCACCGCCTCCCGGCCGGTCGCACCCCCTGTTGCCGCGTACACAATCACGCCCTCCCTAAAGAATACAATTCCGTACGGACGTTTGTCTTCAACGAGGAGGCATCCGGACTTGTGGCCGATTTCCACGAACTGGAAGACCTCCAGGAGACTGTTGCCGGCGATCCCGCCCTCGAGCGCCGCCGATTCCACGCTTCGCTGAATGGCCGCCGGCGCGGCTTTGGTGATGATCATCGGCGTGACCATGGAAAACAGATCGCGGTCGGTGAATTGTGGGCCCAGGAATTGCGCCTGGCGCATGCGGGACCGGCTCTGAATGCCCACGGGATCGGGAACATTGTAGAATATCACAAACATGCTCGCCCGCGTCGCCCTCGTTGATACGAGCTGCTCGATGGAATGATAAATGCCCGGAGAAACGGTCCAGTCGACGACCATGGTATCGGGCACGACATGGCCCAGGGCCCGCAACGGATCGCGCGCATCGCGCACGCGGTGCACGGTGAACCCGATTTCGGTGAAACACTTTTCCAGCGGCATGGATGCGTTCGTCAGATAGCGCTGTACCTGTTTGGATTCGCGCGCGACAATGACCACGATTTTCTTGGTGGGCACGGTGCGGATCCAGGC
>WJMI01000410.1 GCA_014728015.1 Chitinivibrionales bacterium | reverse complement strand
TGACAACAACCACATTCTTGCCGGGTATTGCGATGCGCGATACGTCTGGTTCGGCACCCGCCGCGGCCTGCGCGGCCACGACATTCACCGCAACGAATGGATGACTTTGAACACGGCCGACGGCCTGGTCGACAACGTGGTCCAATGTCTCGAGGGCGACGGTAAGTACCTGTGGGTGGGAACGTTCGCCGGGCTTTCCCGGCTCGATGCCGGCTCGCTGACCTGGGACAGCTTCGATACGCATGCGCTCCTCTCGGCCGCTACGGTCAACGATCTGGCCGTGTACGGAGACATACTGTGGATTGCCACCGATGGAAACGGTCTGATCCGTCTCGACAAAGGCATACCCGAGAGCCGGATCACACGCGTTGTTCGAGAGGGCACAACCCTCCACGTTCTGGGCACGGTCGCGGACAACGACAACAAGCTCTACACGCTCGAGTACGGGCCAAGCATGTTTCCGTTTGTGGGATTCAGAAAAGGAGTGGATCTCTCCGGACGATCGAGGGCTTTCCAGGACACCCTTGGAACGATTGCTCTGGCGGATATCGCCGATGGCGAATATCTGGTTCGCCTCTCGGTTATAGACAAAAAGGGAAACACGAATGAAGACTACCACCCGTTTACCATCGATCTCAAGGGACCGCAGGTCATACTTGATTCGCTCCCCGCGTATGTCCGGGCAGACCGGCTCCGTGTTTCCGGCTCCGTCTACGATACCGATATCAGCGGGATCGTGCTGAACCCAGGCCGGGTGAAAGTGACCGTGGTCCCTGAGAAACGGACGTTTGACGCAACAGTCGCGCTGCGCCCCGGCGAGAATACGATCAGCGTTGTCGCAACCGACGGCAAAGGCAGGACCGCGCGGTCAGATGCGGTCGTGGTGAGCGACCTGCATCCGCCGGTGCTGGCGCTCGACAGCGACACGGTATTCACGAACCGCGGCGAATTCCTGCTCGCGGGTGTATGCCGGGAGCGGTATCCCGACCGCGTTGAGGTCGTGCCCGCCGGGAAACACGCGGCTCTAAAGGACACGGCAGACTCGTTCTCGATTGCTGTTGCGGTCAAACGCGGCGAGAACAGAGTGGTGGCCCGCGCAATCGATAAGGCCGGCAACACAACGGAACAGAGCCTGATCGTCAATCGGGACGATATCCCGCCGGTGGTGACCCTCGGGCATACCCCCGCCCATACCCGCAAGAAGTCGCTCACGCTTTCCGGGACATATGCGGATGCATCATCGGTGACCGTGGGGCTCATGCCGCACAACCGCCCGGCAACGCTCGATACGACTGCACGTACATTCCGGATCTCGGTGCCCCTTCACGAAGGAACGAACCTGTTTACGCTCAGAACGACTGATAAGGCATCAAACACCACCTCCACGGCCGCAAGCATTGAAGCCGACTTCACCGCGCCGCGTCTTTCATTCACCGAACTGCCGTCCGAAACAAGCGAAGACAACATCGTGCTGCAGGGCTCGTACGATGAACGGGCTCTTGCTCGAATAACGGTATCGCCGGCCGGCGTGGACGCGGTGATACATGGCGAACACGGCACCTTTCGGGCCGCGGTCCCGCTGGATCCGGGCAGGAACCGGCTCCGCGTAAACGCTGTCGACCGGGCGGGCAACAGCGCAGCATACAACTTCGTAGTGCTGCGCACAACAGCGGATACCACCACGGTCACTCTTTCCCGCGAGGAATTCCTTCAAACGCAGAAACGCCTCGCCCAGCTTCGCCGGGAGCTGGAGCTGTGCGGCGCGACGCTTGACTCGGGAAAAACGGCATCAAAAGCAGCGGAGGCCGATCGCCGGACAGACGCGATGCAAGCCGGCAAGGAAGGGTCCGGCGTGCCCGTGGAAGTTATGTATCGCGTGAGAGAGAATGAGTATCTCTCCTACATCGCGCATCGATTCTACGGAGATCCTCTGCAGTACAAGAGAATAGCGGCGCATAACGGCATATCCGAAGCCGATATGGTGGCGGCAGGAACAATCCTGAGAATACCCGTCGGCCCCGGCATAGAAATCAATCCCGATTCGGCCAAGGCAAAGCTCGGTAACGGCCCGCGTCGATACATTCGAGCGAAAGTGGCGGTGCTGCGGGCCCAACCCCGGATGACATCGAAGAAGATGGCCCATTCGCTGTCCGGCGAAACGATTGAAGTTCTCCAAAGTGGAGAACGGTGGTCGCGCGTGCGCCTGGGGAACGGGAGCGAGGGCTGGATGAAAAACTCTCTTTTCGCAGAGGAGCTTCGGTAGGCATGCGCGGAAAACAGATGGGCATCGCCGCCTGCATGCTTGCGTGCATCTGCTGCGCCTTGTCCGCGGGAGCGCCTGAAACGCGCTCAGCCGCCGAAGAGGAACGCCTGTACAAGCGCATGTACATAAACGGGATCAAACAGAGCATGCTTGCCGCGGCCCGGGCGCGGGAGGAAGAAAAACATGATCAGAGAATGCAGAAAGTGGAAGTCGTTCCGCCGCACCAGAACTCCGGCCTTGCGGAAGGACTCATGGCTCTGCGGAGTGCAGTCACCAGCGCCTTCGGCGCCGAATCCCCTGCGGCCGGCCGGGACCTCGAAATGGTAACGCTCTTCGTATCATTCTTTCGGGAAGGCGATAGAGTCCGGGCACGACTCGACAGCATTGCATCGCCAGGCCCAATAGACCGAAACTCCATCAGCGCCGCCCTTGAGAAGCTGGTATTCACCTCCCTGCCCGGCGCCGGAGATGACTTCACCTTGCAGATTCCGATCCTGGTGCCGACCGCGCCTCATACGGAACATGAGCAGGCAGA
>WJMI01000035.1 GCA_014728015.1 Chitinivibrionales bacterium | reverse complement strand
GCTCGGTGCGCGACGGATCGACGAAAGCGGATCGCAGCACCTGCTCCGGGGAAGGGAGGAAAGGCCGATACGCAGCATAGAGAGCCTGCTTGACCCGTCCGCCCTGGATCTCGCCGATGTTGCTGACATAGCTTCCGAGCAGCATTACGGATATCGCGATCTGCAAGAGACCTTCGATATCGGGATGGGCTTCGATGATGCTGTTGAGCATTGCCTGCCCCTGTTTGTCGATCACTCCCCAGTCGACAAATTTCTGTAGGTCATGGTCCCACTCCGGCCTGCCTTGTCTGATCGCGTCCGCCCGGATCGTCTCTCTTGCAGCTCGCAGGCCGCTTTGCACGAGCCTGACTACGGCGTCTATGATCGGTCGTAGAACCGCGGCGAGAAAGCCGCCTATTGAGTAGCCGAAAGACTGTAGCACTCCGGGTTGCTCTTGCGCGAGCCTTCCTTGCGCCAGCAGCTGGCGATTCTTCGCGATTCCCTCTTGCAGATCCTCAATGCGCTCCGGGTCCTGCTCGGCTTCCGGCTTCTGTAGCTCCCTTTCTAAAGAGGCTTCCAGCGCCGTAATCGCCGAGAGCAACCTTTGCTCCTGCATATCGGGCATTTACGTTCTCTCCAGACCGAACGGCGTTGTTCGTCGCGATTCCGCGTCGGCTTTCGGCTTCTCGTACCGACCGACTACTCTTTCTCCCGGCGCCTCCAGGGCCGCCCAAACAGCGCCACCCACGTCCGCGCCGAGTCCGTCGCCGAGCTCATATGTCGGTTCGATGAGTTCCTCAGCCGCTTCTCTGACCGGCACGTTGGCGAGAAGGTGCAGCAGCTCTTCTCTTACTTTTCGTTCTTCCTCCGACATTCCCTCGATCAGCACCAGCTGTTTTACCGGGTCGGCCATCTGTCGCTGAATCCGCAGATCCATGAGGCGAGAATCTTCCCGATAGTCGGCGATTCTAACATCCACTTTGTCCAGGCGCTCTATCAGCGGCATGATCTCTTCGGCCATGAAGATAAGAAACTCTTTATGAATATCTTCCCGCCATGTTTCTTTGAGCACCTCGAATTCTTCCGGTAGGGATTCTACTAAGTCGTTCAAGTCGTTTTCTACGGTTTGGATGTTTTCAAGCGCCTGGTGCGCGCCTGCTAAAGCGTCGTGCAAATCGGTCGTGTACTGATCCCGGGCCGTAATGCCTCGCTCCCGGGCGTATTTGACCACCATCTCGTCGAAATCGGAAAACATATTGCCGGGCGCTGTTGCATATCGACCGAAAGAGTCGTCCACGTGCTGGGCGAATTTCTGACAGTCCTCCAGGTAGGCCAGCTCGCTTTCTTCCCAGGTAAACCCCAGCAGCTCGTAGGAGTGCTGGACCGTCGCCTGGTAGGCGCGAAACATTCCCGCCATGGTCGTGCCTTCAAGAAAAAGCTCGCGGGTCAACCCGGATATGCCGTCGTAAAAGTCCTCTCGCAGCTCCTTGAAATCGTTCCAAACGACCGAGAGAATATCCGCAGCCAGCCGCATCTCTCGGAAATGTATCAGCTCTAAGAAGGTGGCGCTCTCTACCCTGATCGCCTCGGCGAGCTCGGTTGCTACGGCCCAAAGCTTTTTTGCTGCTCCGCTCTTGATAAGCGCAATCGAGCCTCCGATCGAAACAATCAGCGCGGCGAAAGCAACAAATAGTCCGGTGTCGGTCGCCATCCACTCGGCGATCACGTGCCGCGTAACTCTTTTGCTCCATTCGCGGTATTCTCGTTGATAGTCAACCCACTCGAACAGATCCTCTACGAGACCGACCACCCAGTCTTTTATCGCGCTTAGCGCGGGAGCCAGGACCTCGTCGATCAGCGCTCGGACGGGACCGGAAATGACTTCCCAAACATCGTCGAAAAAGCCCATTACACGCTTTCGCCGCCTTCTTCGGCCACAGAGCGCCGTTCGATCATGTCTATGATCTTCTCCGCCGTGTCAAGGTCTTTCTCGATATCCTTCGTCGGGATACCCAGTTGTTCGGTCAGCTTATTGATTTCTCTCAGTGTGCCGATTTCTTCCCGCCGCTTTTTCAAGCGATCGAGCGTCTCCTTGGAAAATCTCATGACCTCTTCGGGTCCTTTCGGGTCGCTCATGGGTTTGCCTCCCTATGTCTTTCGTCACGGTCCGTGCTTTGCGCCGGTGTTGCTACTCCGACAGCTCGATCCTAAGCAGCGCCGCCAAAAACTCGATTAGCGTGTCGTCCGCGGGATTGTCCGTCTTGAGAGCTTTCTCGTACAAGTCGTACAGCCATTTTTCAAGCAGCTCCCTGATATGCGGTGTCAGTACGTCCACCAGGGCACCGAGCACCTTGCCGATCACTATCCAGATAGGACTCATGTCTCTCTCCTTCTATCGTCGCCGTCTCCGGCTGACGATATCGTAATATTTGATCTTTGTCGCTATGCCCCAAATCAACCCACCGGCGGATACGGCATACAGCCAAACATCAGCCGAGGTTCTAAGCTCCATGACGAGACCTGCAAGGCAGGCCACCAGACCGAGCCATTGTCCGATGTCTCCCAGCAGCCGCCGCAATTTCAATCAAACCACCCTGTAATAAAACAATCGCCCGTAGACGTTGATCGCCCCGGCAAAAGGGTTGTTGTTGATCATATCGATACGGTAACTGAGTTCATACGTCCAGTCATGGTCGATCTGCATTATGGTCTCATACTCCCGCCCGTCGAGATAGACGAAGAACACAGGGAACATTCGGTGTTTGAAAACTTTCCACCTGCGATAAAACGACCTCAAGTCCGTGTTAAGGATGGTCGTCCCGTCCAGCTGAACCCGGATCTCAGCAGCCGCGTTCCGGTTGGTATTCAAGTTTGTAATGTCCAGCGCGCCGCCGAATATTTGCCCTTTGCCGGTCAGGGCTACAATCTCGGTCCAGTCGGCGACCGGTACGACGTTGTCCACCGATATGGTTGTCACGGTCCCGTACTTGGGAAAGAGCGAGTAGCCGAACCAATCGGGATATCCTTTCGCCATAGCCATCCCCTAATACATATAAGTGAGATAATCTACGCCCAATTCATATCCGTGAATATAGCCAAACACGTTGCTGCCCGCCGTGCCGTATAACCTGATTTCATAGCCCGCCAGCAGTTTTAACGGATAGAACACAGACATGCCGAAAGACGTGCCGGCGACGTCGGTGTCCCCGCTTACGGTCGCTATTGTGGCCATATCGTTGTCTGCAAGGTCCAGTACAACAAGGCGAACCGTGCCGCTGTCGTTTTGCTGTTTGCCGATCTGCCAGTCAGTCAAGAAAAAGTATTTATCATCAGGGCACGTGTAAACCGCGGCACCAGGTGTGGCGTTGATGTTTCGCCACTGCTCCTTGCCGTAGTGCCCGGGCCACACTCCGACATGGCTGAGGACATTCTTATTCCGATAATAGACGTCGTTTTCCTCTACAGCCACTACTCTTCTCCCTCGAAGAAATCTCCGAAAGGCGATTCGGGCGCTTCGGGCTCGGGCTCTTCTTTCGCTTCGGCTATCTTTCGCCTTGTTTCTTCGTGCGCCGCAATCCGCTCTTCGCGGGTCGGGGCCCTGGCCTCTTCACGGGCAGCGGCGATGACTTCCAGAACCTCGGCAAACGACAACCCCGGCAGAAAGTGAGAAATAAACTCGTCGCGCCCGGCCATGGCTACTCCGACGGCGACAGTGTGGTCATATTCAGTGTCGGTGTTGTAAGTCCAAATGTCGTATATCCAGGGCTCGGTCTGCTTCCAAACGAAATCCTCAATTTCGAAAGTGTAATTGTCCGCGACGAAATACTCACCGTCGGTTCTCGGCCACACCTGCACGCCCGCGTCCAGAATCTTGACTCCTACCAGGCCGCTCGGCCCCGGGGGAAACTGCACGATCGTCTGATACACAAGACCCTTGACCACGTGCAATCGCGTCCGCTGAGGGTCGCTCGATAAGGTGCCGGATGGGACCGTGATATTTGCCCAATAAAGCATTACACGGGCCAGCCCCCGGAAAGGGGCATGTACTGGACCGACCACTGCACGGTGGATTGTCCCTCTATGGCGACGTACAGTCCTTCGTCGAAGTCCGCCGGAAAGCCGAACACTATGCAGTAAGTTTCGTTGTCGTCGGTGTTGACGATAAGCTTGAGCTCTCCGGTCGTATTGCGCCCGTCATACACTTTGATATATCCGGCACCGCCGAGCCCCGTAAGCATAACGGCAGTCAAAAGACAGGGGCCGGAGTGTACGAGCAAGTCCCCGTCGGACGAGATGAGGTGTCCGACGGGAAATCTTGCTCTCATAAGAGGTCCATCTTCGCCCAGCATCAGTAGGTCCTCGCCTGCTGCACGGCAACTCTCGCCGTGTCGGCACCGGCGCAGAAAGACCCGCCGAGAAGCCGAAGTTCCAGATTTTTCATCCCGGCGACGTCAAGCCAGCTTTTAGGTTCCTCTTTCCGCCCGAAAGGCATGCAGACCACGCCGCCTGGAAGAGCTCCTTGCACAAGCAACCACGCCTTGTTGGTTGAGGTCTCGGAAATGATGTTCGCCTGTCCGCCGACATGATCGTCGCCGCCGCCGCGCAAGTTCTCGTCGTCCTCTCCCAGTACGCCCAGGGCCACCCTTTCGTGGGGCGTGATATAGGTCGGGGCGTTTGCCGTTTGGATCTCGTCCCGCACCCGCTCCTCGTAAAACCCGAACAGCTCGCACATAAGGACTTCGAGCTCCCTGCCGTCCAGGTCGTAAGGAACCAATTTTCCCTGGTCGATGTTGAGCCTCAAGCCGTTGAGAGTGGTATAAAAGTACTGAGCATCGTACCGGGCTTGCACATACAGCTGCCGTAGGTCGTAGTCGAGCGGTAAGTCAACGTATTCGTGGGCGTCGTTGCTCATCGCATAGCTGTAGACTTCCTTGCTCATGAGGAATCCCACCGGCGCCGCCGTTCCCTCGGGGAAAACGTCGGCGAACACGGAAAGCTCAACGTCGCTCGCTCCGGCAAGAACTGCATCAGCGTCCCAGGTGATTTTGATCTGGGGATTGTTGAAGCGCTTCGGGTCGAAGGCCCATTCGGTATCCCACAGATAGCGCCCGAACCACAGGTTGAAGGTCAAACGGGGATAAAAGTCGTCCACATAGGTGAGCCGCTGGAACGGAGCGCGCCCCGCCTGGTAGAAATCGGCGGCGTTCGCCATCATCCCGGTCAGCTCGTAGATGACTTCGGACCCGTCTACGATCTCGATCTTGGAAATTGTTTCCTGTAGGTGTCCGGACGGGCGATTCGTCTTGTCCTGGACCTCGGCGCGAATCACAAGCCGAGAAATGACGTCGGAAGTTTTGATGTCGATAGTCTCCGTCCCCGCCGTGCCAATTGTCGTCGGAGCCAGAATTTCACTCACTCTGAATCTCATGGTTTTTCCTCTCAATCCGGGCTATAGCGCCCGGCGTGGTTTGTTCAGCCCTTCCTCTTGAACTCGGCCATCTTGCGGACGAAAGAGCTCATGCGCTGGATGTTGTCCTCCAGGGTAACGTCCGGCATGGTGTCGAGCTCGGCGCGAGCCTTGTCAATGTAGGGCAAGATTTCCTCGGCGAAGGCTTCAATCTTCGGCCCTGCCCTGTCGATACCCTCGGAAATTCTCGGGACTCCCTTTTGCAGCATCATCTCTTTCCAGCTCTCCACAGAGACCCTATTGAGCCCGCGCTGAATCTTTCCCGAATCCATGGCGTCGATCCAGCGCTGTCTCATCTTGTCAAGCTTCTTTGCAGCCTGACTGGTAGGCGAGACCGAGACACGGTTGACGCCGTTTTGGATGTCTGTCTGAGATTGCTTCAGCCGCCTCTGAAGCTTTTCACGGAATTCGGCGGGGGTTAGCTTTGCCATTTCTTTTCTCCTTCAAGATCTCAGCGCGCGATGGGTCCTCTCTCCTGGAGCAATGACCCTTTTCTTTGCGCGCGCCGCTTCTTAGAGCGGCAGTGTATACTTTATCGTACACCCCTTTCGTAGTTATGTCAAGTAAGTAACAGTTGTTTCTTCCATCAAGCGCAAAATCTTTTTCTACGCAGAAAGCACACAGCATACCCACTACTGTACATCCGTTAAGTGGTCAACTCAATTGACCACTTGGGCCACGCG
>WJMI01000409.1 GCA_014728015.1 Chitinivibrionales bacterium | reverse complement strand
GACAGGGCGCCGATTGTCTGGGGAAGCTCGCGGATGTTGTTGCCCCAGAGCTGCAGTTTCCAGAGATTGCCGAGCAGCCCGATTTCCGTGGGCAGCGTTGCGAGTTCGTTGTTCCGGAGATCGAGCTGGGTGAGGCTTTCGAGATTGCCGATGGTCGATGGGAGCGAGACAAGCGCGTTGTTCTTGATTTCGAGCGTGCGAAGTTTTGTCAGATTGCCGATCTCATCCGGCAGTGTCACCAGGTCATTGTCGTTCATAGTGAGCTCGGTCAGCTCGGTGAGCTCCCCTATTTCGGGCGGAACCATCGTGAGGCCCCGCTGGCCGAAGTCGGGATTGTCCAGGTTGAGCTTGGCCACGCGGCCGGCCGAAAATACGGCGACCTGGTCGAGCGGCCGGGCGGCCATATCGTTTTTGTCAAGGATCGCGCGCACCACGCCGGCATCGTTTGGTTCTGACACGGCAACATCAGTGGTTTCCTGCGCGCGCGCGCCGAGCACCAGGAAACACGCGACTGCGAAGAGCGTTTTCTTCATGGTGTTCCCCCTTGGGACAGATGGGATATCCGGAACAATCGCCCGCGCCGTGCAAGGGCCAGGCGCCTATTGAAAACTAATAGCTGCTACGCGCCGGCGTGCAACATTGCTGATGAGGATTGAATTTGCGGTCAAAGGGGCGCCTAGCTGCTGCCAATGTGATGTCCGAAGCAGGAAAGAGCGAATGCCGCGGGGCAGACCGCATATTGCCCCTCTTGCAGGTGTCTAGAATCACGCAAACCCGGAACCGGACCCTGCTATTTACAGCAGTTTTCACACGGGTTTGCTGTTATTGATTACCGCCTCGATGCTCGCCACCGCCACCGTAATCGCCCCGTATTCCCGCTGCGCCCTGCCAGTCACCCAAAACGCCTCTTTCCAGGCCAGAAACCGCGCCACCCGTCGATAGGCCTCCGGGAAAAACACTGTTTCGCACACCCCGGTCTCGTCTTCGAACGTCACAAACTGCATGCTTTCCCCCTCACGGGTGGCCACGATCTTGGAAGTAATACACCATCCGAGAAACGTCACGGTTTGGCCCGCGTGACGGGCTATTTCGCGGATCTTCATGCCGCGCCGGCCTGCTGCCCGTCTCACCAGTGTAATGGGGTGCACGGGCGCGAGAAATCCGAGCATACGATACTGGGACCGAAAGTATTGGAGCCGGGAGGCGGGACGGAGTTTGGGCGTTGCGGGCCGGCGGGAGGCATCCCGGTAGAAACAGCGCATGTTCCAGAATATCTGCGGCCTCGTGAGCGATGTATCAAGACTGTCGCAGGCACCGGCAAGGACCAGCCGCTCGGCATCGCGCTCTTCAATGCCGGTGCGGGCCAGGAATTCATGTATATCTCCATACATGCCGCCCTGTTCCCGCTTTGCAAGGACTTTTTCCTTTGTCCCGGCGCGCAGCCCCTTGATCTGGCACAACCCTACTCGTATCGTGTTGCCGCGTGCCGTGAATTTGTCGGCGCTCCGGTTCACGTCGGGACCGAGAACGGTAATGCCCATCCGCTGCGCCTCGCTGACATATGCCTGGGTTATGTAGAACCCGCCGTAGTTGCTCATCACCGCGGCCAGAAACGCGGCCGGATAATGCGCTTTCAGCCACGCCGACTGAAACGACACCTGCACGTAGCTTGCCGAATGAGGTTTACAGAATGAATAGCCGGAAAACGACATGCACATGTCCCACACCCGCTCGACAACCGGCGGGGACACGCCCCGTTTCCGGGCGCCGCGAACGAATTGTGCGCGATAATCTCTCAGCTTTCCGCGGCGATCTTTTCTGGCAATGATCTTGCGCAAGGCATCGGCATCTTCGGAGCTGAACCCGGCAAGCACCATGGCGATTCTGGCGACATCCTCCTGATACACCATGACCCCGTATGTCTCGGCAAGCACGTCGGCCATAAGCGGATGCTCGACCTCGTAGGCCCCGCCCCGCAGACGGCGGATATATTCGTTGATATATTTGTTGGCCGCCGGGCGGATAATCGACGAATGAATGGTGAGATGCTCGAAATCACCCCGCCCGGTTTTCTGCTGCAGAAGCCGCATGGCGGGCGACTCGACATAGAACACGCCCATGGTCTTGCCGCGCGCGATACCGTCTATCGTGGCCGGATCCGAGGCGGGATCCCACCGGCGCTCGTCAATCGAGATACGTGCATCACGCAGGTTCGCCAGGGCATCACGGATCACCGCGAGCGAGCGGTTGCCGAGCAGATCGATTTTCACCAGACCCATTTCCTCGGCCCCGTGCTTTTCCCACTGCACCACGGGATAGCCCTTTGGCGATATCTGGACCGGGGCAGCCGTATCTATCGGTTGTGAAGTAATCACCACGCCGCCGCAATGGGTGCCGATGCCGCAGGGCAAACCGAAAAGCTTTTGCGCCTGCAGGATTATATCGGGCCACGGCGGATCGAGATGCGTATCGGCCGCGCGGGGATGCGAGCGAAACACCTCGGCAATGTCAATGCCGCGCTCCCACGATGCTTCGAGATACGGCAGACGCTTGGTGACCCGGCTGATCTCCGCCTCGGCAAACCCGTATACCCGCGCCACTTCCCGAAGCGCCATGCGCGCGCCAAAGGTGAAATGCACGGCCACCATTGCCGCATGCTCCCTCCCGTATCGCTCGAACACGTAGTCCAATACCCCATCGCGCTCATCCCAGGCAAAATCGATGTCAATATCAGGCGGGTCCTTTCTGCCGGGGTTTATAAACCGCTCGAACATCAGGTTGTAACGTATTGGATCTACGTTGGTTATGCCCAGGCAATAGCATACAATACTGGCCGCGCCCGACCCCCGCCCGCAGGTCCGCGGGGATTGCTTCACGATATCGTCGACAACCAGAAAGTACGGCGCAAACCCCTTGCGGCCGATCAGGTCGAGCTCGTAGTTGAGACGGTCGGCCACGGCAGGATCCACCCCGGAGTAGCGCCGCGCAGCGCCTTCGAACGCCTTTTCCCGAAGCATTTGCAGCGCGGGTTTCGGGGCGGCAAATCGCGGCATCATGGGAGCGCCGAAATCGGTGCGGGAACGGACAGACGTGCCGAAACGCTCGGTTTCGCGCAGGGCATCTTCGAACACCGAGAACCGCTCGCGCACCGAATACCAGGGACGCAGAATCGCACTAGCGAATGCGACTTCGCGCTCATCGAGGCGTGACAACGTAGTGTTGTTGTCTATTGCGCGAAGAAGCCGGTGTGTTGCATGATGCTCCTCGAGAAGAAACATGGCGGGCGGTATGACAAGACACGGGATGGCCTCCTCCTCGACACGCCGGGGCGGGCGGCGCGGGCGCATCATCCGGAAATACACGGGCATTGCCGGGCGAAGCTTCGTAAGTGTATCCAGATTGTCCGTGGCCGCACGAAGCCCGTCGGGATACTCGCACAGCGCTGTCACCGGATCGAATGCCTTGTCACAGTGCCTGCGCGTGAGTATCCTGCAGAGGTTGGCATACCCGGTGTCGCCGTGGGAATAGAGCAGAAGTGACATATCGCCGTGGGTGAGCTCTGCCGCGAGTATGGGCCGAAGCCCGCAGTGTTCGCAGGCGAGAAGGAAATCCGGAAGGCCAAAGAGATTGTCGCGGTCGGTAAGCGCGATTGCCGAGTAGCCGAGGTCCCGTGCCGCCCTGCACAGCGCGGCAGGTGACAACACGCCGTGCATGAGAGAGAAACAGGAGGTACAGGAGAGGAGGGTGGACATGTTTATTGGGATTTCTTGAATTTGAGTTTATTGGGACGGCGCACGCCCCGGTCCCGCTGGCGCAGGGCATACTGCGTAGCGCCCCGTGTGCTATCAAAGAATTACGCAGCAAAACCTCCACTGTGCAATATACTGTACATATGTATATTACGCAACAGTTCGTGCGTTAGATGAAAGTCTACCTGTCAGAACGTGTGGAGGAAGACATATCCACCAAGCGCTCGCGCACAAGACCACTAACGTAACAACCATGGACGCAACCGGCCCCGGCCCCCTGGAGCGGGTACAGCGGATGCACCCGTGAATGCGCAGTTGCAGGATACGTACCGGAGGAGAAACCCGGCGGGTGATTCGCTACGCGGCGTTGAGATGTTCCGACATCCAGGCCTTCATGATCGATTGCCGGGTGACACCAAGACGGTGCGCCTCTTTGTCCAACGAATGCAATGCCCCAATCCGACCAGGTACGATAACTGCTCAGTCCGGCTCCCAGAGATGCACGTAACGGGCATCTTTCCACCCGTGGCTGATAATGCCTTTTCTGCCGGAGGCCAGCGTGATCAGCTTGGCGCCGTCGTGGTGCTCGAAACGGTCGTCGATAACATACCGTCTCCAGGAAATACCATCGGGATCGGCCTTTTTGTATACCATGAGCCGGGAGCGGGTGCGATAGGGGTTCACGATATCGTGCTCGCCGCAGACGATCTCGTCTTCGCCGTCACCGTCGATATCGCCAACGCTCACCGAATGCCCGCATTTCACTTTGTCTATCACATGCACGGACCATAATCTCTTGTCAAGACTTCCGGGGTTCTCGAGCCATACGAGCCGCGAGTAGGGGGCAACCATGTTCTCGAAATCAAGCACTTCCTCCCCTATCACGATATCAAGGTTGCCGTTACCGTTGATATCAGTCACTGCGCACCGCGCCGCGTCCAGGTCCTCGGCCAGGCGAAACGTCGCAAACTCCCCGCCGGCACCCGGCTTGAACACCCAGGTCCCGGCAACGATCTCAACAGTGCCGTCATTGTCGATATCCGCCGCCACAAGTTCTTCGCCGTACGCCACCGGCGCAAGCGTCTGTTTCGGCCATGGCGAGTCGGCGGGATTGTCCGGGACTACAAACGCTTCGGGATAATGCGTCCCGTCCGTGTTCTGCGCGCTGTGATACGCGAGAAACAGCGCGGTTTTCCCGCCGGGCATGCAGGGGCCTATCAGGCTGCCGTGGGGCCAGTCTCCCTTTCCCGTACCGATGACATGCGTTTCCCATTTTCCTTGCGCGGGCTGGACCGGTTTCAGCCACACCAGCTCGCTGGTAAGCGCATCGTAGAAATTTCCCGCCCCTTCGCGTCCCCGGGTCCCGACAAGCTCCGGGCGGCCGTCACCATCGATATCGTACGCCGCAATCACCTGGTTGATACCCGGTATCGCGAACCGGGTCCACTCCGGCGCGCGGTACCACCACGCCCCGCACGCGACATCCGCAACCCCGTCACCGTCAATATCGACGGCCAGGATATCGGTTGCCGTGTATGGTTTGTCGCGGTCGAGAAACCGATGCCGGAACCGGGCGGCCGCCGGCTTTTCATCATGGCGTTTCCACCAGTGCACGCGTGCAAGGCCGTAGCGCTTGCCCCACTCCTTGCCCAGCACTTCCAGCTCGCCGTCACCGTCGAAATCCGTCATGACCGCCAGGTGCGTGCCCTGACCCCGATCCATTACCTCAATATCCCAGGGCGCGCCCTGGTCGCGTGTGGAAAGCCGTATGAGCCGGGAACCGGGATTGAGAGGCATGTCCCACCCGGCCGCCATCTCGGCAAGAAACACCGCGGGTACATAGTTGCCGGACCGCGGGAGCGCCTGCAGGGAATGTCCGAAGTATATCCCGCGCATGATTTCATGCTCCACCCATTGCTCGCCGTCCAGGCCAATCCTGTTCTCGTACCACGAACAGCGCCCGTCGGGAAACTCGGAATCGGTTATAAAGATATCCGGCCGGCCGCTGCCGGCGATATCCAGTACCGCCACTCTGACCAGCTCCCGGTAGCCGGCCGCATACGGGACCCGGGACCACGGACCGTTCATAACGTCATCGCCGTCAAGATGGTAGTAGCTCGGCCCCGACACGATTTCGAGCTTCCCGTCGCCATCAAGGTCGGCAACCGCCAGGCCTTCTTCGGAATTGCCGCTCTGCACCACTGCCTTGCGCCAGGGTTTGGCCGGATCGGGCCCTTTTTTGTAGATGTACACTCCCCACACCGGGCAGTAGGCGGCGTTGGCGATCAACTCTTTTTCACCGTCACCATCGATGTCCACGCAGAGAAGGTCGTGCACGTTCCCCGCACATGCATTATCGATGATGTGTGTCTCCCACGTATCGCCGTTTCTGCGGCACCATGCCAGGCGGTTTCTGCCGCCCGCATTGTACCCGTAGGCGATTTCATTGAAACCGTCACCATCGATATCATCCACGACAATGCCGCACGCCGTGTCGCCGTCCCGGGCGATTACGCCTTTTTCAAGGGTTGCCGGACGGTACCACAGAAGGTTTTCTTCGGTGCCGACAATCATCTCAACGCGGCCGTCATTGTCGGCATCACCGGCGGCAAACCCGGGAAGGGCGCGGCCGGGAGGGGCGGCATCGAGGATTGTCATCTCCCAGTATTCCTTTGAAGCCATGAGATATCCTTTCGCGAAGAATTCACTGCGGAAAGCGAACGCGGGAAGAATACTGGAATATAGCTATGGCAGGCGACAATTCGCGCGGGGAATGCGGGCCGTGGTTTCCGGAAAGGCTACAATAAGATCAGGGGGCCGGGTACAACCCGGCCCCCTTCCATGAGATACAACCCATGCATGCGGTTTCCTACCGCGCGATAGAGATCCGGCGCACCGTCTCTGCGGTCCCGTCGTGCATGGTGAGCAGATACACGCCGTTGGGCAGACGGGCCGCATCGATTGAGCCGGAGCCGTTTGCAGCAACGCGTGTGCGCGCTACCACAGTACCGTCGAGGCGCATGAGCGAAACCTCGGCGGGCCTGCCGGAACGCAGGTCAAAGGTGATGGACCCGCCGGAGCAGTGGACCCGGATCTTCTCGTCTGCCCGCGCGCGAGAAGCGGTCCTGCGGGCATCAACCTGGGCATTGTCGCAGTCATTCGCGGCGGAAAATTTGACAACCGGCATCGGGCCCGGGTACATCACTTCGGCGCCGTGATGCCCGCCGCCCGGGGTCGTCATGGTGTTCTCCCCCTGCTTGAATGCCGCCTTGGCCGTGCTCTCGTCGATATCGATCACGTCAAAATCCCACGTGTAGCCGCCGCCGCCGAGCTTGCCGACATTGACACCGTTGATAAGCCCGTCCGGGTTGTAGTCGCCCCAGGTGACCGTGGTCACCTGCGCGCCCCGGATCCTGGAGACGTCACCCTCGACCAGAAATGTCGAACTTTTCGAGCCGCCCCGTGTCACCCAGGCCTTTGCGCAGCTCGTAATCTCGCACACCTCGACATCGTAGCCGGGCCGGCAAATTCCCACGGTTACGGCGGGGGTCATGAAGATGGTGCCGTCGGCGGCAACGATCCTGGCGGCCAGTTTGATACCGTCGGGCTGATTGGCGATCCACTCGGTGTCCCACTGTGTCTGGTAAGGCGCGGCATCCACGGTGCCGATATGCCTGCTCAGCTCGCCGTGATAATACACATAGTGCCACTGGGTATAGACGCCGTCGCTTTCCCAGTTGACACCGCGGTAGTGTCCCACGAACTCGACACGGTCCACCGAACCCTGGCCCGGCGTACATACTATCTGCGCGGGAGCGCCGATGGTCTCGCCGGAAACCGGCGCGGTTATTTCACCGCCGACATGGGCTTTCGCCGCCGGGTCGTAGTACACGCGCAGGTGAGCGCCGCTGTACAGAAGCTGCGGCCAGGGGCTCCCGCCGCTCTCGGCAACTTTCAGGCTGACTGTATTGGTCCCCGCCTGGATCTGGTTGATCGGCACGGGCACGACGGGAAAGTAGTAGCCCGCGTATGATTCGTAATCGTCGAATGGAAGCGGCACTTTGATCCAGCCATTGCCGTTGACCGAAACCTGGAGGTCATGGGTGCCGATATGGCAGCGCGAGACCTCGAGAATGACTTCAGCCTTGGTGGCATCGGCCACGTCGACATTCTTAGCGAATTCGACGGGATTTGTCGGGTTCTGGGCCCCGTTTCGGTAGCCCACACGGAACGTGTCACCCCCGCAGTTGCACCCTGGATTTCCCATGGCGCACGACCAGACGTATTCTTTGAATACGTCGCCCGGCTCGGGCTGTGCCTGGACAAGGTGATGCGAGATTGCCACGAAGATGAAAAGAAACGCGACCGGGAAGGTTAGGTACCTGGAGTTCATGCCCTCCCCCTTTCGTTGGGAATGAACGGGTGGATAGAGATATCCTCTATTCGTTCCCCCCGGACATTCGCCCACAGCACGAACGAAAGGAGCTTTGGGCGTTACAGGTAATATAGACGAGAAGAAAAAAAACGTCAGAGGAGATAAAGGTACAGATTTGACCAAAATCCGACAAGAAGCGGGACGCCAGAGCAGGCACAACAAAGGCCCATCAAGCGCTGGGGGAGAGAAATGACTTGCACTCGACGGGCCGGAACGGGCCGCGCCATAGGCGCGGCCGCTATGTGCGCAACCTGCTATTCGACAACGAACCGTGCAGTCTTGAGACCTTCGGTGGATCGCACCCGCGCGAAATACACACCGTTGGCAAGTTCGTTGAAATGATAGGTAGACGGGCTTTCACCAGTCCGTGTTGCCATTGTCCGCCCATTGGGCGACACGATGCTGACCGAGTGCGCGCCCGGCGATGAGACAGAGACAGAGTACACTGACATGCCATCGGCTGCGCGGCTGATTCGGAAATTCCTGTCTTCCAGTGCCGCGTTGCTCTTCCCGCCCCTGCAGTCCACGGCCGGACAGTCGTTGGAGGCCGAGAACTGGACCACGGTCATCATGCCGGGATAGTCGGCTTCGTGCCCGTGATGCCCACCACCGTTCATCATGATGGAATTCTGGCCGGATTGGAAAACGCCGGTGTTGGTGATTTCAAGTTCGGTGAAATTGAAGTTGTATCCCCCACCGCCGATGTTGCCGATCGAAGTGCCGTTGATTGACATTCCAGAATTCTCATCCCCCCACCCCTTTTCGAAGACCATCGCGCCGATAACGTTGCCCGGGTCCCCTTCCAGAGTAAAGTTCTGTGTGACATTGCCGCTGTTCCTGGTTACCCAGCCGCGCATCGGGTTGGGTATGCCGATCTCGACGCTCATGTCCGGACGGCATATCTGGATATTGTCCGCGGCCTCGGTCATGTATATGGTACCGTCATCGGAGTGGACCCTGGCGGCTATTTGCGCGCCGGTCTGATCAGGTACCCACTCGGTATTCCACGTAACTGTGAAATCGGGGCCGGACTCGGCTGTTCCAATGTGTCTCTCGAACACCCCGTGGAAATACGTGTAGTGCCACTGCGTAAAATGCCCGTCGCCTTCCCAGTTGACACCGAGACCATTGTAGAGGAACTCAACCTTGCTCGCACCGGCCGCCGAGCAGACCAGGTCATATTCCTTGCCGACGGTTCCGCCTGAGCTTGGCGCGGTAATCTGGGCATCCACGTGCGCCTTTGCGGCCGGGTCATAGTACACGCGAAGGTGCGTTCCGACCACGAGCATCTGCGGGGTCGGGCTTCCGCCGCCCGCCACCTGGAGCGTTATCGTGTTAGTGCCTTCCTGCACGTCCGACAAGTCAACTGGGAACACCGGGAACCAGAAATGCGCCATGTCGTAGAAATTGTCGACCGGCAGTTCAGGATCGATCCAGGCGCCGTCGTTGATTTTGGCCTGAAGGCCATAGGTGCCTTCGTGACACTCGGTGATTTCGATGAAAATCTCGGCCTTGGTCGCATCGGTAAGGTCCACGTCACCGGTTGGCTGAAAGCTGAGGGGACTGACCGCGCCATACCCGCTCCCGAGCCGGATGGTCTCACCCCCGCAGTTGCACCCGCCGTTTTCCTTGCATGAATGATAGTATTCCTTGAATACATCACCAGGCTGCGGCCCACCCGGGGCGTATTCTGCGAAGGCGCAAAGGACCATTGAGATGCAGAGCAAGAAACAGGCTGACAGAATCCTGCCGTTCATACCCCCCCCTTTGTTGTTGGAATGTCCGGCATTTGAAAATGGAGAGAGCCCTGGATCCAAAGAATGACCTTAGGGCGTTAACGGAAATATAGGGGCGCTGTTTTGCGCTGTACTGGAAAGAAGGAAACCGTCAATTACCTAAACCCGACAATTAGGCCATTTTTCGGTTTTCCTGTGCGAACAGGCACAACAAAGGCCCGTCAAGCGCTGGGGGAGAGAAATTAAAGTGCACTTGACGAGCCGTGGCGGCCTTTCGGCCTTGTTTTGTTGCAGCCTGCTACTCGATCGTCACCGTTGAGGTGCGTGTTCCGCCTGTAGAAACCACACGCACAAAGTATACGCCGCCTGCAAGGCCCTCGAAAGTATGGCTTTGCGGATTGGCCCCCTGCCGCGCTGCCATGACCCGGCCCGTGGCATTGACCACCCGCACGCCGTGCGAGCCGGATGCGGCGACATCCACGGAGAAGGAGCGTGCGTTGACATTGCGCACCGTGGCGATTTGCTCCTCGCGCCTGACCGCGAATTCGGGTTTTGCGGCCCTGACACTTACCGGCGGATCATCAGTGCTGTACTGGACTACCACCATGGGCCCAGGCCAGTTGACTTCCATGCCATGATGTCCGCCGCCGTCAATGGTAAGCGTGTTCGAGCCATTGTTCAGAGCGCCCGGGTCAAGATCGGCCTCATGGAAACGGTTGTTATACCCGCCGAGATCGCTGCCGCAGCCGAATCCCGTACCGTTGACATTGCCGCCGCCGCAGAGATCGCCCCAACTGCTCCAGCACACCATGGCGGCCGTCCCATTGGAGGGATCGCCTTCGAGCGTGAAGTTGACACTCTTGCCGCCGCTTCGGGTTACCCAAGCAGCCGGCGTACCGGTCGGCTCGCCGATTTCGGCCGAGTGCCCCGTTCGCTGAAGGTACAGCGTGATCGCATCGGTCATGTATACCATTCCGTTGGTGCCGACAATGCGAGCGCAAACCTCGACCGTACCGTCGGGCTGGCTGGGCACCCACTCGGTGTTCCAGGTCACCGACCAGGGAGCGCCCTCGGCGGTGCCGATGTGATGCATGATCTCGCCGGCATACATATGGTAGTGCCACTGCTCGTAGTTCCCTTCGCCCTCCCAGTTGACACCATACCCGTTATAGATGTAATCAACCTGGGCAACATCGCCTTCAACGCTGACCTCGAGATCTACCGATGTCGTGGTTATCTCCGCGTTGTTTGCCGGCGCCGTGATAGATCCGGTGGGATGCGACCCAGTTCCCTGCGGGTAGTATGCCCGAAGCGTGCCGCCGTACACCAGGTTCTGCGGGCACCAGCCCGATCCCGCGCTCACCTGCATCTTGATCTGATTGGTGCCGTCGTTGATCTCGCTCAATGGAATCTCGATGGCGGGATACGTCATATACTGATAAGTATCACCGGGAATTGTCGAACCGTCGCCATACCCCAGGTCATGCCACGTGCCGCTGTTATTCATCTGGACCTGAAATCCCGTAGTACCATCGTGGCACATCACTTTCTGCACGCTCACTTCGACCTTGGTGGCATCGGTCTTGTCAATCTCGCCGGGAAATGAGTAGTTCTGCCCGGCGGAATTCTGACCGGGGAAATACAGGTTCGCGCATGCATCGGATGCAATACGCCACGCCCCCGCGCATCCGCCGTTGGCGATCCATTTCAATTCCTTGAACACATCGCCTGGCACTGGTCCTTCAGCCTGTGCGACGGATACTGCAAGAACAGCCGCCAGGACCGGCATTACAATAGAAAAACATCTTCTCCGGAACATCGCCCCCCCTTTGAGGATAGTTCTGGCAGGATATTATTGAAGTGCTGCGTTACCAGCTATGCGCGCCCACTTAACGCGTTGTCCTGCAATATAACCGGCTTGGCAAGGCCATCCTTAAGTTTGTCTGCAACACTACACCCAGAAACTCGACAATCATGCCACTTTCTTCAGCGCAATTGATATTTTGAACAGACCATAAATGGAGCAGTTGAGTGCTCGTAGTAGCTGTGTAGTCGAGTTTCGTATCTTGCATGCTTCTCATAAGTTACATTAGTACAAGGACATGCTCGTGAAGGAGACAGATCATATGCCCGCGGATACCGTTGCCTCACGCAAGGAGGTGCTCGATTTCCTTGGCGTGAAATCGTGCAAGCTGGTGTTTCGCCGGTGGTATCCCAAGAAGCAGTTTGACAGCGATTATTTCAAGGGTGTTCGCGAGGCTACCAGCAGGCTGTGTTTTGTCGATTTCAGCGTTCCCAATCCCCGCGTGACCGAAACAGGCGCAGTGCGCCCCTTCTCGCCCGCGTTCCACCCCGATGGCACCCGGATTGTGTTCAGCGTGAGTTTCGCGGCATCGGACATGTATATCCAGCCGCTTGCGCCCGATGCGCCTGCTGTCAAAATCGGCACCGGCGCCTACCCCACGTTCTGGATAGACCCCGGAAGCGGGGATACGTGGGTGGTGTACCGCACCATCTGTGAAGCCAGCAAAACGGACCATCCGGGCGAAACCATGAAGATGAAAGTCGACCCGAGAACCAATGAGCCGATTGGCGAACCCGAGCTGGTCTACCCCAAGGGATTCACCGGCGGGCTTTCGCCAGACGGGCGGTGGCTGGCCACCGCGATCCACTGGCTCACTATCGCCGACCTGTCAACCGGCACCGAATATCACCCGATAGACAACAACCAGGCCTGCAATATCACCCACTCCCCCGGGAGCGGCGGGCATGTTCTGCATTTATGCGCGGACCACCGGTTTTTCGGCTCGATACGCTTTGACAAAACAGACAAGATCGTGTATGAAGCCCCCGCGGGAATACAGGAATTTCAGACCCCCAAATGGTCGAACCACCCGGATTTTGCCGCCATTGTCGGGGCGAACGATTCGTGGAAATACGACGTGTATATCGTGCGGCTGTCGGACCAGTCGTATATCAAGGCCGTGTCGGGCGACAGCTACGTGCATGCGAATTTATGGTGTGAGTTGTAGCAAGGGTATTCGCCTGCGAAAGGAAACAGGGGAAGCGCAGAACAAGGGAACAGGAAATATCGAACATCCAAGGCGTTCTGTCCTACCCCTTCGGCACCCCCCAGAACCCAATGACCCCGGCACCGAATTTGCCGCGCACGGTGTCCAGGGCGCGCATGAGATCGGTTTCTCTCTCCTGATCCAGGAACAGATCGAGCTGGCCATACGGCGAGCACAGCCCGGTAAACAGCATGTCCATTGATGCCAGCCGTATGCGACGTGTATACAGGGCGCCAAAAAGCATATTGCATTGCTCGAACAGCGTAACATCACCGCTGACCGGCGCGGGGAGGTTACGGGCGCGCCGCACCCGGGCGCTGTCGGCATAGGTGAGCACGAGCTCTATCCGCCGCGCGCCCAAACCCATCCGGCGAAGCTTTGTGGCGGCAAGACACACATTTCCAAAAAGCTCTTTGCGAATAAGATATTCGTCGTTAGTCTGATCTTTAAACACCACGCGCCGCTCTACCGACGGTTCCGGGACGGAAAGCTCGCGCACAGGCACATTGTCGATACCCCTCGAAAACCGGTAGATATCGACAGCCACATTTCCCAGGGCATGCGCGAGACGATCCTGGCTTACGCATCGCAAGTCGTTGATTACAAGAATATTGAACTCTGCAAGCTTTTGTAGTACCTTAGGATCGATCCCGGGCATGAGTGTCACTGGAAGCGGCGCCATGAATTCCTCTTCGCAGCCATGCATGACCGTGCAAAACCCTACCGGCTTGATCACGCGCGTGGCGACCTTGCTGACCAGCTTGTTTGCGGCAAGGCCGACAGTCGGCGGAAGGTTATACTTCGTGCCGATTTCCCTGCGAAGCCTGTCCGCGATATCGACCGACCTTCCGAACAGCCGCTGCGTGCCGGTAAGGTCGACAAACACGTGCCCCGGCCCGGCGGTTTCGACCCGGGGTGACAGCCTGGATGCTTCTTTTACAAGTGCGGTATGCGCCTGCTCATAGGCACCGGGAATGGGATCGAGAAGCACGAGATCCGGACATTTCCGCTTTGCAGTCTCAACACGCATGTTTCGATAAATGCCGGCCTCACGTGCCTGCGAAGAAACATCGAGGAGAACGCGCTGTGAAGCCCCTGCTGTGGCAACGGCAACCGGATACGAAGAGAGCCTGGGGTTGAGAGCACGTGCTACTGAGACGTAGAAGTTGACCAGGTTGAGGTGGATTATGTTGCGGGCTATATGGTTTGTTTTTTGAAGTCGCATTTTCTTGTGGGATTTTGGGGGCCGGACACGGCCCCTACCATACGCTTGCACGTTTTGAGGTCCTGCTCATTCATTTTGTGCGCCCATAAGCTCTCTTAATCTCCGGGCGTTTTTCACAGCTTGGCCCCGCCAGTGGTTATTGAACGCGACCATCACGACCCCGGCCTGTTGCGCCATGGTTTTAATTCGCGGGATCCACTCCGACATCTCCATGTCGTTGTAGAGATAATCATACCGGCTCGCGTTATCACCTTTCCACCAGTTGGCGCTGTTGCGGCCGTGGAACCGCGCATAGGCGATATGCGAGGTCACAATGGCTGACGGTTTGATAAGGCCGGAAAGCGGCGGCTCATCAACATTCACAAAGGCTGCCCCGCGCTTTTTGAGACCCTCGTACAGCGAGTCGCGGGCCCACTCGCTGTTTCGGAACTCCACTGCCAGAGGCATGCCGGCAAACTCGTCGCAGAGCATTTGTAAGTGCTTGCGGCTTTGAGGGTTGTAGTGGTAACTGAAAGGAAATTGTACAAGGATTGCGGCCAGCTTTGATGCCTCGATAAGCGGGGCTATCCCCTGTTTGAATGCCGCGGCATCGCTTTTGAAATTACCGGTTATCTCATGGGTCATGCTCTGGTGCGCCTTGATTGCGAACCGGAAACGGTCGTTGGTGACAGTAACCATCCGGTCGAGCGTGCGGGGATCGGGCTGGCGGTAATAGGTGAAATTGAGCTCGGTAAACGAGAAAAGCGCGGCATAGTGTTTGAGATAGTCCTTGCCCGCAGTGCCCTCTGGGTAGACCGGGCCCACCCAGTCTTTGTAGGAGTATCCGCTGGTACCGAGTAGTACTCTGCTTTTCATATCATAATCAACATTTCAAAGATTATGGAGGGGAAAGCCGAGCCTTTCTCAACCTACAGGGTTTGAGGACTGGGAATCCCGGCCATCCTGTAATCCCATACATCATGGCCCACACATTTTTCCGATGGTTCCCTGTCAGCATTTCCGCATCACCCCCACCATTTTCCCGACAATCCACAGGTCCTTGTTGGAGCGCACCACGATATCTTTGTAGGCGGGGTTTTCCGCCCGAAGAATTACCTGTCCGGGTTTGCGGAGAAAGCGTTTCAGGGTTGCTTCACCGTCGATAATGGCAACGACCACGTCGTTGTCGCGTGCATCGGCCTGTTGCCGCACAATCACGATGTCGCCGTCAAGCACCCCGATATCTTTCATACTGTCGCCTTTGATTCGCAGCGTGAACAGATCGCCGCCCTTGAAAATCGTACGGTCAAGGCTGATATACCCGTCGATATTCTCCACGGCGGTAATGGGTTTGCCCGCGGCGACCGCGCCGACCAGCGGGACCTGGACCTCGTTTTTGCTCTGCTCCTGCTCGAACCCGACAACGACTTCTATGCCGCGGGCCCGCCAGGGAATGACCTTGATATAGCCTTTCCGCTCGATAAGCCGTAAATGCTGGCGCACGCTGTTTATGCTGCTGTAATTGAAGTATTCGGCAATCTCCCGGATGGTGGGCGGCGCCCCGATTTTTTTTTGCTGCCGGATGATAAACCTGAGTACCCGTTTCTGAAGCGTCGTGAGCTTTTTCACGCAATACTCCTTTTTTTTGATTGAATACTGCCGGCAGCAAACACACGCCTCCCGTGCCCGCTTCCCTTGCACACACCGCCCTTGATCGAAATATGCGGCAGTCGCTGCTTTGGCTCCTCGGGTAACGGCTCCGCCATTTCTTCGTGCCCGCCAAGCAACGACTTGTCAAACAACGGCAGAGTCACCTGCCTTCCGTCAAAATGTCCTGTTTCCATAGAAGCGTTCTCTTTCGTTACACACTCTCCCCACCCTGCGGCATAATATACTGTACATCTGAACAACATTCAAGTCAAGGGCCATTTTTTTTATTTTAACGCCCGAAATCGGCACTATTCCAATATCCAACCCTTCCCCACAGAAAGAAACCCATGAACATCCTGATATTGGGCGGCACCGGCAATATCTCCTCAGAAGTGGCTGCTTGCCTGGTCGATTGCGGCGACAAGGTAACAGTGCTGACTTCAGGCAAACGCCCCGTGCCCAAACGCTACACCCATATCAAAGCCGACCGCCACGACAGGGCAAGCCTGCAAAACGCCCTTAACGGCAAAACATTCGATTCGGTGATAGATTTCCTCGGCTATACCGTCGAACACTGCCGAATCGCGCACGATATCCTTGACGGGAAAACCGGGCAGTTCGTGTTTATCAGCAGCGCCACCGTGTACCAGAAACCACCGCCCAAACTGCCCCTCACCGAAGACACCCCGCTTTGCAACCCGTTCTGGGAATACGGCCGCCGGAAAATCGCATGCGAGGAGTACCTGCGCCACGAGGCCGGCCGCGGTTTCCCGCTCACCATTGTCAGGCCATCACACACTTTCGGGCATACCTGGATTCCCTCCCCACTCCACGGCGCCGACTGGACTGTCGCCGGCCGCATGCTTGCCGGCAAACCCGTCATCCTGCACGACAACGGCGAGTCCCTGTGGACCCTGACCGCATCCTCAGACTTTGCTCAAGGTATTTATGGCATTATATGTAACGAAAAGGCCTTAGGTAAGGCAGTTCATATCACGTCCGACGAGGCCCTCACGTGGAACGCTATCTACAAAGAAATCGGCAAAGCCCTGGGAGTGACCCCTGAAATCGTTCATATTCCCGCTGATTTTCTGGCTAGGCATATCCCCGGGGCCGGCGACAAGCTGTGGGGCGACAAGGCCCGAAACAGCGTGTTCGACAATACTAAGATCAGACGGCTCAACCCCGGGTGGAGCTGTCGGAAGACATTTGCCCGGGCCATCCGCGAATCGGTTGCATGGTACTACGAAGACGAATCACGAAAGAAGGTCGACCCTGAGAAAGACAGGGAGATAGAGAGGGTTATCAGGAGTTGGAGTGATGGAGTGGCGGAACCTGGGTGATTGCCTGGCATGCATCACTCCTGCTCCAACACTCCACGCATCCCATTTCATCATCTCAGATGGGTCATCCTCGTCTTGAATACCTGCCGCTTGCTCGAGCCCTTTTCCAGGGCGTTCATGCGAAGCATGTATACGCCGGAGGCTATTGGAGCGCCGGATGCCGTACGGCCGTTCCAGACAATCGTGTTTTCGCCGGGGCGCGATGCCCCCTTGATTGCCTTTTCCCAGATAGTACGCCCGTGAAGGTCGTATATCGAGAAGCTGAGCTCGCGCAGGCCGGCAAACGGCACGGTGAACCGAATTGCCACGCGCCCGCGTGACGGGTTCGGGTAGATGCCGTTGAGGGCAAGCTTGAACGGCCTGAAGTTCTTCACAAAGTCTTTCAGGTAGGCATCGCTTCCCACGACAACCCACCGGTATTCGATATTCCCGGCGCCCAGGGTAGCCGACTGCCACTGCTCAATACTCTGGGTATCGGCGCTGACCGGATCGAACAGGGCCGCCCGCATGCCCGGCGGTACGCTCTTGAGGTTTTCCAGACGGTACACAACGCGGCCGTCAGACGTGCCCTGGTTGTAGAACCTGATCTCGTAGGAGTATCCCCCGCGCTCGTCGGGCGCGCCGGCAATCGCGTGACCATACAGGCCGCGGCCGTTTACCACACCCGCGAACACTTTGCCGAAACGCGGCGGGACCGGGCATCGCGGTCCGCCGTCACTCCCCTGCACTGCACCGCAGCGTATTCTTCCCGCAGGACCGCCCCCGGACTTCCAGCTCAGCCACACGTCCCACCCGCGGCCTGCCGCGGCTCGCTTGGCGGCCGGAGGCGCGGTCACCGAGCTGAGCGCAGGCGGCGTAGGCGGAATCCTGAGGGTCACCGTGGAATCCATGGGATTGTATACCGTGTACGCATCGTTTTTCGGCTGGTATTTCAAGGAATCGGTGTAGCGCCGGTCCGCCAGTGACGGCACCCCTTCTATGTACATTTCCCCGGCGATATACACCGAGTCTTTGTCCCAATGGTAGTAGTACAGCGAATCGCCCACCGGCCCGGTTGCCTCGATAATATCGCCGAGCATCACCGCGAACTTGAACGGTATCGAGATATCGGTCCAGTTCTTCGAAGGCAGCCGTATTTCGTACGGCTTCCTGAGGGACGTTGTAACACCGTCGCCGAACTGGACGGCCTTGTCCTTGTCGGTCTTGATCCACAAGACGCGGCCCGGCACGAACGAGAACAGGCCTTCTTTCTTCGACGAATACTCCAGCCAGGCGCTCGTGTCGTTGTCTTCCTCGGGGTACCATCGGAAGAGCCGGAATTTTTTCTTGTCGTATGTCCAGTTCCCGTCGCCGTCCGAAGCAACCCGTTCGAGCGGCCCGGTCAATGAAGTATCATCCGGCACGGCGGTGACCCGCAGCGGGATCCACATGTCCTCCTCGGTGCGAAAATCGTCGATAGCGGAATTCTTCACCTGGCGAGACACATTGATGGTGTCCGTGTTGACGCCGTCACTCACGATGATCAGCGCGCGCAGGCCGAATGACGGGTTCGAATACTTCGAGGGAATTGACAGGCTGATACTGTCGGCGCCGCCTTTAATCGTGTCGCCGTCCTCGTCGACATACGCTTCGTTTCCCTTGCCGAACACCACGCGCCACAGGGGGTTGGAGACATTGTCGGACAGCACGAATTTGGTTATGGCCGGCTCGCTCTCGGTGATAATGGTCTCGACAATCGAGTCTACCGTAACGACCGGCGCCAGGGTGTCTGCCATGAGAAGAAACGGCTGTGAAAGATTGTTGGTGAGCACCCACGCCGCGCCGTCTTCCAGATACGCCCTGTGTATGACGGTAATCACGCCCGCGCTGTCGCGGTACAGCGTGAGGTCGGTCGTATCGATGCCGTCGGGAAGCGAATCGAACGAGATGCCGATATACAATTCGGGCGATGCAAGTCCCTGGCGGAACTGGAACCCGGTCCCTATCAGCACCAGCCCTGAATCCTCACTGAGATCGGGCGTATAGGTATCAAGGATATCGGTTATCGCGCCGGTATTCGAGCCCCACCGCGGGCCGGGCTTGAGCTTGACTTCACCCCCGAATGCCTCCACGAGCGTATCGCCCGGCTCGAAATAGGACACCTCGGCCCATGCGATGCGCTGCACCATGAATGTGCCGACAGACGAATCTGTCGGCGCCACCCACGCCTCACCCAGCACGCGCACCCATATCGATACATAGTAGGTGGTGTTCTGCACGGGTTCGCCGATATCGATGCGCACCGTGTCCCGGGCGCCGCCGATGTCGATACCGGACCGAATGCACGTGTCGTTCACGGGCGTTTCTTCGGTGCTATAGCATATCCCCACCTGCACGTCTTTACCGGTCATGCCCGCGGTATCGATCGAGTAGGCGACCATGAGCATGTTCACCGATGTGTCGAAGTAGGCCGTGTCGAATGACACGGTATTGGTAATGCTGACATCGGTGGATGCGCTGTCGGTGGTGATTGCCGCGCTGGCGCTGTCGGTGACCAGCGACCACCGGCCGCCGGACCAGACCTGCAGGCCGAAGTAGTACGTGGTTGCGGAGTTCAGCGAGAGCAGCGTGTCTTTGGTCGCGGAGCTTGACGGATAATATGCGGCATGCGTGGCCGGGGTTGGATCGGCATCCGTGGGCACCAGGCTGGTGCCGTACCAGATGCGCACGCTGTTGGCATCGCTCCATTCCAGCGCCGCGCCGTACGAGCCGATTTTGGATGCATCAAGCGTTTGTGTATTCGAAGGACGCGGGGTGCCGACTTCGACCGAATCGACCACCGCAGCGCTGAGAATGCCGTTTCCTCCCATGAGCGCGACCGCCACGTAAATGGTCTGCGTATCTCCCGCAAGAGATGCATCTTTAATGGGCGGAGGCGAATACGGGTCCCCGCTGACATCGGCGACAGGAACCGGGGTCGGGCCGGCGGTGGAAAACGGATCGTTTGTGATCCCATACCATACGTACAGGCTCTCGGCCTTTGAGTCGATATCGTCCGCGCCGCTGATCGACAGTGAGATGGTGGTATCGGTGCGGTTATAGGAGACATCGTTGATAACAAGGTTATTGGCCACGGGCACGGTGTCAAACATCATGACTTCATCGCCGTTGGCCTGATCGAACGGGGGCAGCGAATCTCCGGGAACGTTGCGCCAGTAGGGCGATATGGCAAAGAAATAGGTGGAATCGCCGCCCGGGTCAAGCTCCGGTACGTTCACGTCGAATACCGAGTCATTGACAATCGATGCCAGGCTGTATTTGAATTTGTCCGGCGCCGACCAGTCGGGCCCGGCAGGCCAATCGGTACTCTCGTACCATATGCCGATGCTGTCGACATACGCAAGAAGCTCATCGGTGGGAAGGAGCGTCGCGTTGTTGACTGTCAAGGTCACGGTGCCGGCATCCACGCGGGCGCCGCGCACGACCAGCGGATTGGACACGGCCCCGGGCTCGAGCGTG
>WJMI01000034.1 GCA_014728015.1 Chitinivibrionales bacterium | reverse complement strand
GTGTGGGCACGAGAGGTCTTCCTTCTTATCGGGCAATCCAACATGGCCGGGCGCGCCGAGATTCCCCAAGACTACCATAACGTCCCTGCAAGCGCCTCGCTCATGGACAAAGAGGGAAATTGGGTTCCCGCAACCAATCCGCTCAACCGTTTTTCGACCGTTGCCGACTCCAGCGATACGGGTTCCCTCGGACCCGGCTATACATTCGCCGACTCCCTTTCCTGCGCCATCGAGGCAATCGATATCGGACTCGTGATGAACGCCCGCAGCAGTTCCCGTATCCACACCTGGACAGATCCGGAGAGCGCGCTGTTTTCCGAAGCGGTACGCCGGGCGCACGAGGCAACCGAGGACGCCGGCAGGCTCGTCGCAGTCCTCTGGCTTCAGGGCGAAAGCGATTCTAAGGTCGAATCACCCGCCTTTCTCGACAGCCTGGTGAGATTCGTAACCACGCTTCGCGCGGATCTCGGAAATGAGTATCTCCCGTTTATCGCGGCCGAGATTCCCGACCTGCCGAGCTATTTCCCCCACCAGGAAACGATCCGTGAAGCCATATGGCAACTGCCCACTGTTCTGCCGCATGTCTCGGTGGTAAGCTCTGAAGGCTTGACCGTATTTGATGGAGTCCATTTGGACACGCAAAGCCAGATACTCCTGGGCCATCGCTTCGCGGACACGGTGCACGCGGTCGTATATGATCGTGCCTCGACCCAGATCCTGCGCCGGGCGGAAGCCGGCGGCTTGCCGCGGAAAGGACATTCGGCTGCATACTATTCGCTCACAGGAAGGCGTTTGGATTTGAGCATCCCAGCCTCCGCCGCATGTATGGCGGTTGGATATAGACCCGGTCAGCGCACTGCGCGGCCGTGGTGCACGATTCACATGCGCCGGGACTAGCTTGGCGCCGCACGCACCCCCCCCTCGCGCGTCAAATCAGCTTCGCCCCGGCCGCACGACCCGGCTCGCGGCGCACGAGATCACTTCTTCGTGCACTATCCCATTGCTCGCGATATAGCCCCTCGTCCGCCAGGTGCACTGCTCCCCCGCAAAACCGGTGATCATCCCGCCGGCCTCGCGAAGGATGCACGCCCCTGCGGCAAAGTCCCACGGGGCATCGTCAAACTCAATCACGATATCGAGACACCCTTCGGCGAGCCGGGTAAGGTTCACTACCGATGACCCATACATGCGAATGTTAAACACGCGAGTACCGAGATCACTCAGGAAGCCCGTCTTCGTCGCCGTATCCGTCCTGAACGTGGAATCAAACGCCATGCTGCACCCCGCCATCTCAGATATCTCCGACACCCGGATACGCTCGTCATTGCGAAACGCGCCGCCTCCGGCTTCAGCGGTGAACAGTGTGTCGCTCTCGGGAAGGTAGATTATTCCCGCCACGAATTCCTCCCGGCGGACCAGGCCCACGGATACGCCGTACAGCGGTGTTTTCCGGACATAATTGTGCGTGCCGTCAAGCGGATCGACAATCCACAGATACTCCGACAAGCCGGTCCGGCCGCCCTCCTCGCCGAGAATCGCGTGATCGGGAAACGCGCGCTGGATTGCATCACGGATGATGCTCTCCGCGCGGCGGTCCAGATCGGTCACCAGGCTGCGATCATCCTTGACAGACACTTCGGGGACAGCACGCGCGTTCTCCCGAAGGAACTCCCCTGCCGCGCGCGCGGCTGCAATGCCGGTCTGAAGGATATCTGTCATACTGGCTTCGCCTGCTTGACACCAGGCTATGAGACATCATGCGAGCATGAAAAGATACTTCATACAGCGCTCTCAGTGAGCATTGCAGCGCGAACGGCCTGCCATATGCCGGGTGCTTCGCAAGATGAAGCGAGGCGGAATCGGAGACCCTGATACGCGCCACGGATGTATAATTGATCTATGGAGTTCGGACTCAACAAGCGCGACCGCCGCCCGCGTTTTCAACAGGCTCTGCGCGCGCTGTGCCTGCTCGCTCTGCTCGTGCGCGCCGCCCGGGCTGCGCCTGCCGACAGTGCTTCCGCGCCGTACATCCGTACCATACAGACCAGCGACTCCACCGGCGCCATCGAGGTGTCATCGGAGCCGCCCGAGGCAGAAATCATACTTGACGGTACACCGACCGCGCTGGCCACGCCCGCCATACTCGCCGATATCGACTCGGGGTGGCATACGCTCGAAGTCACCATTCCCAACTACCTGTTCTCGCGCCGGCGGATACATGTGGCCGCCGACAGCATGACGACCGTCTCGTTCAGACTCATCTCCACGGTCGACACGGCCTATATCATCGGCGACTATACTATCGGCGTGCTGCTTCTGGACAGGCTCCCGCCGAAAAGCCCGCCCTATCTCGTGGATGGGCTTCCCGCGAATTCCCGGGAAATAGCACTGAACTTCGGGAAACACCGGGTGCAGTGGGACGGCCGCACGCTGTGGGAATCGCTCGACACCGTGGTCGAGGTGTTGCCGGGAAAAGTCACCAGGCTCAGGTTTTCCCCGCGGCGCCTCACCGGAATTCTTACGATACTTCCCGACCCGCCTGATGCCGAGGTTATCGTTGACGGGCGCTCGTACGGGTACGGCCCGTTCAGCCATGTCATGCCGACCGGCCCGTATCGCATCAGTGTCGAACGAATCGAGTACTACCCCGAGAAAGCCACCGCGGAAGTTTTGCCCGATCAGCGGATCACGCTCGACATTGCGCTTCGCAAAGTGCCAGACCGCGACCATGACGGGTTTCTCGACACGCTCGATCACTGTCCCGACGACTACGGCCTGTATGCCGGATGCCCCAGGCCGCGCTTTCGCGATGCCATGGTCCAGAACGCCCGGCGGATCAAGCATAACGTGAAAAACGACCCCTTCGCCGTATCCTGCAACGCCCTGGCATATCTGTATCGCACTCCGATGAATAACAGGCTGCGAGAAGTACTGAGCTATTTCAGCGACGGCCCGCTGTACATGAACAACGTTGCCGGCGTGGTTGTCGCCAACCGATATGCCGTCTCGTATCGCGGCTTTCACGTGAACGTGGAACTGGGACAATGGAACACGGGCCTGCGATACAGGAAACGCGACACCTTGTCATTCGAGACCGCCGACGAAACGTATCATGTCTATTTCGATTCGCTGGCCGGGGTGGAGCCGGCGGTCCTGATCCCGAGCACGGCCGTATCGGCAGGCGCGCACTTCAGGCTCTGGTGGCTCGATATCGGATATGCGTTGGGCTGCCAGTGGGAAGATATCATACTGGAGGATCTCGAGCTGGCAGGCAACGGGAGCATCGTCAGCGCGGTATTCGACAACGACTGGTGGTTCCACCATCTGCTCGTCGATATCAACATCGATATCGGTGAGCGTATCATACC
>WJMI01000408.1 GCA_014728015.1 Chitinivibrionales bacterium | reverse complement strand
GCTCTCGCCTCAAACCTCTGCTTCCCCCGCCGGTCTTCGGGCCGTTTTGTCACGGATTTATGACCCGTATGACATGCGGCCCCCCGGACTTTTCGGATACCAGCCAGACACCTGTTCGATTAGTCTGCATGCGGTCGCCTTCAGCAACAATCCTTCCCCGCAGATCGAACATGACGGCTGAACGCCCGGGTCGTGCCTGTCTCTCTCTGCCGCCACGAAAGACAGCGGCGTTTCCCGTAGCAATCGGCCCGACATATGTTGTCGCGGCCACCACATTGTCATAATACACAAACGTTTCGTTTGATGTGTTGGATTTGATGTGGCTTGAAACGCCGAATCGATCGATGGTGAGCGTATCGGTGTCACGCAGCCGAAGGTTCATGAAATCGGCAACAAGTTCCCCGTCGAACCAGCAGGCAATGCGGCCGTCCCGGCTGCCGGGTGTATTAGCCTTGACCATAAACTCATAACAGTTCCATCGGCCGAGCTCAGGGACCATGTCGGGCCGCGACACGAAGTCAGGTCCGAATTCGCCGGGAACGCTTGACCATGGAAGGACCGTGCCGGTCGGGAAGAAATGGTCGCCCCAGACATCACGCTGTTCCGGATGATAGATGTACACATTCAGCCGTCCCGGAGACGGTTCTGAGGTGTCTCCGCGCCAGCACTCGCAGTTCGCAAGAAATTTGTTGTATCCATCGGCTTTCACCCCGGGAGTCGCGGATCCGTTCTTGATGTACGATGCCTGCACGGAGCATCCGTTATGACTCGACCCGGTCGCATTGAACGTCACGTCGAATTTCTGGTAGTACCGCAGGAACAAGACATCGAGCTCGGGATTCACGAGCCGGTCAACCGTGTTGCTCACTTCCGAACTTGTTTTGGGATTGCGGAACTGCAAGGATTGGTCTCCGGCAAAGACGTTTGATCTGGACGCCGCCAGATCGATATGGTGATATACCCCGCCATTCCACCGTGTGGAAAGCTCAGAGGCGCTGGAATAGCTCTCAAAGTCATCGGCGAAGATCACCGCGGAGTCCGATGCTATGCTTGAATCATGGAGATACTCTGCGGCAATTCCATTGGCGCCTTCGGGAAGCGGGTCGACAGCACCGTTCAACGGAAGTGCCAATACTGTCGATGCGCAGACGCTCAATAGTGAAATTGTCTTCCCCTTCATGTTTGGTCCCAAGTCCAATAGGTGGTTACCCTTCAAGGACGTCACGCATGGAACCGTCCGGGCCATACACGACCGGGGCCATAAAGCAGTCCCGGATCCGATCGTAGCTGCGATCGCGATATTTGCACCACACATGATACCACGCATTCTTCCATACGAAAAAATCGCCGTGGGCATAGCCCGTGTCGAGTCCCCAGCCCGTACCCACGAGGCCCTGGTATTCATAGGGGCCGTAGAGTTCCCGTGATGTCGCGTAGTATCCCGAGCAGCTCAGATAGTAAATGCCGTCATGTTTATGCAGCGAGTTCTTGTCGGTCTCCGGAAACAAGCCTTTACGATCGATCCGGATCGTTCTTGGCTTTTCATCAAGCGCAACCATCGAGTCTTTGAGCCGTGCAATCCGGTAATCGTGCATGCCGTAGATGATATAGGGTGTGCCGTCATCCTCCACGAATATACTCGGGTCGAATGAATCGACGAGCGGCCCGCCAAGAGCATCTTCATAGGGTCCCGCGGGCGCTGATGCAACCATGACCCCCGTTTCCCTGTTGCCGTTTGAAAAGTACCAGTAATAGCGGCCGTCCCGCTGTGCAATGTCGCCGGCCCAGCAATACGTATGCCCCCTGCCCATGTAGTTGTGCTCAGGGCTGATGGTCCCCACACGGACCCACGCCCGCAGGTCATTGGAACGATAGATACGCCAGTCCGGCATGACCCAGTCATTCACGCCCACGCCGATGTCATGGCCGGTGAAAAGGTAACAGACATCATCAAGGACCAACGCGTGCGGGTCTGACATCCCCGGTTCGGCGATAAGGGGGGCAAGAAGATGCTTTTCTATCATGGCTGGTATATGTTCAAAGCGATGCCTCTATATGAGATACTCAGTTATGTTTCAGAGACGCGTTTTCCCAGTCCTTTTGTGCGCGCCACATCCGCCGGCGCATTGGCCCCGGATAATCCATAACCGGCATGACCTTTGCGCATTGCCGCGCTGGTTGTAAACCAATTTACCTCACGAAACAGGTGAGCCCCGCCCCGTCTTCCATCACGCCGCCTTTGTAACGTATGGACAATCAACAAGTTGACGTCAATCAACCGGCACATATGCATGCGATCATGGATAGGACCTCGGATCGGATCGATGCCATTTTCCGCGCACGGACAGGGCTTACATGTCAGTTTTGAGCCGGATAATTCCATTCTAAGAGCGATTTTAAGCGGTTCAAGAAACGTAAGTCTTTGATTAGTAACTTAAAAGCGTGGTCCGACCCTAAAAAAGCCTAGCGCAATCGCATAACGGTCAGTCGATACCCGTTGTCGGCATCGGCAAAAGCCAGATACGGAACGGGGAGGTAGTTTGTGGTGCTGGAGCCCATGTTGGACAGCCCAATAACCGGTTCCCGCATGTCCTGGGACGACAAGCCCCGCTGCCCGATGATCACCCAGGACGAGCCGTTGAAATACCTTGCCGTGATACGGTCGCCGAGGTCCATGTCCAGATACGAAATGAAGAGCTTCCCTTTGAACGCCGCCATGCTTACGGCCTTGACCGGCCCCTCCGACAGGTTGCTCTGCCCGACAGTCACCCACGAAGCACCGTTGAACTTCTTCACGGTCGCGCCGTTTTCGGCGAGCGGATCGATATAGGCCACATAGGCAGTATCACGGGTCACTACAATTGCCGGATCCGTGTGCGGGGTCCTCAATATCGTCCCGTAGTCGGCTTCCCCCGTGGTCCAGGACGAGCCGAGCGTT
>WJMI01000407.1 GCA_014728015.1 Chitinivibrionales bacterium | reverse complement strand
GAACCGCTATATGGGGCACCTCGTGCGGGAGCTTACCATAGGGATTATCGGCATCGGCCGCATCGGGAAGATTGTGACCCGCTTGCTTCAGCCGTTCGAACCCGCTATCCTGGCATGCGATCTCGAACCCGACAACGCCTTCGGGAAAGAATACAATCTCCAGTGGTGCGACAAGGAAGAAATCCTTTCGCGGTCGGATGTAGTCACGCTGCATATTCCCAACAACAAGCACAACTACCATTACATGGATCACGTGGCTATCGGGCGGATGAAGACCGACAGTTTTCTTATTAATACTTCCCGCGGACCGATTGTGGATGAGGCGGCGCTGGTGGATGCCCTGCGGCAGCGGCATCTCGGCGGCGCGGCGCTTGACGTTTTCGAAAAGGAGCCCTACGAGGGCGCGCTCACCGCGCTCGATAATGTCGTGCTCACCGCGCATATGGGGGCCTCCGCCCGCGAGTGCCGGTTCCTCATGGAGCTCGGCGCGGCCGAGGACTGCGCCCGCTTCCTCAAAGGCGAGGCGCTCGCCAATCCCGCGCCCGAGGAAGAATACGAAGCATGAGGGCCCGACACCGCCGTCCCGCCGTGACGGGTAGATAAGCGAGTATCATGGATCCGGCATCACCCATGCACGCCGAAGAGAAAGCCCTGCTGGCCCGCGCGAGCCAGGCGGCCAACACCGGCCAGCTTGGTGATGCGGTGAAGCTGTTCACCGAGGCCTGCAGGAAATTCCCCCACAACGTCCGCGCGCACGTGCTGCTCGCCGACGTCCTGCTTCTCGACTGGTTCCCGCCGGCCGAGCAACTTGCCACCGTGCGAAAACTGATCGACCATACGCTGCGCGCGTTCCCGGACTCCGGCGAGGCGAAGCAGCGCGCGGAGCGGCTGCAGGCAAAAGAAACCCAGATAACCGCGGTGGAACAAGGGAAAAAACGGCTGGAGGAATTCGAGGGAAAACACCGGGGAGAACGATGCGTGATAATCGGCAACGGCCCCAGCCTGAACCGGATGGATCTGTCGTTTCTCAAAGACGAATTCTGTTTCGGCCTTAACAGGATATACCTGGGTTTCGAGCGTTTCGGTTTCACCCCCACGTATCTCGTGGCGGTCAACAGGTTCGTGATCGAGCAGAGCGCGGCCGATCTCACGAAGGTGCCCTGCACCAAGTTCATCAGCTTCGAGGGCGTGCCGAGTGTCATGCCGGCCGACGATCTCATCGTGATCAATCCGCGCACCTGGGAAGATGTCTTCAGCACCGATCCCCGCCAGGGCGTGTGCATCGGCTCTACGGTCACGTACGTGGCCATGCAGCTCGCGTTCTGGATGGGGTTCGATGATGTCGTGCTTATCGGGGTTGACCACAAATTCGCCACACAGGGCACGCCGCACGCGGTGGTCGAGTCGCAGGGAAGCGATCCCAACCACTTCGACCCCAACTACTTCGGCAAGGGTATCAAGTGGCAACTGCCGGATCTCAAGAACTCCGAGCAGATGTTCCGCATTGCCGATGCCTACTTCCGGGCATACCGGAACAAGATTGTGGATGCCACGCTTGACGGCGCCTGTCAGGTGTTCGAGAAGGCGCACTACAAGGACATCTTCTTTCCGTCGGGCGCCTGACACCCCCGCGCCCCGGCGGAAGCATTGGGATACAATTTCTGGTCTGGCGGTTTCTCGAATACGAGACACGGCGTGTCGAAGGAGGAGTCATGTTTCTGGAGCTTGCGCAACGGCGATGCTCGGTGCGATCGTACAGCGACAGGCCGGTCGAGTACGCAAAACTGACGGCTGTGCTCGAAGCCGGGCGCGCCGCGCCCAGCGCGGTGAATTACCAGCCGTGTTCGTTCGTGGTGCTGCGCGGTGAGGAGGTTGGCAGACTCAGGGCATCCTATGCCCGCGAGTGGTTTCTGAAGGCCCCGGTTGCGATCGCGGTCTGCTGCGACCGGGAGCGATCCTGGAAACGGTCCGACGGCAAGGACTACGGTGATGTGGACGCGGCGATAGCCATGGATCACATGATCCTGGCGGCCACCGAATTGGGCCTCGGTACCTGCTGGATAGGCGCGTTCAACGCCGAAAAGGCCGCCACGGCACTCAACCTGCCCCCGCATATGGATGCGGTGGTCCTGACTCCGCTGGGATATCCTTCCGGTGAAGCCGAGCTGAAGCCGCGCCGGCCGCTCAACGAGCTGGTGCGCTGGGGTGCGTTCGGCGCGAAGGAGTAGGGTTTCTGCCTGATACCATCCTGATAACCGATCTCGACGGGGTCGTCCTACACGGCGATGCCTCTCTTTCCCTGTACCGTGCGAACCAATTCAGCGGACCGGCACCGGGCCGCCTCCCGCGGGGTGGCGCGGAATGGCAGCTAGTATTTTTGATGACTTCCGGCGAACCCCCGGAGCATGACCTATGAGCCAGAAGACACTTCCTTTCTCACGACAGAAGCTTGAACAGATTGCCGCCAGGGTCCCCACGCCGTTTCATATCTACGATGAGCGGGCGATCCGGGAGAATGCGCGGCGGCTGGTCGGGGCGTTCTCGTGGGCGGAGGGGTTCAAGGAATTCTTCGCGGTCAAGGCGGCCCCCAATCCCTACCTGATGAAGATTCTTCACGCGGAGGGGTTTGGCGCCGATTGCAGTTCGCTTCCCGAGCTCATCCTTGCCGAGCGTGCCGGCATTACCGGTGAAGAAATCATGTTTTCATCCAACGACACGCCGCCGGAGGAATACCGCGCGGCCCGCGGGCTGGGCGCAATCATCAACCTCGACGACATCAGCCATATTTCGTTCCTCGAGGAGCACGCGGGCCTTCCGGAGCTGCTTTCGATGCGCTACAATCCCGGAAGCCTCAAGGGCGGCAACGCGATCATCGGTCATCCCGAGGAGGCAAAGTACGGATTCACGAGAGACCAGGTCATGGAGGGGTTCCGTGTCGCGCGCGACAAGGGCGTGCGTCGGTTCGGACTGCATGCCATGGTCGCATCGAACGAGCTGGATCCGCAGTACTTCGTCGAAACGGCGGACATCCTGTTTCGCCTGGCGGCCGAAGCGGCACAGGTGCTGGGCATCGCTTTCGAATTTGTCAATATCGGCGGCGGGATAGGAATCCCCTACCGCCCCGATCAGGAAGCTGTCGACCTCGAGATCGCAGGGCAGGGCATTCGCGAGCGCTACGATGCGATCATCGGTCCGGCAGGATTGCACCCGCTCAAAGTGTTCATGGAATGCGGCCGGTTGATCACCGGGCCGTACGGGTATCTCGTGGCGCAGGTACTGCACGTCAAACATACCTACAAGGATTTCGTGGGACTCAATGCCAACATGGCGAACCTGATGCGTCCGGCCCTGTACGGCGCCTATCATCATATTACCGTGGCGGGCAAAGAGAGCGCGCCGCACGACCGGACATACGATGTTACCGGGTCGCTGTGCGAGAACAACGACAAGTTCGCCATCAACCGCGCGCTCCCGGAGGTGGAAGTGGGCGACCTCGTGGTCATACACGATGCAGGCGCGCACGGCCATGCCATGGGTTTCAACTACAACGGCAAGTTGCGATCGGCGTAGCTTCTGCTCAGAGAAAACGGGGAGGTCGTACAGATTCGTCGCGCGGAGACCCCTGACGACTATTTCGCCACTCTCGACT
>WJMI01000033.1 GCA_014728015.1 Chitinivibrionales bacterium | reverse complement strand
TATCGGCTTCTCGACGGTATCGAGGCCATGGTACACCTGGCCGGGCACCCCAACGATTTTGCCCGCGATCCGCAGACCACCTACTCCGAAAACGTCAGGATAACCGTGAACCTCATGCATGCCGGACTCGAATCAGGCATGAGGCGGGTGGTGTATGCAAGCTCTATCCAGGCAATCACCCGCAGCCGTCCCACCCACGAGAACCCCGTATCTCCCTGCAGCCTTCCGTATTTGCCAGCCGACGGTAACATTCCGTCAAACCCCGGGAACCTATACGGGCTGAGCAAGCAGGCCTGCGAGGAGATGTTGCGGTACTACGAAAAAATGCACGGGATCTCCTCCGTAGCGCTGCGATTCCCGTTCCTGGTCAGGCCCGAATGGATGGGTCGCATGAAAAAGGGACGCCGGCAGCATATGATGGGCTGGCGATGCCTGGACGAGCTGTTCGCGTTTCTTCCCTGCGATGATGCCGCGCGGCTCATCCTGGCCATGCTCAAGACGCCGCTTCAGGGATTCAGGGTGTACACGCCCGCCGCGCGCTATACCAGGACCGACGAGCCTGTCGCGGAGCTGATCAGGGAGTACTACTCAAACGTGGAGCTGCGCAAGCCGCTGGAAGAAATCGACGGTCTGATCGATATGTCGCGCATCACCGAAGAAACCGGGTGGGAGCCGCAGGACGGTCCGTCGGAACCGGACCAGCCAAAGACATCGTGACACATTGATAGTCTTCAAGGCACTCTGCAGCGCCGCGTAGCGACCTTGTTCAAGCTGCGGCCCTGATGGCATCCGCTTCGTACTCGGGAAACATGATTATCGCCGGATGAATGCCGAATGCCCTGGCCAGATGCTCGGCGCGCTTCTTGCCGATATCCACGTGATTATTCTCGAGAAGGCTGATATTCTTCGCGTTGATAGCTGACTCCCGGGCAAGGCGCTCCTGCGTCCCCCCCTTGAGTTCGCGAAGCATTCGTATGGCCTCGCCGGTCGTCACCGTCGCGCGCTTCTTGGCAGGAACGAAATCAAACGTGGATTTCCTCATGTTCTTCCTCTCTTCCTAGTAATCATGCGGCGTAGTTTTATGGACCCTGACCGTGACAATCTGCCGGATCACATCGTAGATCACCCGGTAGTGCCGGCTCACTCGTGAAGAGCGTTGCCCCTTTGGAGAATCCTGGGGACGAACTTTTTTTATTAGTTTAGTAGTTATAATAATAAAAAAAGTTCGTCCCGGGATCTCTGCCACGGTCTGTTTTGCCAAATTCTTGACCACACAATTATATTACAGCCGCTTCACTGGGGTGTAGTTCAGTTGGTAGAACGCCTGGTTCTGGCCCAGGAAGTCGGGGGTTCAAGTCCTCCCGCCCCAGCCATGGGAATTGGGAATTTCGGATTGTGGATTGCGGATCGCGCTGGGATGTGTTCTTCGCACACCGTCCAAATCCGCAATTATCAATCCGATATCCGGGATTGAAATACGGCGCTATCGTCTAGTGGCCTAGGACGGGTGGTTCTCAGCCATCAAACCGGGGTTCGATTCCCCGTAGCGCTACCATTTTATAAAGGGCGTTTAGCTCAGCTGGTTAGAGTACTACCTTGACATGGTAGGGGTCACTGGTTCGAGTCCAGTAACGCCCAGATAGTTGCCTTGGATTTGTCGAGTAATGGAGTAGTGGAGTAATGTCCATTACCGCAGAACTCCAATACTCCGCCACTCAAAGCGAAGCGTGAGTGGCCAGCGAAGCTGACATGTCCCTCGGTTCCCCTCTTACCCCGGGACACCGCCCGCGCAAGCGGGCGGCTGATGAGCACGAAAAGAGGTCGTGAATAAAAGGGGTGCTGCATCCCCATATATGCAGAGACCGGTTGTAAACTATTGCGAGTTACGCCATGAACGTTCGTCTTCCCGACGGCAAGCAGGTTGCTGTTGCCGAAAACGCATGCGCCGCCGATGTTGCATCGGCTATCGGGCCGGGCCTGGCCAGGGCCGCGCTGGCGGCCAGGGTCAACGGGACACCTGTTGATCTGTCCGCCCCGATGCACGAAAACGATACGGTCGAGATAGTGACGTTCGACAGCGCGGAGGGCAGGTCGGTGTTCTGGCACTCGTCATCGCATATCCTTGCCCAGGCCGTGCAGGAGCTGTTCCCAAATGCAAAGTTCGCGATCGGCCCGGCAATCGAATCAGGGTTCTACTACGACTTTGATGTTCCCGAGCCGTTCACGCCCGACGATTTGGCGGCTATCGAAAAGCGATGCAGGGAGATCGCCGGCCGCAAGCTCGCGGTAGAGCGCCGCGTCACGTCCAAAAGCGAAGCGCGCACGTATTTCCAGGCAAAAAATGAAGTGTACAAGCTCGAGCTTCTGGACGATATCCAGGGCGACCCCAGCCTGTATCGCCAGGGCGAGTGGCAGGATCTGTGCCGCGGACCGCACATCCCCAATACCGGCCTGGTGAAAGCATTCAAGGTCCTGTCGTGCGCTGGCGCCTACTGGCGCGGCAACGAGAAAAACAAAATGCTCCAGCGCATCTACGCGATCTCGTTTCCCAAACAGTCGATGCTCGACGAGCACCTTCGCATGCTCGAAGAGGCCCAGAAGCGGGACCATCGCAAGCTGGGCAAGGAGCTCGACCTGTTCTCGTTTCATGCCGAGGGTGCAGGGTTTCCGTTCTGGCATCCAAAAGGCATGGCATTGTACAATGCCGTGTCGGATTTCTGCCGCAACGAGCATGTCCGGGCGGAGTATCAGGAAATCAAGACCCCCGTGATTCTCAACGAGAGCCTGTGGCGGCGAAGCGGGCATTGGGACAAGTATCGCGAGAACATGTATTTCACCGAGATCGACGAAGTCAGTCACGCGGTCAAGCCCATGAATTGTCCCGGCGGCCTGCTCATCTTCGCCGATTCCCCGCACTCGTATCGCGATTTCCCTGTCAAGAATTTCGAATTCGGCCTGGTCCACCGTCACGAGAAAGCCGGCGTCCTGCACGGCCTGTTCCGGGTACGCCAGTTCACGCAGGATGATGCGCACATCTTCTGTCTGCCGCACCAGCTCGAGGATCAAATTGCCGAGGTAATCGATTTTGTGCTGAGAATGTACCGCGTGTTCGGCTTTGACGACTTTGCCGTGGAACTCTCCACGCGGCCGGAGAAATTCATCGGCACGACCGAAGTATGGGACCGTGCGGAGCAGGCGCTGCAAAATGTTTTGGACAAGTCCGGCCTGGCCTACCGGCTCAATCCCGGCGATGGCGCATTTTACGGCCCCAAGATCGATTTCCATATCAAGGACTGCCTCAAGCGAAGCTGGCAGTGCGGCACCATCCAAGTCGATTTCAGCATGCCCGAGCGGTTCGGGCTCGAATACACCGATGCCGACGGTGCCAAGAAGCGGCCGGTGATGATCCACCGCGCATTGCTCGGCTCCATGGAACGTTTTATCGGCATTCTTATCGAGCATTATGCGGGCGCGCTCCCATTGTGGCTCGCGCCGGTCCAGGCAAAAATCCTCCCGGTATCCGACAAATACATGGAGTACGCCGCCGCGGTGCTGCACGAGCTGAAGAAGGCCGGTATCCGCGCGGAGCTTGACGCCCGCTCGGAAAAGGTCGGCTACAAAATCCGCGATGCAGAAATGAAAAAGGTCCCGTATATGGCGGTCGTGGGCGGCAAGGAACAGGATGCCCGCAGTGTCAGCGTTCGCAAGCACACCGCCGGGGACACGGGCGCGATGCCGCTTGACGAATTCATTGCTACGCTCAAGAGGGAAATCGAGGTCCGGTCAACGTAACCACATTCAAAGGAGGCCCGTATTAACAGGCTGTCACGGTTTCAAAGAGGTCAGCAGAGAGACAGAACACGAGTCAACCATGAGATTCGCGTGCCCAGGGTACGACTGGTCGGCCCCGAAGGCGAAGCAATAGGCATTGTGACCACAGGTGATGCCCTGGCAAAGGCGGAAGAGACCGGGTTCGATCTGGTCGAAGTCGCCCCGAATGCGGATCCCCCGGTGTGCCGCATCATGGACTACGGCAAATTCAAGTATGAGAAGTCAAAGAAGGCCAAGGAGGCCAAGAAGAAGCAGCACGTGATGCATCTCAAAGAAATCAAGCTGCATCCGAAAACCGACGATCACGACTACCGGTTCAAGATCAACCACGCGCGCGATTTCCTGTTGCGCGGCGATCGCGTGAAGGTGACACTGGTTTTCCGGGGCCGCGAAATCACGCATATCGACTTCGGCAGAAAGATACTGGAGCGCGCCGAAAACGATCTCCAGGACATTGCCCAGATGGAGCAGAGCAGCAAGCGTGAAGGGCGCAACATGATTTCCACGTTCATCCCCGACAAAACCAAGATAAAGGCCTATAGCCGGCGGGTGGAACAGGAACGCAAGCAGGCCGAGCGGGAACAACAGGAGCAACAGAAGGAAGAGCCCTCCGCCTGAGGCATAAAAAAACGCAGGCGACACTACCATACAGCGAGGAAACGCAAGGAGCAGACCATGCCAAAGAACAAGACCCGGAGTTCTGTCAAGAAGCGCTACCGCAAGACCGCAAAGGGTCATCTGAAGCGCAAGAAAGCATACACGAGCCACATTCTCACCAAGAAGACCCGGAAGCGGAAACGGAATCTTCGACGGAAGGCGATTGTGGATTCGACGCAGGAGAAAAAGATCAGCTCGATGCTGGGAAGCTGAGTCCCGGTATCACCACATACTATCGATTACCATGCAGTTTCGGGACAAGTAAAGGAGACTAGCTATGCCACGCGCAAAAACGAGGGTCGCCTCTCGTGCACGACGGAAGAAGGTGCTGAAGGCGAACAAGGGATACTTCGGCAAGAGACGAAGCGCTATCAGGACGGCACACGATGCGTTCTGGCGGGCCGGCGTGTACGCTTACCGCGACCGGCGGCGCAAGAAACGTGATTTCCGAGCCCTCTGGATCATGCGCATCAATGCCGCTGCCCGTCTCAATGGATTCACCTATGGTAAGCTTGTCGGCGGCATGAAGAAGAAGGGTATCGTGATCAACCGCAAGATGCTCGCGCATCTGGCGGTGCACGAGCCGGACATGTTCTCGAAGATCGTCGAGGAAGTCAAGGCGGCGTAGGGCGCTATGGCCACCCCTGCCGAGTATCGCACGCCAAAACAGCTCGATGCGCTCGAGCAATCGCTGCGCGCCGAGATGGGCACGCTTGCCGATGATCGCGCGGCCGAGGAATTCCGTATCAAATATCTCGGCAAGAAGGGTTTGCTGCGCTCGCTCCTCAAGGGGCTTGCCGGCATGCCCGAGAACGAGCGCAAGGCATTCGGCGCGCGCGCGAACAGGCTCCGCGCCGATATAGAACAGGAATTCAAGCAGGCGCCCTGGCGATCCGGCGGCGCAACCGCTGAACACAGCTCGTTCGATCCGACCCTGCCCGCCGCGCCCCTGCCCATCGGAAGCATACACCCGTCGGTACAGACCTGCGACGAGATATGCGACATTTTCGTGCGCATGGGATTCGATATCGCCTACGGCCCCGATGTCGAAACCGATTACTACAATTTCGAAGCGCTCAACTTTCCCAGGCACCATCCCGCGCGGGACATGCAGGACACGTTCTTCGTATCCGACTCCATGCTTTTGCGCACACACACCTCGCCGGTGCAGATCAGGGTCATGGAAAAGCAGAAGCCGCCGATTCGATGCATCATGCCGGGGACCGTCTACCGGCACGAGGAAATCAGCGCGCGGAGCTACTGCCAGTTCGCCCAGGTCGAAGGGCTCTATATCGATCGTGACGTCAGCATGGCGGACCTCAAGGGCACGCTGCTTGCATTCTCAAAGCAGTTCTTCGGTGAGAACACCAAGATTAAAATCCGCTCGAGTTTTTTTCCGTTCACCGAGCCCAGCATCGAAGTCGACGTATGGTGTTTTGTCTGCAACGGCAGCGGGTGCAGCGTGTGCAAGCAGAGCGGGTGGCTGGAGATACTCGGAGCAGGCATGGTGCATCCCAACGTGCTCAAGGCGGGGGGGATTGACAGCGAGGAATACACCGGGTTCGCATTCGGCATGGGCGTGGAACGCATCGCGCTGATGCGATACGGTATTGACGATATCAGGCTTTTCTTTGAAAATGATGTGAGGTTCTTGAAGCAATTCTAGCGTGAGAAACTGGCCGCGAAGGCGCGGAGGGCCTTTGTCTCTTCGTGGCAGAATTGATTCTATCGCAATACTGAAAAGAGACTACGTATCAGCCGATGAAACTCCTGTACAACTGGCTCAAAGAACTGGTGGCCATCACGGTCTCACCGGAGCAGCTCGCGCGCGACCTGGCATCGATCGGTCTTGAGGTCGAGGCGATCGAGAGGCGCCGCATTCCCGACGGTGTTGTCGTGGGAGAAGTGACCGCGGTCGGCCCGCATCCCAACGCCGATCGCCTGAAGATCTGCCTGATCGATTCCGGCGGACCGCAGCCCGCAAAGGTCGTGTGCGGCGCGCCGAATGTACGGCCGGGTATAAAAGTCGCCATGGCCTCGCCCGGGTGCGTTCTCGGCCCGAACATGGTTGTGGAAAAAGTAAGAATCCGCGGCGTAGAATCCGCGGGCATGCTCTGCTCCGAGCGCGAGCTGTCGCTTTCGGATGATCACAGCGGCATCATGGAGCTGCCTGCCGACTCGGCAAACGGCAGGCCGGTATGCGAGGTCATCCCCGAGGATGCCGTGCTGGACATCGAGCTTACGCCCAACCGCGGTGACTGCCTCAGTGTGCTCGGTATCGCCCGTGAAGTTGCCGCAAAGTATGGCGCGCCGTTGAAGTCACCGGCCCTGGCGCCGGAGGAATCCGGTGAGGATATCACTGCGTATATCTCGGTCAGCATCGAAAACGCGGATGCATGTCCGCGCTACATGGGGCGGCTCGTGCGCGGTGTCACCATCGCCGAATCGCCCGACTGGCTGAAACAGCGTCTCCTGGCCTGCGGGCTTCGCCCGATAAACAATGTCGTGGATGTCACCAATTATATCCTGCTTCTCTTCGGCCAGCCCATGCACGCGTTCGATCATGCTACGATTGCCGGCCGGCAGATCATCGTGCGCAATGCCGCCGAGAAGCAGACGTTCGTGACGCTGGATGACGTCGAGCGCACGCTGTCATCCCAAGACCTGCTCGTCTGCGATGCTCAAAACGCCATCGCCCTGGCTGGTGTCATGGGCGGGGCAAACACCGAGATCGCCGAGGGCACCACCGATGTGTTCCTCGAATGCGCGTTTTTCGATCCGGTTTCGGTGCGCAAGACCGCGAAACGTCTCGACATGTCGACCGACTCATCATACCGGTTCGAGCGGGGTGTGGATCCCGGCGACGGGCTCGTGGCGGCCATCGATACCGCGGCAGAACTGATGCGGCGGCTCGCGGGAGGAACGGTTGCCAAGGGTACCATTGATGCCTGCCCCAAGCCCATTGAGAAGCGGTCTATTGCGCTGCGCCCCTCACGGGTACAACGGCTTCTGGGGATTACCATTTCGAAAGACGAAATTGCCGCCGCGCTTACCGGCCTGGGCATGCGCATTGTTGATGAAAACGACGGCGCGCTGGCGGCCGAAGTTCCTCTGTTCCGTCACGATCTTTTACTTGAAGCGGATCTTGTGGAAGAAGTCGGCAGGTTGTACGGGTACGATAACATTCCCGCGGCGGAAACCGCGACCGTGCCCCTGGTCCGTCCGGCAAATCCCGCGCGCCACGTGTTCGACACGGTCCGCAAGGCGCTCGCGTATGCCGGGCTGCACGAGGCGGTCACCGGCAGCATGACGTCCGAGAAGCGTCGCGCGCTGCTGACACCCGCGGTCGAGCCGGTGAGAATTCTTAACCCATTGAACCCGGACATGGCACAGATGCGCACCACGCTTCTGGGCAACCTTCTCGAAACCGTGGCATACAATATCAACCGCAAGAACACCGGCAACCGGTTTTTCGAAATAGGCAGGACCTTCACTTCCCGCGGTGTAAACGAGCTCCCAGAAGAACGAGATGTGGTCGCGATCGTCCTTGAGGGAGACTATGAAGCGGCAACGTGGCAGCGGAAGGCCCGCAAAGCCGATTTCTTCGTGCTCAAGGCAGTGCTCGAATCCCTTGCCGTTCAGTGCGGCGTGCGGCAAACGTCATACAAGGCCGCCAAGTCTGACGATACTCGTTTTGCCCCCGAATCCGCACTGGTGACCTGGAATAACGGTGCGGCCGGCATTTGCGGACGGATCCGGGAGGAAATCTGCGGGGTGTTCGATATTGAAACGCCAGTATACTACGCAGAGATGGATATAACTCCTGTGCTCTCTCGCAAAAAGGACATCTTGCGATATGTGCCGGTTTCCCGGCATCCTGCCGTGGAGCGGGATTTCAGCTTTGTGATGCCTGAAAACCTTGTTTCATCCGTAATAATGAATGAGATCGCCGGCGTTTCCGACCTGGTCGAATCGGTCGAACCGTTTGACGTATACCGCGGGGACAAGCTTGGGGAGGAACTGAAGAGCGTAACCTTTTCAGTACGCCTGAGGGCGCCGGATCGTACCCTGACCGATACGGAAGCGGACGATGTGTGCGCCCGGATCGTCGAAACCGTGAAAGACCGTCACGGGGTAGTCCTCCGGAGCTGAAGGTCACCCCGTGAGGCGGGCGGGGGCAAAGAATTCGGCTTTGCATTGACGGTACGATTTTATATATTTCCAACAGGTTGTCGCTCAACACGATTCACTACAGACGCTAAAGTACACCTTGAATACGCACCCTCGGGAGGCTTCAGGAGGAGGACCATTGGAATTGGATTTCATGATTGAGTTGGAGCAGAAGATAGATGCCCTTATTCAAGGGTACAAGAATCTCAAACAGGAAAAAGAGAACATAGCTTCTGAAATAAATACGAAAGACAATAAGATTCAGGAACTGGAAGGAGAGAACCATACACTCAGAGAGCAACTTACGACTTTGAAAGATACGTCAGCCGACCGGCAGAAGAAGCTGGAGGCGGCAGCGAGCAGAGTTACGGATCTGATCAGCAAGCTTGAAACGGTCGAATAGCTTCGCCGCGTGGCGGGGCTTTCAGGTGAGGTAACGTGGACGCAGGTGCGGACAGCGTTCGTGTCTATATTTGCGGTGATGAATACTCCATCAAGGGCGACGTGGATATCGAGACCACGAAGCAGGTTGCCGAGTATGTCGATCGCAAGATGATGGAGTTCCAGAAGAATATCACGTCACGTGACAAACTGAAAGTGGCTGTTCTCTCGGCCCTCAACATAGCCGGTGAGCTTTTCGAGCAGAAGAGGCAGCGTGAAAGCGCGGCAAAGAAGCTTGAAGAGCTCCACGAGAAGAGCAGCGAAATTGGCACCAAAATAGACAGCTGTCTCGGCTAGACCGGTTCCCGCTTCGTCGATGGCCGCCGGGCAGATCTTCCGCCCTTGACCATCGAATTTCCAACCCGCTCGTTGGGCCGTTTCCCAACGTTCTTCAACTGCGGCTGACCGTCAGGGTTGCTCCAGTTCCTGTCCCAGAATGTTCACATCCGGCGGAGACCGGGCGTTGCCCGGACGCGCATAGATATACGAGGAGGACATCATGAGAATCGAAATGCTTGCAGGCGGTATCGGGCTGATACTGTCGATCCTCACTTTCGCGGTCGGTTATTATATCCGGTCGATACTCGACAAGAAGTACGCCGACAAGAAACGAGAGGAAGCTGAAAAAGAGGCTGAATTCGTACTTGCCGAGGCGCGCAAGGAGGCGGAGCTTCAGAAAAAGACAGCAATACTCGAGGCAAAGGATGAGTGGTTCAAGGCGAAGAGTGACTTTGATGTCGAAGCGGCCAGGACACGCGAATCCTTGCGGGCCGAGCAGCAGCGCCTCAAGGAAATCGAACTCGACTTGAAGCGTCGGACTGAAACTGTTTCAAAGCGGGAAACGGAATTCTCCGCACGGGAGAGCTTTCTCAACTCGAAGGAGAAGACGCTCCGCACAAAGGATAATGAGTTGTCGCGCATTCTGAACATGCAGAATGAGCGGCTCGAGAAAATCTCCCACATGACCCAGGATGAAGCCAAGAAGGTGCTGCTGGAGAACCTCGAAAGCCAGGTGCGGTACGAATGCGCCCAGATGATCAAGGAGATCAGGGACGAAAGCAAGGCCAAGGCGGAAACCGAGGCCAAGGAGATTGTCATTGAGGCCATTCAGCGATGCGCCGCCGACACAACGGTGGAATCAACGGTCTCGGTCGTGCATCTTCCTAACGATGAGATGAAGGGGCGGATCATCGGCCGCGAGGGAAGGAACATCCGGTCGTTCGAAGAGGCCACCGGCATCGACGTTATCGTTGATGATACCCCCGAGGCCGTGATCCTCTCCGGGTTCGATCCTATCCGGCGCGAGGTCGCGCGGCTCGCGCTCGAGAAGCTCATTGCCGACGGCAGGATACATCCCAGCCGCATCGAAGAGCTTATCAAGAAGAGTGAGAAGGAACTCGACAAGAAAATGAAGGAAGCCGCGGAAGAGGTGATCTTCGATCTTGACATTCACGGGCTCAAGCCCAAGCTGGCCGACATGCTGGGACGCCTGAAATACCGGACCTCATACGGGC
>WJMI01000032.1 GCA_014728015.1 Chitinivibrionales bacterium | reverse complement strand
GGCCCGACACACTGAAAGCCCAGGAGCTTTCCCGACTCCTTGTCAACGACCATCTTGCTGATAAGCAGCTTCGCGCCCATAAATCCCGGCTTGTCGGGGCTGGCGTTGATGACGGTTTCGATAGTATCATATCCGTTTTTGCGGGCCGTGCTTTCGGAGAGCCCGCTGGTGCCGGCGGCATAGTCAAAGACTTTGCAAATGCCCGTTTGCTGCGTGCCGGGAAATGTCTCGGTGTTGCCCAGGGCGATGTTGGTGCCGGCGACCCGGCCCTGGAGATTAGCGAGGTCTCCGTAGGGAGCGTGTACGTTCTTGCCGGTAATCACGTTGAGCGATTCCACGCAGTCTCCCGCGGCATAGATATCCGGATCCGATGTCTGCATGTACTCATTGACCGTAATTCCGCCCAGCGTCCCGACTTCCAGTCCGGCAGCCCGCGCCAGTTTCGAATTGGGCCGCACGCCTATTGCCACCACCGCGAGCCCGCAGGGAAGCTCGGTTCCATTGGCCAGTTTGATCGCATTCAGCTTTCCGTCTTCGCCCAGGAATTCGGTCAGGGCATTGTGGGTAATGACATTGGCGCCCTTGGCCCGGACATGGTTTTCGACAATCTTCGCCAGCTCCCAATCGAGAAACGTGAGGAGTTGGGGAAGCATTTCCACGACCGTTATCTCGATGCCGGCAAGCTGCAGCGCTTCGCAGGTCTCAATGCCGATAAGCCCGCCGCCGATAATAACCGCCTTCTTCACGGTGCCCTCATCCCGAATTCTGCGCAGGAAATCGGCATCCTGCATCGACTGCAGGGTCACAATGCCCTCGAGGTCAACTCCTGGAATCGGGGGCATGTTGGGCGTGGCGCCCGTACACAAGGCAAGCTTATCGTAGTGAAGAACGTCGGTTCCACCCGTGTTCAGGTCCTTGCAGGTGACGCTTTTCGCGGCGCGATTGATGGAAAGCACCTCGGTCTTCGTCCGCGCCTCAATGCCCTTGGCATTGAGGAAAAACTTCGGATCGCGCACTACGCCGGTCGGCGTACACAGAAGCATGTTACGGTTGTCAAAAAAACCGCCCACGTAGTAGGGGTAGCCGCACGAGGCCATGGAGAGATCCGCATCCTTTTGCAGGATGGTAATTTCTGCATTCTGATCGAGACGTCGAGCCCGCGCCGCGGTCTTGGGTCCGGCGGCCGAACCGCCAATCACGATGAACTTTCGCTGGTCCATAACTGACAATCCTTTCTAGTGCTGATTCCCGGCGTGCGGTACCTGATGAAATAACTCCTATGGAACAAAATCGATGTCGCGCCTGGGGCGGAACTGTAATCTACTTTTTTTTAGCCGCAGAACCTATTGCACAAAACGATTTTGTTGCAACGGAAGGGAAGCGGTTCACGGGCTGAACGCTAAGGCTGACGGCTTGCAACCTAATACTATTTTGGAGTATTATCAGCAAGAGGATGCATCGGTTCTCCGCCAGAATTCGCCGCAATGGAAACCCTCCTTGATGAAACCGGTAGTGCGCTCGGGAGCAAAGGAGAGATTGCCGGATCCATTCCACCGCCCCTTCGGCAATCTGGCACAAGAATCGTGAAGGGCAAGGACATTTGCGTCTTTCATATTCCCTACACAACTACGGTCTATGAGGCGTATATATGAAACCGCGCCTGCTGGTCACTACGGACATCGGCGCCGACCCCGATGATGAGCAGTCACTGATCAGGCTTCTGGTGCATGCAAACGACATGGACCTCGAAGGCATTGTTCCTGACTTATGGGAAAAGCACGAAGGCCGTCTGGGCGCGCTCACGCCGCAAACCCAGATGGAACTCGTGCACGAAATCATACGCCGCTACGGGCGTGTTGGTGATAACCTGGCGTGTCACGCCAACGGTTTTCCAGCAGAAGATGCTCTTCACAGCATGGTGAAGCGCGGTCCCGTGCATGTCCCAAACCCGGCAAAACAGGGAGCCCCGGTCGATGTTTCCCATCTGGTGGGCGACGGCAAAGACACCGAGGGCTCAGACTGGATCATCGCGTGCGCCGACCGCGGCGATTCGTTCAACCGTCCGCTCGATATCAGCATATGGGGCGGGTCCGCCTCGCTTGCCCAGGCATTATTTCGTGTGCGGCAGACACGAAGCGCGGCAGCGGTAGATACTTTTGTCAAGAGGCTTCGCGTGCATGCAATCGGCGACCAGGACGACACCGGGCCGTGGATCCGCCGCGAGTTTCCCCGGCTCTTCTACATTCTCAACCACGGGATGGACGATGACAAGCTCAGCGCATGCTTTCGCGGCATGTACATGGGCGGCGACGAATCCACCACCTCACGCGAGTGGGTGCGCGCGAATGTCAGCAGGCGCCACGGGCCGCTGGGTGCATTTTTTCCCGAAGAAACGTGGACCGCGCCCAACCCGCACGGATGCCTCAAAGAGGGTGATACGCCGGCATGGTTCTATTTCCTCGATAACGGGCTTCACGTTCCTTCCGAGCCGGGCGCCGGCGGGTGGGGCGGCCGGTATGAATGGTCCGACCAATACGGCTGCTATCGCGATGCGAGGGACACGGTCGATGCAGACACCAGCCACCGTGCCACGGTCTATCGGTGGCGGTCCCGGTTCCAGAACGAGTTTGCCGCGCGCATGGACTGGTGTATCGCCCCTCCCTTACAAGCCAATCACAAGCCCGAGGCAGTGTGCAACGGCGAGCGCGGCACTGAAGTGCTGCGCGTTGCCGCCCGCCCCGGCGACCGCATTACCCTCGATGCATCAGGCTCCCGCGACCCTGACGGCGACGGTTTGACGTTTGCGTGGTGGGTGTACGGGGAAGCCGGCACGTATCGCGGCGAGCCGCTCATAGAGGGGGCCGCATCGCCGGACGCGGTCGTTGTCGTGCCCGATGATGCCCGCGGCAAAACCTTTCACGTGATCCTGGAAGTCACCGACACCGGGAACCCCCCGCTGACAAGCTACCGCAGGATTATCATCGCGGCCGAATAATTGTATTCAGAATCTCGTGGCAAACCCGATTTGAATGTACCATTCATCGGGCGCGTGAAGGCGTTCGGTGGCTTCGAACCCGGTCTTGGTGCCGGCCGGACAGCGGAAATGGTCGCTTGCCACGCGCAGGTCGATAACGAATTTCTCTTTGATACTTCGTTTCGCAAAGAATGCCCACTTGATATTGTCGGTGGTGGCCTTGTCACCCGCATCCTGGGTCGACGGGTCATCGATTGGCAGAAATCCCGAGTTGCGCGCGGTGTTTGGCTCGAACCCGTAGTAGGGGACCAAATGCTCTCCGGTATTGTTTTTCCAGGGCGATCCGTAATACTCAGCCTCCACGCCGGCAACATCAAGAAGGCCGAATGACGGGAGCGTGATGCCCGCCATCACCGGCATTCGCTCAGTAATATCATTGTAATAGTCACCGAAATCAGTGACGCCAAGCACCGCGGCCTCGGTGTACAGCGTGAGATCCTCGGGTCCGAGGCGCTTTGATGCCAGAAGCTTCCCGATCGATAGCGCAACCCGACCCACGCCCTTGATGCCGGCCTTTCGGTAGAACACCGTGTCTCCCGGCGATGAAGGGTCGAGATAGTAGTAGCGGTTCTCGCGGTGACTGATTGACCGGCGGTAGGCATCATTTCCCTGATCGGTGCGCAGGAGCCTGTGCAGCATAATACCCGCGCCGATTTCCAGCGGTGTATCGATTCCCCACCGGGCAAGATAGGTAAGGGACAGATCGTGCAGCGGCGCGGTCAGCTCGAACGTGCAGAACAGGTTGTGACGCAGTCGCGCGGGTAAATCCGTTTCGAGCATGAAACCTGTTTCGTCGCTGATGGACCGGTTCGAAAGAACGTACCCGGGATACACGCCCGTATTGAACAGGTAGCCGCCGAAAAGCTGGTAGCGCGGCACGTAGTAGAACGGAAAGTAGCCTGCGGTGAGTCGTACCGGAAGCCTGCCGCCGCTGCCGAACTCGTAGGTGGCATGGGCCGACCGCATGGCGCCATACCCCTTCTTGTCCTGGTCGGGACGGTCGGCATATTCGCCCGGCGCGGTGAACAGAATGGCGCCGTAGTACAGTATCTCGATTGCCAGGCGCTCGCGGATTTTCGCATCGACCCTGAACTCCGTGCCGATAGTCTGCATCCAGTACCCGTCAAGCCAGTCATCGTCGAGCGGCTGCCGCCACCTGGCATTCGAGCTGTTGGCCACATAGTACAGGTCCCATGATGCGGCCACGCCGAAATCGACCTCGGTCTGGTCCCAGGCAGCGCGCGCCCAGGCTGCCAGGGCCAGGATTAGCACGAACGGTATTTGGCGATGCGTGCCCATATTGTCAATACACAGCCTTGGCAGGCCACACGGCCGGCCGGCTAAAAAACGAATATTCCCTTGAGCGACCAGTACCACTGGTCGGGGGCCACAATCCATTCATAAACTTCGGTCGTGCCGAGACCATCGTCGAACCGCAGATGATCGCTCGCGGCCCGGCCCTGTATTTTCACGTTGTCGCCCAGGCTCCTCTGCAGCGACACCGCCCATTTGACATCATCGCCATGTCCCCGGTCGGGATGCCCAACCATGTATGCCTTAACTTCGGGAATAGGATTATTGTCGTGCGGCGAGCCGTACCACTCAACCTCGGCTGAAATGTAGTCAAGCAGGCCGAATGCCGGGACATTGAATCCGGCCATCACCGGTATGCGCTCCGTGATGTCAGGGTAGAAATACTCATAATCCTTCACGCCCAGCACGGCGGCTTCGGCATACAGTTTCAGATCGTGTTCGCCCAGCAGGGGCATGGGTACAATCTTCTTTATGTCGAAACTCGCGCGCACCATCGCCTTGACTCCCCGCAGGGTAAGCTGCACCTCGTCACCGCCGGGCGTGGTGGCCGGGCTCTCGGGCGTGGTGTTGTCCGGTTTCACCGGAAGGAGGCGGTAGAACATGACACCCGCGCCGACGGTCAGCGGGTCGGCCGCGCGCAGCTCGCCCAGGTAGGACAGAGAGAAATCCCAGTACGGCACCTGCACGATTTCACTCGTGACAAGCAGGTCGTGGGCATAGATCTCCGCCGCGCGATGATGCACATGTATTCCGGCAAGCTTGAACGATTCGAAACCCGAGTACACGTAGCCGGGGTAGCATCCGCTCATGAGCAGGTATTCCCCGAGGTCCTTGGCATCAGAGTTGTATGTAAACGGGAAGATGCCTCCTGTTACAACAACGGCGGGATTGTCGATGTCCCCGAGAGACACCACTGCCTTGGCCCGGGTCAGTCCCGAATTCGTGAATTCGCGCTGGTTGCCGAATTCACCGCCTTCCCAGGGAAGGTTTGCGATGTGGGCGCGGTAGCCGATGTCGAGCAGCAGGCGCCGGTTTACGCGCGCGGCTATGCCCAGCTCGCCCTCGACCGTGTGTACCCAGGCCCGCTCGAAAGCCGTTGACGGAGCGGTAAAATAGCGGTACTCGACGTTCTTCCCGCCCGCTTTCACGAGCTGAAGAATGGAGTAAGACACCATCCCGGATGCGCGAATGCCTACAACGCCCTCATCCGCGCGGCAGACAGATGCCACGGCCAGAACGAGCAGGACACCGAGCATGCATGACAAGTTCCGCATGGTATGAGCCGCCTTCAAAACCCTACCGACAAGTCGAGTGACCAGTACCATTCCTTATATGACTTCAGTGTTTCCAGAGGATAGTAGAAACCCCCGTGGCCGAGAACCCGCATGTGATCGCTGGCGATTTTGAAACGGACATCCAGCATCTCGAACAACCGCTTCTTGGCAATGAGCGCCCACCGCCAATCATCCTCGTGCCAATACGTGACATTTTCCGTACCGACGACATCCACCAGGGTCGGCAGGGCGGTAATCCCATGGAAGCTTACATCATAGGGGGTCTGGTAGTATTCGACTTCGAGGGTCAGTTGGTCGAGCCTGAACATCTTGCCAACATACCTGTCCAGGAAAAAGGACCCGACGCCCGCGGCAACCGATGCCGCAGCCCAGACATAGGGCCGGGCGGGCTTGTGCTGGAACCCTTTCGTGACCGTCACCGTATCCAGTTCTTCTTCCGCAACGCTGCCGTCGCTATTGATGTCGACTGAATCAACCCGTATTGTGTCGAGCTCATTGGCGATAAGAAACAGGCTCGCGCCCAGGGGCGCAATGCCATAGGTGACTAGCGGGTGGGTGGGAAGGTTCAGGCCGGCCATGACCGGGATGCGCCATTCGATGCGCGGGTAGCCGCGTCCGGTTTCGCTTTCGGGATAGTTCTGCAGCCCGAGGACGGCTCCCTCGGCGTACAGCCGAAGGTCCCGGGGTCCGAGGAAATCATTTTCCGGTATCACCGACATGGGGTCGAGCGCAAACCGTCCCATCAGCTTCACGTCGCGATAGTAGCATTTGATACGTTCACCGTCAGCGCTCAGGTACTCATCGTACACTCTGGTGGAGTCCTTATCTTCACTGGTGCCGGGAATGAGCCGCCAGCCGACTACCCCCGCCCCGATGTTTACCATACTGCCGATATCGGCCGAGGCAACATACCCGATTGAGAAGTCGAAATACGGGGGGCGATCTGTTTCCAGGGTCAGAAGCAGATCATGCGACAGCCAGTCGAGATATCCGGAACTGATTTTCAGGCCGGCGAGAGGGGCCGTTCCGCCGCTGGAGGCCAGCCATCCGGGGTGTATACCCGCGGTGTACAGGTAGCCGCCGAAATCCTGCGTGAGGCCGGTGTAATTGTAATCAAACAGACCGGCGGTGAGATCGAAGTACGGCCGGTCTACATCACCGACCAGGACATGCGCATTGGCAACTGAAAGCCAGCCGTTGATATTGCGGGTCAGCTTGTTCCATTCCCATTCCTTCGTCGACTGCATGGGCGCCCAGATATTTCCGGCCAGGCCGCTGGTGAAACTGAACCGGGGGGACACATGCTTGACAGCAGTGAACCCGCCCGACAGGGTCTGGAATACCACGCCGTTAAGATATTCCGAAGGAATCTGAATGTTGGGCTTGTGCCGCGCGCGCGTAAACCGGCTCGTGTTCCACCCGATGGAACCCGAGAACTCCAGGCCCCAGAACCGGCCGTTTCCGGCGTTTGCGCTGTCCGACCCGGCGGCCGATAGGGCCGGCAACACGGCCACCAGCGTGAGTAGCCGCGCGTGCGTAAGCATATATGCCCGGAAAAGCCTCATGAAACTCGCCTCTTTCGGCGCCGCCGTTTGAGCCGTTTGCAGAGGATCCGGGCACGGATCCCGACAGGCGGAAGAAGAGCCAGGGCTATGCCCGAGCCGCAATCACCGCACGAGCCCGTACCGGTCTCCTGGCTTGCCAGATCCGGAATTTCCTCAAACTGATCATCGAAGACCGGCCGCAGGCTCACCAGATCGCAGTGACCGACATTCACGGTTGCGCGGCCGTACTCCATAGTCACCGGTGTTTCGAATACGTTCCTTCGGGAATCGTTGCACCGCCATACTTTGAAGGTGACACTGGGTGAATCCGCGAGCGCCTCTACGAAAAACGTGACATCGTAGTCGTCAAGCGGGTAATATTCGGTGCCCCACCCGGTGAACCGCAGCGCGGTGATATTGCTGACCGCCATGCCCCAGTGGCCGTCGGGGCCGACGCCCGCGGATGCGGCCAGCGGGATCTTCAGGCCGTAGTAATATTCCATGTATTTGTCTTCGCGGCGGCCCGTTTCAACGGCAACGTCGGTGGTGCATTTGTACATCTGCGTGCCCACCGGAAAAGTGCGCGACAACTGGCGAAGGTAGTAGAATTTCAGATGCGGCTGGAACGCGCCCGTGGCCGCATTGTAGGCGATGATCTTGTGACCGTTCCACCCGCCGAGCGGTCCCTGCGG
>WJMI01000406.1 GCA_014728015.1 Chitinivibrionales bacterium | reverse complement strand
GGGACAGCTCGCAGCCGGCATTGCACATGATTTCAACAATATGCTTGGAGCCATCATCGGCTATGCCGACATGATAGCGGCATCGAACATGGATCACGCAGAACGCCCGCGTGACACCGAACTAGACAAAAGGGTAAATACGATCGTCGCCGCCGGGAATCGCGCAGCCGGGCTCGTTAACCAGCTTCTGGCGTTTGCGCGCAAGGGCAAGTATCGGGACGTACCTGTTGATATCCATGATACCGTCGACGAGGTCGTCTCTCTGCTCGAACATACGTTTGACAAGCGCGTAGTGATCGCCAAGGAATTCAATGCCGATTTCTGCACGCTCCGCGGGGATCCGACACAGATACAGAATGTACTGGTGAATCTGGCGCTGAATGCCCGTGATGCCATGCCGGAGGGCGGTACCCTGCGTTTTGAAACAAAGACGCTGGACGTGAAGCCGGAAGCATTGATGCAGAAGCCGTGGGCGGTTGTTCCGGGGAGCTATGTCGTGGTTTGTGTTTCCGATACCGGTGTCGGCATGAGCACCGACACCCAGCGGCGAATTTTTGAGCCCTTTTTCACAACCAAGCCGCCGGGAAAAGGCTCGGGACTGGGACTTGCCGGCGCGTACGGTATCGTGAAGAACCATGGGGGGGCAATTGACGTGGAAAGCGAACCGGGTAAGGGAACCGCATTTCGCGTATTCTTGCCGCTGGCGGACGACTCGGAGGAAACCGAAACCGTGGCTTGCGGCGAGGCTATAATGCATTGCGACGGGCACGTGCTTGCTGTAGACGATGAAGAGTGCATGGTTGAGATTGCTGGTGATATGCTCGAAGCTGCCGGCTGCCGGGTTACCGCGATGACCGATTCGGGAGAGGCGCTGGCATACTTCGCGCACCGCCATGCGGACGTTGATCTCGTCCTGCTTGACATGATCATGCCGGGCTATAGCGGGAGTGATTGCTTTCGCGAAATGATGCGCATTGATCCGCATGTCCGTGTCATTCTCTCGACGGGGCATTCACTTGACGAAGAGGTGGAACGGTTGATGCGCCAAGGGGCGATCGGTTACGTGCAGAAGCCGTATACATCGCGCCAGTTGATACGGGTCGTTTGTGATGCGATGAAGGACGCGGCTCGGTCGGAGAGAGACGGCATGAAAGCAGTGTTCCGCAAGAGGGGGTAAGCATGCCCATGGCCCGAGAACGAAAAGTCATTCTTGTGATAGACGATGAGCCGGAAATGCGCGAGTACATGCGGTTTGCCCTGGAGCGCTCCGGATATGCGGTCGTTGAAGCTCCCGATGGCGCCGAGGGAATCAAGGCCTTTCATGGTCGCGAGGTTGATTTGGTCATAACCGATCTTGTCATGCCCAATAAGGAGGGCGTAGAGACGATAGGGGCGTTGACCGCGCAGTGCCCCGAATTGAAAATCGTTGCCGTATCGGGCGCGGCATACAGCGATACGTATCTGCAACTGGTACGTCGGCTCGGGGCATCTGCGTGTCTGCAGAAGCCGTTCGATCAGCATCAACTTATTGCGACGGTAGCTACGGTGTTGGACGCGGGAGCCCGGCGTGAACACCCCCAGGCCGGCTAGCGAATAACCATGGCATTTGCAATTGAAACAAGGACAAGCAACGGCCGCACGGTTATCCGGCCGTGTGGAGAAGTGGACGCGCGCAACGCGGCGGGGCTGGCGGAACGCATGCGGATATGCATGGGGCCCGAGGCCGGGGACATACTCGTGGATTTGAGTAGAACAGCATCTATTGACAGTCATACGCTCGGCGTCTTCGTGTACTGGTGGAAGGCGCTCAAGGAGGAGGGAAGGGAGTTTTCTCTCGTATGCCCGGGGAAGGCGGTAACCGAGAAACTGCATCGCACGGGACTGGACCAGGTGCTGCGCATACACGACGATATCGACGCGTGGGGACAAGCATAGGGTAGATGCCGTGCCATGGACACACCAACATTCCTTGGCTTTCGCAGGCTGATATATGATAAAAGCGGCATCAATATCGGCGAAAAGAAGGAGGCGCTGGTTCTCAATAGAGTGGGCAAGCGTATGCGCGCTCTGGGCATTGACAGTTACAAGGATTACCTCAAGCTTGTACACTGCGATGAGAGTGGAGTGGAACTGAGCAACCTGCTAGATGTCGTTTCCACGAACGTAACGCATTTCTACCGGGAACCGCAGCATTTCGACTTCCTCGGAACTACAATGAAACAATGGGTCGCGCACGGTCGAAAAAAGTTCCGGGTCTGGTGCGCGGCTTGCTCGAGCGGAGAAGAGCCCTACTCGATCGCCATTACCATGGCGGATGCGGCGCGCAAACGGGATTGTGACATCAAGATACTGGCCACGGATATATGCCGCCAGATGCTGGAAAAGGGACGAACGGGTGTGTACTCGAAGCAGCGCGTGAACGATGTGCCGGCCAAGCTCCGGTCCAGCTACTTCTCGTCGCGCAGAAACGGGTGCGAACGCGTATACACCGTACACGAGACGATCAAGCAGATGGTGCGATTTGCGCGCCTCAATCTTTCCGCGCCCCCGTTTCCCATGTCCGGGCCCTTTGACGTGATTTTCATCCGCAATGTAATGATATACTTCGACAATATCGTGCGGAAACGCCTTCTTGATGAAGCATATCGTCTTCTTGTGCCCGGCGGCTACCTGGTGG
>WJMI01000405.1 GCA_014728015.1 Chitinivibrionales bacterium | reverse complement strand
GGGTGGGTGTGCGCGGAAGCGATGGCCGCTGGCCGGCCGGTGGTCTGTCTCGACCTCGGGGGCCCGTCAACCATTGTTACCGGAAACGCTGGATACAAAGTGCCGGCGCATAGTCACACTGAGGCAGTACGCACGCTGGCTGATGCCATGACACTGCTGGCCCGCGATCCCGCACGGCGGGAACGTCTTGGCCAAGCCGCGCGTGCGCGGGTAGCCCAATCATTCACCTGGGAGCACCGAACCGAACGGTTGAACGAACTGTATGCTGATGCAGCCGCGGGCATGGCAGGCGCTCCCTAGCATTCAACTATTTTGGCCAATGGGAAGATGCCGCGGCCGGGTGTCTCGGCCGCACTCTGTTCTGTTACTATTCTTTGCCGGATACCTTCATGCCCAAACCCGCTTCGCACGAATTCGCCACGCCGCCGGCCGCGCGCCGCACCGGCGACTGGTTTCTTCTCTGGCTGTCGCTCCTGCTCGCCGGCTATGCATTTCTGGGGCGGGGTTTTGCATACCTTGGCATCGCCCCGTTCTATATCGGCGAGATAACTCTTGTTTTCGGACTCGCGGTGCTGGTTATGAATTGGGAAGTACCGCGCATTCTGCCGCTTCCGCCGGCGTACCTGCTGGCTGCCCTGATGGCATGGGGCGCGGTCCGCACGCTGCCGTATCTCGGCATCCACGGTATCCCGGCGCTTCGCGACGCCGTCCTCTGGGGATACGGCATGTTCGCGGTGATAGTCGCATCAATTCTTATCCGCGATCCCGCTCGTCTCCGCACGCTTCTTCTGAGGTATCGCTGGTTTGCCGTAGCATTCGTGTGCCTTGCCTGGGCCGTGTTCCTTGCGAAACGGCTGGGCGTTGTCACGGTCCTGGTTCCCGGCGCCCCCACGGCGCTGGGGGTTTCGAAAGGCGGCGATATCCTGGTGCATCTCGCCGGGGCCGCGTCGTTCATTCTTGTGGGCATGGCCCGGATTCACTGGTCGCTGCTTCTTCTCCTGGCGGCCAACTTCCTCGTGGTGGGTGTCACCAACCGGAGCGGCATTGTGGCGTTCGCCGCGGCTGTATTGACCGTCTTTGTCCTGCGGCCCGCGCGGCTGCGCATGGCCCCGCTGGTATACGGCATCCTGCTGGCGGCGACCGTTCTTGCCCTTGTCAACCCGCGGGTGACGATCCACGGCCGCACCCTGTCGGTTGATCAGCTCTGGCTGAACGTTACCAGCATTGTCGACGAATCCGGAACAACACTGGACAAGACAAAACAATGGCGGCTCTCATGGTGGTCGGACATCATCGGCTACACGTTCGGCGGCAGGTATTTCTGGACCGGCAAAGGGTTTGGTGTCAACCTTGCCGACGATGACGGCTATCAGGTCACGTACGACCGGTCGCTGCGCGCGCCGCACAACGGGCATCTCACCATGCTTGCGCGCGCCGGGGTGCCCGGTTTCTCGCTCTGGCTTCTTGCTCTCGGAAGCTGGGCGTGGGTGCTTTGCGGCGCATACCTGCGCAGCCGCAACCGGGGCGACCATGAATGGACGGGCGTGTTCGTATTCCTCCTGGCTTACTGGAGCGCATTCGTTACCAACGCCGCGTTCGATGTGTTTCTCGGCGGGCCCATGGGTGGAATATGGTTCTGGACGCTGTTCGGCACGGGCATGGCGGCGGTGTACGTCTATCGCAACTATCCGCAGGCGCTTTGGCCGTGAATAAGCCGCTGATTGTACACAACCACTACCTGCAGCGCGGCGGCGAAGACGTGGTGTTCGAAACGGAAAGCGCCTTGCTGCGCGACCACGGGCACCAAGTGCTTCACTACACGCTCGATAACCGCGCCGTTGCCGGCATGGGCGCGGTCTCCCTTTTTACAAAGACCCTGTGGAACAGCGCCACGTATCGCGACCTTACCCGATGCATCCGTGACCGGAAGCCCGACCTCGTGCATTTCCATAATACGTTTCCGCTTGTCTCGCCGTCCGCATATTATGCTGTCAAGCGCGCCGGGCTGCCGGTGGTCCAGACCCTGCACAACTATCGCCTCGTATGCCCCGAAGCACGGTTTTTCCGTGATGGCAGGGTGTGCGAGCTCTGTCTGCGAAAGCGCATCGCGTGGCCGGCGGTCCGCTACGGGTGTTATCAAAACAGCCGTCCGGCCTCAGCCGCGGTGACCGCCATGCTTTCGCTGCATCACGCGCTCGGCACGTGGCGCACCAAGGTCGACCGGTATATTGCGCTGACGGAATTTGCGCGCGCGAAGTTCTGCGCGGGCGGGCTGTCTCCCGAGAAGGTCGCGGTCAAGCCGAACGGACTCGCCAGAGACCCGGGCGCCGGACCGGGCGGCGGCGGCTATGTGCTGTTCGCCGGCAGGCTCTCGCCGGAAAAAGGAATCGATACACTGCTCGATGCATGGCCGCATGTTCCGGGCAAACTGTCTCTCAAAATCGCCGGTGACGGTCCGCTGGTGGAGATGGCTGCACAACGCGCTTCAGCACTCGAACATGTCGAGTTCCTCGGGCAGAGAACACACGACGAAGTGCTTGATCTCATGCGGCATGCCGAGGCGCTCGTGGTGCCGTCCCGGTGGTATGAGGGGTTTCCCATGACCGTTGTCGAGGCATTCGCCACGGGCCTTCCGGTAGTCGCCAGCCGTCTCGGCGGGCTCACCGAGCTGATTCGCCACGGTGAAACCGGACTGCATTTTGACGCTGGAAATACTGCCGGGCTTGCCGCGCAAATCAGACAGGTTTGTGTACATGCAGACCATGCCGGGCGCATGCGCGCCGGCGCCCGCCGGGAATTCGAGAGAAAGTATGCGGCCCGAAGAAACTACGAGTCACTTGTGGAAATCTACCAAGCCGTCCTTGCAGAGAAGAGGGGCCGTACGGCATGAACGAGTTTCGCGGAGATTCACGAACGATTGTCGGTACGCGCATCGATGCGACCACGTATGAGGATGCCACGCGACGGATCGTTGGCTGGGCATCCGGGAGAAGGGCGCGGATGATATGCGCCGCGAACGTTCATGTCGTGATGGAAGCTTTCGATGACCCCTCGTTTGCCAAGGTGCTCGCAGGTGCCGACCTTGTTACGCCCGACGGTGTCCCCCTGGTATGGGCGCTCAAATGCCTGGGCGTGAAACACGCAACGCGAGTCTACGGGCCCGACCTGACATTGCATGTCTGCGAAGCTGCTGCTGCCGCCGGCATTCCGGTAGCGTTGTACGGTTCAACCCCTGCGTGTCTTGCGGATTTTACCTCGTTTCTGGAGAAACGCTTTGCCGGCATTCGCATTGCCGCCGCGATTTCCCCGCCGTTTCGCGAGCTTTCCTTTGACGAGGACACCCGTCATGTCGAGCACATCCTAAATTCAGGAGCGCGAATTCTTCTGGTCGGCCTGGGATGTCCCAAGCAGGAGCGCTGGATTGCGGCCCACCAGGATCGCCTCCCGCTGGTGATGCTGGCCGTGGGTGTGGCGTTCGATTTTCACGCGGGACGGGTCCGGCAGGCGCCGCGATGGTTGATGCGGCTGGGACTCGAATGGCTTTTCCGGCTTGTCGTGGAACCGCGCCGGCTCTGGAAGCGCTATGTCAAGCACAATCCGCGCTTTATATGGCATTTTGTGAAACAACTGGTGCGAGCATAGACGCGGGTATTTCTTCTGTTTTAGCGGCCTGCTAATACGCCCCCTCGCCTTTTAGGACGGCCCGCACCGTGCGTACCAGGACGACAATATCAAGCCAGGGCGACCAGTTCCGTACATAGTACGAATCCATCCGCTGCATGTCTTCCATGCGATCGCTTCGCCCGGAAACCTGCCACAGCCCGGTAAGTCCGGGACGCACGCGCTCTCTGAGCTCCCGCGCCCGCGCCGGGAGGCGGTCATGATGATAGAGCGGAAGCGGGCGCGGCCCTACCAGAGACATCTCGCCGCGAAGCACGTTCAGAAGCTGCGGCAGTTCATCGATGCTGAGCCGCCGCAGAAACCGGCCGAGCGCGGTCACCCGGGGATCGTCCTTGAGCTTGTAGTGCCGCTCCCACTCCTCCCTCAGCACACCGTCCTGCGCGAGTCTTCGGCGAAGGACCTCTTCGGCATCGGGGACCATGGTGCGAAATTTCCATGTTCGAAACAGGAGGCCGCGCTTGCCCACGCGTTCCTGAAGAAAAAATGGGTTGGCCCCGTCGATAATGCGAATCAAAATGACGGTAACCGGAAAAAGAGGGGCCCACAAGGGCGCGGTACCGAGTACCAAGACGATGTCCATCGCCGCTTTGACAAAGCGGGCAACCGGGCTCAGCAGGTTGGACGTTATCTCGAGGCCGAGGATGCCCTTGATGTCTCGCGGCTTGACCCATAGCGAAGGGACCTCGAATAGTTCGGGAATCACCATGACCCGGTAGAACCCGGCGAGTGTGCCTTCGAGGAGCTCCACCAGGCGCTCGCGGCTCATCCCGGGCATCGCGACTATCGCGACCGGCGCCTCGGACTTGATTATCCCGGCGTCTCGCTCCACCCGGAGCCCTTCCACGAGACCATCCGTTTCCGGCGAGGTATCATCCCTGACAAGCGCGACAGGGTTGTAGCCGAGTCCGCGCTCGTCACGAAGCAGGCGCACGACCTGCGCGGCCGTGTCGCCGGTGCCGTACACGATAACCGGCACGCCCCACATGTCGGCCGTGATCAGAAGGCGCTTTATCCGGATGCGTGTCAATGGAATACACAGCGAGCTCACTATGAACTCGATGCCGAGTGTCAGCAGGCTGACCCCGCCCGCGCTGCTGGCCAGGAGCGCCACCGCGGTCGTGGTATGGACAAACAACTGAAGAATGGTCATCCGCCGGAGCTCTTCAACCGGTCCCAGCCCCCAGCTCGGGACAATGCGCATCAGGGTCGCCCCGCCCCACCACAGCGGGAAGAGATACCAGCCCCATTCCGGCAGCAGAGGGACAGTGAACAGCCACACGCGCAGTGCGCCCGCCACGAGCAGGCCCGCGCTGATGCACGCGCCGTCCCCCAGGGCCATCATGAACCCGTTGAGAAAACGATAGCGTACCATGGAAAAGTGTCGCTGCGGATGCACTGATGTATCCCTGCCCGGAAATCCGTGTCGCTCCAGAGAGATAAATATTGTACCTGGGGCGGGTTGCGCGCAGGTGTCCTGACGGAAATGCACCGGCACGCCTCCAGCGAAAGGGCTATCTTCCCGCAGTAACGCGCACGCTCTGCCGGACGGAAGCACCTCTCAATCTCAGTATGTAGATTCCCGCCGCGGCCGATCCGGCAGGCCCGCGCCAGGACACACGGTGTTCGCCCGGGGCGAATGGGCGGTGCGCGAGAACGGCGACCTGTCTGCCGCGCGTGTCATACGCCGCGAGGTGCAGGGGCATGCTCCCGCCGCCCGGCGGCATCCGCAGGATTATCTCTGTCCCGGCAGGTGTGTGGAATGCGCGCAGCGAAGGTTCTGCATACCGCAGCCCGCGCGTCAGCCCGCATACGTCGGTACGCCCGGCGTACCGGTGGTCGGTGCGAAGTGTCACGAAATCGTGGGGCCTGACCTTCACAGTCACTTTGCCATCGTTCATAGTTACCGTGTCTACCAGCTTCGCCTTTACAGTAGCGTTGCTTCGGTACACATAGAACTCTACTTCCCCGCTGTCCAGGAGCTCTTCAACGGATACCGTCACGTTGTAGGTGGCGGCGGGAGAATACGATGCCATGTCCCAGTGCGATACGATACCGGTCTGGTTTGCAATGCCGATGGCCCATGTTGAATCGGCATTGACGCCCGCAGCCGCGCACAGCGGCGGCTTTTCGTGCGCGCGGTTCTCCATGTACTTGTATCTATCATATCCATACGCCGTGTCATCGGGAAATGACAGGCTGGAGGTAGCATGACGGAAATAGGTCCCCGGCCGAAACGCCGCGCTCGCCTGCTTGAAATAGAAGTATTTCAGGAAGGCCCTGAATACGCCCGTGGCGGGATCGAACCCGATAAGCCGCGGCGTATTGCTGGTCGGCTTGAATTTGTCGTACGCGAGAAACCACAGCCAGTAGTTGACTCCGAGGTTGCAGTCGCTGAGGAGCCGGGCGACCGCCTTGACCGCCTCGGGCGCGTTGTTGAAATCCTCCGGATCGCCCGAGGATGCCTCGGTCTGCCAGAACTCCTTGCCGAAAGGCGCGGCCTTGTCGCGCATCTGTTTGGTCATGCAGTAGTTGTACGAGTGGGTCGCGAATGCGTGCAGCGATGCAAGGGATTGCGAGTCGGCGGCTATCGCATCGACAACGTTGCGCGCATAAGAGTCGACATTCGATGTTTCCGGGGCGATCACTTTCACCTTGGAAAGGCCCCGCGCATCGAGCTCTTCACGGAAATACGTGATCACCCGCGCTATCTGGCCCGGCGTCAGCCTGTGTACCCAGTCATCTTCGCCCTCGTTGACCTTGTCGTTGGGCTCGTTGCATATGCCGGTGGCGTGAATCTCGATGTCGTATTCGGATGCGAGCCGCGCTATCTGCTCGGCATACATGGCCGCGTAGCGGCGGAGCTCGGTTTCATTCTGCGGCGGCCGGAACATGGTGCTGTGCATCATATCCGGGGTGAACAGGATGCGTATGTCTGGCTGATGCTTCTTGACATCTTCCAGGTAGAGACCGAACCGGCCCGCGAAATACTCGACCGCGTAGTCCCCCAGCGATGACATCAGGCGAATCATCCGGAAATCGAGGTCCCGCCACACCATGGCTGCCAGGGTGTCCCTGACCGGCTGTGGAAGCTTTTGGTAGCTGGTCCGGTTGGTCGTTCCGGCGCCCATGCCGCGAAAGAGCTGCCTGGCCCCGCTGTGCACGGTAATGGTCACCGGTTCCGCGGCGAGCGGTTCAGCGAGAAACGCGCATGCTGCAACCAGCGCCGCGCACGCGCCTGCGGCCGCTAAACGGGTTTGTCCGCCCGGGCGCGCCTTCGTGATTTCGCCAGTGCAACCTGTCTGTGGAACCATTGTTATTTCAAGGCCTTATGGTTGATGAGCGCATCGCGGTACGCACGGATCAATATACACAATACTGATTGTGTGCATTGCGTTTTTAGCGTGTATTCGCCGGCGGGACCCCAGAAACCGTTTAATGTCACGAAACGAACAGACGATGGGCGAAGGCGTGAAGTAAATTGCATGGTATCCGAGTGAATACGTGTTTATCCAGCCGCGTGTTGCATATGCTGCTCCGCAGAACAAAGCGTTCCTGGTTCTGGCCCACACTGCTGTGGCTCTTCTTTTCCACGTTTCTCTACTGGCTGTCGAGAAGGTTTGAGCGTTCCGCTCAGAAACACGCGGAACGGAAACCTCGCAAGGCCGACGAAGAAAAGCCGTAGACGCGGCCCCGTTCAGGAATTCGAAAGATTCTTCAGGGTATCCCGTGTGTCCGCGCTGCTGTCAGGCACATGCGTGGCGGGTGATACCGGAACCACTCCCCGTTTCTCGAGAACGCTTCTGACAAAAAGGGCCAGCCGGTAGTTGCCAAAATGCGAGAAGTGGCCGTCGGCGGCAAGGCGCAGCTCGCCGGGAACGTCAAGGAGATAGGTTTCTATACCCTGTTCCCGGCAGAATGCGCAAAGGTCAAGGTTCGCGCCGGGGTCTGTGCCGTGACCGATCACGATAAACGGGATGCCCCGTTGCGACAGGTACCGGCTGTAGTCGAGAATCGTCTGTTTGGACACCGTACCTTGCGAGGGATCCGAGGGTTGGGCGTTTTCTACGACCGTGAAGTCCGCGGGATTGTCGCGGCGCTGCACTTTTTTCTCCACGAAGTCGTCATCCGTGGCTGCGAGGCTGCCGCGATAGAACAGCCACCAGCGAAGCGCATAGGGAATGCTCGCGAAGTACACGTGACGGCGCATGACGTTGAACGCATCGAACAGCCGGTGCACGGCCCAGGGAAGCCGCCGATACCGTTCCGCGTTGCGGTCGTCCATGTAGTCGTTGGACGATGCCAGGTAGACGACGGCCGCGGGCGGGAAGCGATCGGACAGCGCGCGTGATTTCCCCAGGGCACCGACAGCGCCGTATCCGTTCATGCCCAGGTTGATCACGCGATACTCCCTGGGCAGCATGAAATCGAGCTGCGCGGGATACGACGAGACATAACTGCCGCCCCATCCCATGCAGAACGAATCGCCCGTGGCATGAATGACTTTCTTCCCGTTGTTGCCGGTCACGTCGCGGAAATTGTTGTCGAGCCGGCGGTCGTAAGTGCGAAACCCGTGCGGGCCGACCGTGACAAGGAAATTGAAAATCGTGTGGCCCCGGCGATTGCGAAGATGCAGAAGCGTCCAGGTGCCGGGATCGAGGTCCGCATACCATTCGTCGTGGTAGCGATAGGTCTTGCGATAGTCATGCGCGAACCGTACCATGCGCGGGGTGAACAGCCGCAGGCCGATCTCGAGGGCGACCAGCGCGGCCACGACAAGGCCCGCCCACGTCGCCACGGGATGTCTCTCGAATCGGTTCGGTGTGTTCGGATTCACGCGCGGTTACTCCCCGTTCAACGACCCGTGCTTCTGGTGCTCAAAATTAATGACGAACGCACCGTTCAGCCGGTCGATCTCCTGGTAGAACCCGCCGAAACCGTCGCGGACAAACGCATCCCGGACTGCCTGGTATTCCGCGGGATGCACGGGGCGGGAGATACGCTCGTGCCCGGCGGCGCGGTACAGCGGGCGGTATTGCGCCATCACGCTCATGCTGATGTCCTCCGGATCGAAATGCGCCTTGAGGAAATCCCGTATGTGTCTCGAGCCGGCCTCGCCGTTGGGCAACACGAGATGCCTGATAATGAGTCCCCTCTCCGCGACACCCCTTTTGTCGGTCTTCAGCGGTCCCGCCTGGCGGAACATCTCCGTGATCGCCGCGCGGTTCACTTCGACATAGTCGGCCGCGCCGGAATAGCGACTCGCGGCATCATTGTCGCCGTATTTCATATCGGGCAGGTAGATATCGACAATCCCCTCCAGCAGCGCAAGCGTTTGAACGAGCTCGTAGCCGCCGCAATTGTATACGATCGGAAGCTGGAGTCCTTCCCGGGCCGCCGTGCGAATCGCGCGCAGTATCCACGGAATGAAATGGGCCGGCGTGACAAGGTTGACATTATGACACCCGCCCTCCTGCAGGCGGAGCATGTGACGGGCAAGGTCCGCCGCCGGGTACGCTTCTCCGTGCCGTTCGTGGGAAATCTGGTAGTTCTGGCAGAACACGCATTGCAGCGTGCAGCAGGAAAAAAATACCGTGCCCGAGCCGCCGGTCCCGGACAGCGGCGGCTCTTCGCCGTGGTGCGCGAAGATGCTCGATACGCGCGGACGCGCGCCGGCCCCGCAGAAGCCTGTTTCTCCTTTGAGTCGATTCACCCCGCATCGGCGCGGGCATAGCGCGCAGGCGCGCGCATGTTCGTCCGCGAGCCGCACGCGCGCATCCCAGTCCGTGCGTGAAAGATGCGTATATGATGGCCCGCCGTACATTCGTCGTGCGCGTTTCTCCCGGAGGGGCGGTTGGATGGTCGTCGCGCGCATGCTCCCTCGGCCGGGAATTACCGGCCGTACTCCCCGTCGAGACTGAATTCCACGAAATCATCCGCAGCCTCAAGATCTGTCTCGACAGGACCGCGCCCGGCCGGGCGTTTGAAGCCGTACTTTTCGGGGTTCTCCACGATGATCATCAGGGCGAACACGCGCGGGATATACTCGTTGGTTTCTTCGGCAAGATAGCCCATCCGGTAGATATACCAGAAATCACGGTTGCGCATGGGGTCTTCAATCTTGCGCAGGGCCCGCTCGATCCGCCGTTCGCCGGCGTTGTAGGCGGCCATGGCAAGCATTACCGAGCTCTTGCCGCCGAATATACCGATGAGATCCTTGAAATACTCCGCGGCGGCCCGGGTCGATTTTTCCGGGTCTGTTCGTTCGTCAATCCGCCGTTCCACTCTGAGGCCGTAATCGCGCGCGGTCCCTTTCATGAACTGCCACATGCCGCACGCGCCCGCATGACTCATTGCATTGGGATTGAACCCGCTTTCGAGCATGGCCACGTACGAGAGCTCCGCAGGCAGCCGTGCCTCCGCGAGTACCGCATGAATCATGGGCAGGTATTTCTCACGGCGCTCCAGATAGCGCCCGATCGCCCCGCGCAGCCGGTTCGAATACACATCGAGGTGATACTCGACCCGGTCGACCATTTCGGCCGGGACGTGATAGCTGGTCTCGCCGAACCGCCCGAGGAGGCCGGCGATCATTTCCTCGACGGTATCATCGTAGAATTTCTCGACATCGATATCCCTGATGTCACCCTTGACCGATGCGAGCTCGGAGCCGGCCTCCTCGAATTCGCGGATCAGGGCGCGCAGTTTGTCCCGGTTCGCATCGGGATCGGCGTTGGCCTGCGCGATCAGGCGATCGTAGCGGTCGAGCCGCTGCTCCAGCTCGAGCCCGCGGTCGACCAGTTTCTTGTACTGGTACGTGCGGCCCGCGAAAAACACGATAAGCGCCAGCGCCGCCGCGACAGTGGCCCCCATGACGATGTACCACTGTTTCTGTGTCTTGCGGCTCGCATGATGCGCCGAAAGCAGCATGCTGGCATGGGTTTCGCCGAGTACGCCGCGACGGGCCAGCTTCTCCACCCGCCTGCCATCCTTCAGAAGCGCCTGCATGTCGTCCGGGCTGGCCCGCCGCTCAACGAGCTTCCGCTCGACCTCTCCGGTGAGCGACGGCGGGCGGTCCGCGGGCGAGGGCGAATCCCCGGGGCTGCCGGACGGCGCCGGTTTCGCGCCGGCGCGCGAACGGCGGCGCTGCCCGGGACGATCGTCTTCAACGGTCCTCGCGCGCGTGTTGTGACCGCCCTCCGCCGGTGCCGGTGAAGGCGGCGGCGCGCCCGGCAGCTCGGTTTCCGACTCGATAAGCTTCACGCGCGGGCCCATGGCGCCGAACCCGACTTCATCGCCGGCGCGCAGCTCTTTGTCCGTGACCCGCTCGCCATTGACAAACGTGCCGTTGGTGCTCTGCAGGTCCTGAATCATGATCCTGCCGGGGGACTTGTAGATGATGGCATGATGCGCCGAGACGCTTCGCTCGCCGCCGGCGAACGCGACGGTGTTGCGCGAGCTCCTGCCGACACTGACCGCCCCGTCGGGAAGGGAGTAGCGCCGCCCTGTCTCGGTCCCGCGAATCATCTCGAGGTAGAAGTACGGCATGGTGTACACCGGAGGAAAATAACCGGGGCGTGCGCGGCCTAGCCCCAGTACCGTTTGACCAGCCCGGCCAGAAACTGCGGTCCGGGGTCTTTCGCGAGGCCGTGCAGCGCGCGTTCGAGTTCGCGCTCCATGGCGAGCGCGCTCTCGTAACGGTCTTTCGGATCCGTGGCGATGGCCGTATGGATGATGTCGGCAAGCGCGCCGGGCGCAAGCGTCGAGCCCTTGAGCGATCGTACCTGCCCCTTTGCGATGGCGTTCACCAGGGTCGCCATGTCCGACTGCATATAGGCGCGTTCGCCGGTAAGGAACTCGTATAATGTGAGACCCAGCGCGTACACGTCGGTGCGGGAGGTCAGCTCCTTGCCGTCAAGCTGTTCTGGCGCGAGATACGGCAGGGTGCCGACGATCCTGCTCGTATCGGACGTATGCAGGCTGACCGCCTGCGGCCGGGCGATTCCGAAATCAGTCAGCTTCACCTTGCCGCCCCTGCTCAGCATCACGTTTGCCGGCTTCAGGTCGCGGTGAATAACTCCCTTATAGGTATTTCCGTATACATTGACAACTTTCTGGTGGGCATACTGGAGGGCGCGGCAGACCAGAATCCCGAGGGCAATCGTCTGCTCGGGAGTGAGGACTTTGCACGAGGCAAGTACGAGGTCCATGGGCGCGCCCGGCACGTATTCCATCTCGAGGTACGGAAGCATGTGCCATTCGCCCGCGCTGTAGCACTGGACGATATTGGCGTGACTGAGATTGGCGAAAATGCGGATTTCGGTCTCGAACCGTTCGACCAGCTGATCGTTGAGACCGGGCTTGATGACTTTGACCGCGCGGTACACTTCCAGCCGGGGGTTCCAGATGAGGTAAACGTCGGCCATGCCGCCGCTCCCCAGAAGCCGCACGATGCGGCCGCCGGCCAGTTTCTGGAATTCGGCCAGTGGCGCTCCGGCCGCTTCTCCGCCCTCTGGTACCTCGCTTTCCACGAGCGTACCGGCCGGTATTGCCGATGCCCCTGCCGGCATACCCAGTATTTCCGCCACGAAGTTTGCCGTTGCCGAGGCCGGGATCTGGGTGATAAAATCGCTTTGCGCCGGCGGCGGCACGGCATCGGCATCGCCGGGATCTTCAGGCTCGAGCTCGGTTCGCGCCACCTCCACTAGCGTGGGGTCCGCCTTCTGGACCGCGAGCCAGAGGAGCGAGAAGATCCATGCATACACGTGGTATCCCGGATTCCAGAATATGAATGACGTGCGAAACAGGACGATCCAGAGGACCACGCTCAGCGCCAGAATTGCGGCCCCGCCGGCAACCGCCAGCTGCTTTTTGCGGTTCGGGATGAGAAACGCGAGCCCGGGAAACAGCAGGAACGCGAGCAGCCAATTCAGCCCGCGAATGAACCCGTCCTGGTGCCGCAGGTAGGTAGCGTGGAGCAGGTCGGCGGCGGCGGTCGCCCAGATCTCGACCCCGGGAAACTGGGGACTCACCGGCGTCACAAAGAAATCGACACCGACCGCCGGATCGGTAATCCCCACAAACACCAGCTTGTCTTCGAATACCGACGGGTCAATGCGGCCGGTCAGGACATCGATCGCCGGGATCGTGCGTATGGTTCCCTGGCCGCCGCGAAAATTCAGCAGCGCGGAACCGGCATACGATGTCAGCTTCACCGGCGTATCGCCCAGAAGGATTGACGGTTTGCCGGTGAGCACCAGCTCGTCGGGTTTCAGCCCGCGATACGCTGCTACCGCGGCACAACCGAACGAGGGGAAATACTCGTTGCCCGCCTTGATCACATGGATGACTTCACGGAGCTTCTGGGTGGTGCGTCGCGTGGAAACGTTGAGGAACCCTCCCCGCCGCGCGTGCTCCACAAAGCGCGGATCGGCGATATCGATGACCTTGGTATAGTAGAAAAACTGCTCGTCGAGCCGCTCCCGGTTCTTGACCATAAGAAACCGGTACGGCAGGGCCTCGCGGGGAATGACTGCCGCGCCCACGACTTCGCGCTGGTGGATATTTCCTGCCTTGAACGGAAGCACCAGGCCGGAGACCCTGGAAAACGCTTCTTCGAGGCTGTCGCTGGCTGCTTCGGCATCACGGCGCACCGGGAACAGAAAATCGAGGGCCAGCGTCCGCGGACCGCCCGCCTCGATACGCTCTACCAGGCTTGCCATCAGGCTTCGCGACCACGGCCATCCGCCTCCTTCACGGATGCTCTTGTCGTCGATGCCCACAACGATAATGGTGTCGGGGCTCTGAGGCGAGCGAAACGAAAACGACAGGTCGTAGAACGCGTTCTCGACCAGCGGGATGAAATGGTGCAGGATGAACGTGAATCCGAGGAATACGGCCGTACCGGCGATCAGGACAAGCACTTTTTTGCGCGGCATCAAAACTCCCGGGCAAACATCTCGGCGATACGCCGGTCACGCTGTTCGTTCCATTTTTCCCATTCATCGGCCACCTTGGCAAACGACTCAGGCCCGGATGCGCCGCCGTCCCTGTCGATGGCGATCTTCTGCATGGCGCGGACGATATGCACCCATTCTTCCATGGTGACCTCATGCGGACCGGGCACTTCCTGCGGACCAGCCACTTCGCTGACCGCGCCGCCGGCCGCGCCGCCCTTCTGCGAATGCCCTTCGACCGCCACGGCGCCGGTGTAGACCTTGACTTCGGCGGAACTGTCCGCCGCCACGCTCGCCTGGTACACGGTGCCGTGCACGCCCGCGACCGCGGTCGGGAGCTGCATCTGGAAACGGCTTGCCTTCCCCGCGAGCTTCCTGACCTTGGCCCAGACCGTGCCCACCGAGAACCCCATGCTGGTGGCGCCCTTTTTCCCGGCATTGTCGCGCAGGGCGGTAATCGCCAGGCGGGTGTTGGCGCGCATCCGGACCACCGATTCCCGGTTGACAATCAGCTCCACCCGTCCGCCGGGCCCGGTCACGAGTGTATCGCCGGGAGCGACCACCGTGTTTACCGAGAGCATCCGCTTGGCTTTGTTTCCCCCGCCGAGAAGGTATGCTTTCCCTTCCACGAAGGTGACCACCCCCTGGGTCGCTTTGACATCCTTGACCAGCGCGGCCCCCGGGGCGCGGGGCGCCGGTTTCCGGTTCGGATTGCGCAGCTTCAGCTTCTGACCGACATACACCAGGTTGATGTCCTTGAGGCCGGGGTTCAGATGCTGCACCGCGATGCCCATCCCGTCGGTATACCGGCCATAATAGTCTATGCAGATCAGGCTGAGCGACTCGCCTTTCTTCACCGTGTGTACAAGGTACTGGTCATCGACCGGCTGTGTGGCGGCGAGCATGCACAGCGCGACCGTCGCGAGCAGGGCCGGGGAATGTCGCAGTGAGCGCATCAGGGGTCACTCCAATGGGTTGTGTGGATGCTGTCCGAAAAAGACACGCCTGTAATATATGTTGGCGTTTACAGCCACTCATACAAAATATCTCTGCCGGTCGCCGCGGCCTATGTGGTATATTTAACGTCTGCTGAAGTGTCTTTGACGCCATTCGCAAAAGGAACCTCGATGAAACGGCGTAATTTCTTTGCCGGCCTCACCGCGCTCGCGGCCGTATCCTGCACGCGCAAAGACCAGCGGCAGGCGCGCTACGATCCGAACCAGTGCCCGTTCTGTGTTCCTGAGCCGGGCGTGTGTTCGTATTGCCGCGGGACCGCGAAATGCACATTCTGCGACGGAACAGGCACGAGAAAGACTACCACGGCGAGCATGCCCAAGGAGAAATTTACCACGGTCGAGTACGAAGAGAAATGCCCGTACTGCGGCGGAAGCGGTGTATGCCGGTACTGCGAAGGCAGCGGCAAATGCTGGGTCTGCGAAGGGACCGGCCATATCGATCACTGGAATTTCTTCCAGCGGCACAAGCACGAAAGCGCATCAGACACCGGCGCCACGCCGTAGCGTGGTCCCCCGACACTTTCCCGCGCCGCACGCCGTGTTCCGGTGGCGCGCCCGGCCGGGTGAAAGCCATCCTGTCATGCCATATGCTCCGGCGAAAGGACTGCCGATATCATGAAACGACCTTTGTGCCTGATTATCCGCGACGGATGGGGAAAGGCCCCGGACGGCCCTGCCAACGGTATTTTCGCGGGCGACACCCCGCACACCGACGAATACGAACGCACGTGTCCCACGACAATTGTCAAATCGTCCGGCATTGATGTGGGCCTGCCCGAGGGGTACCAGGGCAACAGCGAGGTCGGCCATCTCAATATCGGAGCCGGCCGGGTCGTGTACCAGAGCCTGACCCGCATTGACAAGTCTATCACCGACGGCGACTTTTTCGAGAACCCCGCCATTGTCAAGGCGCTCGACCTGACCAAAGAGCGCGGCAGCACGCTGCATCTCATGGGGCTTATCCAGGAGGAAGGCGTGCACGCGGTCACGCGTCATTGTCACGCGCTTCTGGAGCTGTGCAGGCGGCGCGATGTCACCAAAGTGGTGCTGCACGCGCTCACCGACGGCCGGGACACGCCGCCCCGGTCGGCGCACGAGCATCTCGCGTTCCTCCAGGAGGGCATCGACCGCATCGGCATCGGCCGCGTGGCGACCGTGATTGGCCGGTACTATGCCATGGACCGCGACACGCGGTGGGACCGCACCGGGCTGGCCTATCGCGCGATCATGTCGGGCGAAGGCAAGCGTGTTGCATCGTGGAACGCGGCTGTCGACGATGCCTATGCGGCGGGCGAAAACGACGAGTTTATCAAGCCGCGCATCATTGATTACCGGGGCGTGTCGCCCGACGACGTTTTCATCTGGTTCAATTTCAGGTTCGATCGCACGCGCCAGCTCACCCGGGCGATCGTCGAACCGGATTTTTCGGAATTCGACACGATAGCGCACAACATTCATTTCGTGGCCATGACCCACTACTACGACAACGGGCATTTCGACGAGGCCTTTCCCGAGCTTACAAACGAGAATATCCTGGGCGAGGTCCTTTCGAACAGGGGGCTGACGCAGCTCCGGTGCGCCGAAACCGAGAAATACGCGCACGTGACGTTCTTTTTCAACTCCCTGAGGAACGAGCCGTTCGAGGGCGAAGACCGGATACTGGTCGACAGTCCCAAGGTCGCCACGTACGATTTACGGCCCGAGATGAGCGCCTATCTCGTGCGGGACAAGCTGGTCGAGGCGATACAGTCCGATACATATGATGTCGTCATCTGCAATTTCGCCAACGGCGACATGGTCGGTCATACGGGAGTGTTCGATGCGATAATCGCCGCGGTCCATGCCGTTGACACATGCGTCCACGACGTGGTCGAGGCGGCGCTGGCCAAGGGCGGCGCGTGCATCCTGTGCGCCGATCACGGCAATGCCGAGCAGACCACGCTCGCGGACGGCTCGCCGATGACAGCGCACACGACCAATCCCGTGCCCCTGACCGTGGCGGGCCTGGGCGATGTCACGCTTCGCGACGACGGCCGGCTGTGCGACATCGCCCCGACCATGCTGTCGATACTGGGCATCGAGAAACCCGATGAAATGACCGGCAGGTCGTTGCTGGTGTGAGGAGCAGCCGTGCGGATAGGCATCTGTCAGCTCAACTCGACCATGGGCGACATTGCCGGCAATGCCGGAAAGATCCGTGACGCGCTCGCTGCCACGGCTGCCGGCAAGCCCGATCTCCTTGTCTTCCCCGAGCTGTTTCTCAACGGGTACCCGCCGCGCGACCTGCTCGAGCACGCCTGGTTTCTCACCCGGGGTCTCGATGCGCTCGAGGATCTCCGCGCGCTGTCGGCCCGCTATCCCGAAACCGGCATCCTGATCGGGATCGCGTATCCCGAGACGGCATCCCGCGGCAAGGGCGTTCGCAACGCCGCGGTCCTTCTCGCCGGCGGCTCGATTGTATTTCGCCAGGACAAATCGCTGCTTCCCACGTACGACGTGTTCGACGAGTCCCGGTATTTCGACCCGGCATCCGAAACGCATGTGTGCCGGTTCAAGGACGAAACGCTCGGCATTACCATATGTGAAGATGCATGGAACGTGGCCGGCATGTGGGACCGCCCGCTGTACGCGCGGGATCCGGTGCGGGAAGCGGGCGATCGCGGCGCGACCGTGCACATCAACCTTTCCGCTTCCCCGTTTCACCTGGGCAAGCAGCGCCTTCGGTTTGCCACCATCCGCGATCATGCCGCCCGTCTCCGCCGGCCGTTCGTGTTCGTGAACCTGACCGGCGGCAACGACGAGCTCATCTTCGACGGGGGCAGCATGTATTTCAACGCCCGCGGCGAGCCCTGCGAAGTCCTGCCGCGGTTCGCGGAGGAAATCCGCATTATCGATACCGCGGCCGAAGCCGGGCCCGTGCCGGTCCCCGCGTTCGACACCATAGACAGCGTGCACGATGCGCTCGTTCTCGGCCTGGCCGACTATCTTTCCAAATGCGGCATCGGCTCCGCGATTGTCGGCCTGTCGGGCGGAATTGACTCGGCGGTGACCGCCGCGCTCGCGGTTTCGGCCCTGGGTCCCCGCAATGTTGTCGGCGTTACCATGCCGTCGCGGTATTCGTCCGGGGGGAGCGTTGCCGATGCGCGCGCGCTCGCACGGAACCTCGGCATCCGGCTGGAGAACATTCCGATCGAGCCCCTGTTTTCGGCATTCCTCACGGAGCTTGCCGGGCCGTTTCAGGGAACCGGGCCCGACAGCACCGAGGAAAATATCCAGGCGCGAATCCGCGGCGGCATTCTCATGGCGCTGTCAAACAAGTTTCACGGACTGGTCCTGGCCACGGGCAACAAGAGCGAACTGGCCGTGGGCTACTGCACGCTCTACGGCGACATGAATGGCGGGCTCTCGGTCATATCGGACCTTCCCAAGACGCGCGTGTACGAGCTGGCACGCCATATCAATGCAACCGCGGAGGTCATCCCGGAGTCAACACTCACCAAGCCGCCCTCGGCCGAGTTGAGAGAAAACCAGAAAGACCAGGATTCGCTGCCGCCCTACGATGTCCTCGACCGTATCCTTTCCCTGTTTATCGAAGACGGCGCATCGTGTGATGATGCGGTCGAGAAAGGGTTCGACCGTACAACGGTCGAATGGGTAAGCAGGGCAATCGCCCGAAACGAATACAAGCGCCGCCAGGCCGCGCCGGGGCTGCGGGTGACACCCAAGGCGTTCGGCATGGGGCGGCGGTTTCCCATTGCGGCGCGATACGCGCGGTAACGCATGAACCTGTTCGTGATCCTAGCTCTGGGCCTGTGCGTTTTCTACCTTTGGACCGTGCTGTTTCTGCTTCGCGGCCTTTGGGCCCTCCCCGCATCCGGCAGGCCCAAGGGATACACCTATTCGGTGGTGATTGCGGCGCACAACGAAGAGCGCACAATCGAGAACTGCCTTCGCCATGTCCTCGCCCAGTCGCTTCCGGCGGATCGATTCGAGGTCATTCTCGCCGCCGACCGGTGCAGTGATGCCACGGTCGAGATCGCATCGCGGTTCGGCAGGGCGGGCAAGGATTTATCCATTCTGGAGATACCCGACGTGCCGCCGGGGTACGCGCCCAAGAAACATGCCTTGACGCACGCGATTTCCCGGGCCAGACACGAGATAATCGTGATGACGGATGCCGACTGCACGGTGCCGCCCGCCTGGCTGGAAACCTTCGACCGGAACTTCGATCTGGGCGTGGGCCTGGTCCAGGGCATCACGACCTACGAGCATCCCGGCGCCATGCATCCCCTGCTGTACGGGCTTCAGGCGGTGGATTTTCTGTCGCACGGCATCGTATCCGCCGCAGCCATCGGCGCGGGCTTCCCGCTTAACTCCAACGCGAACAATCTGGCGTTTCGCAAGAAGGTATTCGATGAGGTAGGCGGGTACGAATCGGTCAGGGGGCTGGTTTCGGGCGATGACGACCTGCTGCTGCAGAAGGTGGGGCGTCACGCCCCGTGGAAACTCCGGTTCATGACCGATCCCGCGGGCGCGGTCACTACGCTTCCCACGCCTTCTGTCGAGGGCATTATCGAGCAGCGCAAGCGCTGGGGCTCCAAGACCGTGCACTACAACGGGCCGCAGGTTGCCGTGCTCTCGGGCATTTTCGCGTTTTATGTGGTCATGGTGACAAGCTTTGTCGCCGGGCTGGGCCACCCGCCGTTTTTCGTGCCGTTCGGCATCATGCTGGCAGTGAAGCTGTCAGGCGAAGCGCTCCTGATGATACCCGGCACGCGGATATTCCGGCAGGAGCATCTTCGCCGGTATCTGATTCCCGCATCGCTTCTGCAGCTGCCGATGGTCGTTATCGCCGTGCTCGGCGGCGTGTTCGGCCGTTTCACCTGGAAAGGGCGCCTGTCTTCGCGCACCGTGTCGAGCCCGCGCCAGCCCAACTGACTTCACGCCCGGCCCGTGTGCTTAACCTGAATTGGCCAGGGCCGTCAATTCTCTCATTCTGCTTCGTGCTTTCGTGTCTTCGTGGCAGTTTTCATGAATAGGTCAGGTCAATTTCCCAACGCGTTTGTGATCCGCTCGAACACCTCGTCGATACTGCCGATGCCGTCTATGTCTTTTACCGCACCCGAGGGACGGTAGTATGCCAGGCACGGCTCGCTCTGGTTCTTGTAGGTGTCTATGCGGTTCTGGATGACCGCGGGATCGGCATCGTCGGCGCGGCCCTCCTTGTCCGCGCGTTTCGCCAGCCGCTCGCGGATTTCATCGTCGGACACCGCGATATTGATCACCGCGGTAAGGCTGATGCCGAGATCGCCGAGAATGGTATCGAGCGCCTCGGCCTGCGGCACGCTTCGCGGGAAACCGTCGAGCAGAAACCCGGCCTTGACATCGTCCTGCGACAGCCGCTCGCGTACCATGGCAATGGTGACTTCGTCGGGCACGAGCTTTCCCTGGTTGGAATACTCCTTTGCGGTCTTGCCGAGCCCGGTGTTGTTCTTGATATGGTACCTGAACATGTCGCCGGTGGAGATATGGGGGACATCGATGAGCTCGACCAGTTTGGCGGCCTGGGTACCCTTGCCCGCGCCCGGGGGCCCGAAGATAACGAAATTCTTGTCGGCCATGGCAGCGTTCCTTTCCGTTGTGGAGGATATGTTTGAATATCGCCAATACAAAAATAGTACCGTGGCGTTTTGTGAGAGGGGAACTGCCACGTGATCAAAGATACAGCTCGCACCTTTACACAATGAAGCGGCATGGTGCTCGTTATGGTTGTCCCCTTCCATCTCTGCTGCTTCAGGCAGACTATTGATAATGCAACGAAAGCAACTCCGTCCCTCTTATCACTACAGGCAAGTGCTATACTTGGGATAATGGTTCTCACTCTCCTCGACTGGGTCATTCTCGCCGGCTACGTGGCATTCACGTTTGCTATCGGCATCCTGTTCGCCCGCCGGGGGACCAGCAGTGTTGATGCGTTTTTCGTGTCCGGACGATCGCTTCCGTGGTGGCTCGCCGGGGTCACCATGATCGCCTCCGCCTTTGCTATCGACACGCCGCTGGGCATTACCAGCATGGTGGCCAACTACGGTATCCCGGGGGTATGGTATGCCTGGTCGTTTGTTCTGGGCGGGGCGGGTATGCTCGGCGCGTTCGTGTTCTCATCCCTGCTTCGCCGCTCCGAGGTCATTACCCTGGCCGAAATCGCGGAGCTGCGGTATGACGGCAGGCCGGCCGCGTTCCTGCGCGGGTTCAAGGGGGCCTATTTCGGCATACTGGCCAACGCGGTTACCCTGGGGTGGATCATGAAAGCCGTGTGGACCATCTCGGCGGCGGTCATCCCCGATGCAAACCGTCACGTGATACTCGGCGGCATTCTGGCTGTCACGCTCGTGTACACCACGGCATCGGGCTTGTGGGGCATTGCGGCAACCGATTTTCTCCAGTTCATCATCGGATCGCTGGGCTCGCTCTGCCTGGCGGCGTTCGCCTGGAAACATATCGGCGGGGTGGACCAGCTTGTCGCGGGTCTGACCGAGCGGTTCGGCCCGGCGGAAACAGCCATGCGCCTGGAGTTTCTTCCCTCGCTCGGCACGCCGTTTTTCACGACATTCCTGGTATTCATCTCGCTCAAGTGGTGGGGCAACCCTCCCCCGGCCATTCTCCAGAGAATCGTGGCCTCGAAAGATGAATCGCATGCATCCCGCGCCACGCTGCTGTTCGCAGTGGTCGCGTTCGGGTTCAACTACTGGCCCATGATATTCGCGGCGCTCGTGTCGCTGGTCATGTTCACCGATCTGCCGATCACCAGTGCGGAAATCGGGTATGCCAGGCTGGTAGCCACCCTCCTGCCGCCCGGGATTTTGGGCCTCATGCTGGCCTCCCTTATCGCTGCGTTCATGTCCACGGTTGATACGCACATCAACTACGGCGCATCGTTTATGGTAAACGATATCTATCGACGCTTCTGGGTGCGCAACGCATCAGGCCGTCACTACGTGCGCGCCGCCCAGGTTTCGACCGTGCTCATGCTGGCAATAGCAGTCGTGTTCGCCTATAACATGGAATCCGTTGGAAGCGCCTGGTATTACATGGCCATGCTGACAGCGGGCTATGGTATCATCGCGGTCGTGCGATGGTTCTGGTGGCGGATCAACGCGTGGTCGGAAATCTCGGCCCTGGCCACATCGGCTGTGGGAAGTACGCTGCTCGCCCCGCGGTTCGCCCAACTCTGCGGCTACTGGGATGCCATACGGGACATCGGATGGCGCGGACAGGTTAGCCTGTTGGGCGGCACGTACGCGGTCGGCATGACCCTGGGCAAATGGCAATACCGGTTCGTTCTGGTGGTTTGCGTGTGCACGATAGTCTGGCTGGTAGTCACGTTCTGCACCCCTCCCACGGCGGAGCGTACGCTTGTCACGTTCTGCCGCAAGGTCAGACCGTTCCCCTATTTCTGGAAACCGATAGCGGAGAAACACCCTGATATCGAGTGGAACCCTCATTTCGTCCGTGTATGCATCCAGTGGGTGCTGGGTGCTGCCGGGACATTTTCGTTCTGTTTCGGCATGGGCCACCTTCTCTTTCTCCGCTGGGCCCCGGGCGTATCGCTTGTTCTGTGCTCGGCCGTACTGATGTATGTCGTGCTGGGCCCGCTCGGGCGGAAGAGCGGTCCGCGTATGCCTCGTCCCGAACCCAGGGGAACAGCAGCCATGTGTGAAAACCGTTAAAAAGTTGCAGAATGGGAACTTGAATGTATTTTACATAGCTGTTATTCGGTTTGTCGCGTGGATCGGGGAGGAACGCACGTGAAGAATGCTGTCCGATTTGATGTATTACTGATAGCCGGCGCTGTGCTGTGCGCGGGCGCGCAGGTAAATGCGCCCATGCCCATGGGAGAGGCCGTGCCTGAGGAAGCGGCGGCCGTCGAATCACCGGCAGTTGAAATGGCCCGCCAGAAAGACAAGATTATTGACGAGATTATCGTGGGCGGGACATACCGGATGCGTCTGACGACCGGCGATATCCTTGAAGGCATTATTGAATCCAAGGACGAAACATCTATCATTATCGAAACCGAGGGCAAGCCATACACGTTCAGGGCAAGCCTGATTCGGGAATACGTGCTTCTGGTTCCGCCCAGCGGGCTGGCCCGCGAGCAGGCCGACGACGGCGGCAAGGGCATATCCGAATCCGAGATACTGTCGTATCAGGAAGTGCTTCACCGGGGTCCATCCGTGGGCATGGTCGACATTCGTATTATCAACGGCTCGGTGTTCCGCGGCGTCATTGCATCGATCGACCAGGAGACAATCAAGCTCAATGTGGAGGGATCGAAAATTCCCATTGCCCGTGAAGTCATCGATCAGATAGCAACGGCGCCGTCGGTATCTGACGAGAAGAAAGCGAAGGCCGCGAAAGAGGCGCCGAAGAAGGGGCCCGGGGGGCCGTATGACACGGTGTACGTGGTAAGTCCTGAAACCGATGAGCAGGGCAAGCCGCTGCCGCCGGTGGCGATTATCGGCAAGATCACCCGCGATGATGCCACGGGTATTTCGCTCGAAACGCCGAAGGGTCTTCAGCGAACACTCAAGCGCGATCGTATCGTGCGGGTCCAGAAGCATTCGACATCGCCCTACGAACAGAAGATCAAGAGTTACGCCGCCCCGCTGTTCTGCCCCAAGGACATGGTGCTGGTCGACATGCCGCCCGGCAAGCCGGACAGGCCGTTTTTCAAGGTTTGTGTCGACCGGTACGAATACCCCAACCGCAAAGGCGCGGTCCCCCAGGGCAATGCATCCTATAAAGAGGCGCAGCAGGCATGCGAGAGCAAGGGCAAGCGCCTGTGTACCGCAGAAGAATGGCAATGGGCATGCAGCGGTCTGGAGGGCTACACCTATCCCTACGGGTGGCAATTCGACAAGAAGAACTGCAACACCAAGGGTGTCGGTCAATTCGAGGCATCAGGAGCGCGCAAGCGCTGTGTCGGCAAGTTCGGCCTGTACGACATGGTGGGCAATATTTTCGAGTGGGTCACGGGCGCCGACGGCAAGCCCATGCTCATGGGCGGCCCGTATTCCAAGTGCCAGACGGTCTCACCGGGTATGGACGGCGATGCCAAGCCGCAGACCGGTTTTCGCTGCTGCAAGTCGAACTAGCCCGGCCGGGCGGATTGATTCTGCTGCTGTTACCTATCATTCCTACCCAGCATTCATGTAGACACTTCAGGTACTACCCATTCCATCTGATTTACTTCCGGTCATACGGGGCGACGACCTGACAGGCCGCAGTGTAGCTGCTCGACAGCATAGCGTGAAGCATCGCGCGTGTTGAATTATTTTCCCCTTCTGCCTTTGCTCCTGCATCTCACTCCGGGACACCATCACCCTGACGGCGGGGTTTGGGGGCGGCAGAGCCCCCAGGGGGGAGGGTAGCGGAAAATTCTCCGAAGCGCCCTTTGGCGCGAAGGAGAGGTTGGAGCGAGGGAGGGGCCGAAGCCCCTCCCGCAAGAAACGAAAAAAAGAAAAGAACACAAATAGAAACCATATCGCAACGGAGAGATCCCGTCACGCGCATGTGGACACAAGAGCATCCCCACCGGCGGTTTAACCCCTTGACAGGCGAGTGGATCCTGGTGTCGCCCCACCGCACCAGGCGGCCCTGGCGCGGGCAGGTGGAAGAGCCCCAGAAGCTTGACATGCCGGCGTATGACCCGTCGTGCTACCTCTGCCCCGGCAACGAGCGCGCAGGCGGCAAACAGACGCCCGAATACAAAACCACCTATGTTTTCGATAACGATTTCTCGGCGCTCCTGCCGGACATCCCGGGCGGGCATCTCGACGAAAACGGCCTGCTCGTCGCGCACACCGAGCAGGGGATCTGCCGTGTCATCTGTTTCTCCCCGCGTCACGATCTGACCCTCGCACTCATGGATGTCGATGCTATCGTGCCGGTCGTGGATGTCTGGGCCGAGCAATACCGCGAGCTTGGCGGGCGCGAAGACATCAGCTACGTGCAGATATTCGAGAACCGGGGCGCCATGATGGGCTGCTCCAATCCGCATCCCCACGGGCAGATCTGGGCGGATGCCACGGTCCCGTCATTCCCGCGTATTGAAGGTGAGCGCCAGAAGGAATATGCATCCGCCAGGGGCTCGTGCCTTCTGTGCGACTATGCGGCCCTTGAGCGGGAGAAGAACGAGCGAATCGTATTCGAGAACGACAGCTTTGTCGCGCTGGTGCCGTACTGGGCGTTCTGGCCCTTTGAAACCATGCTTTTGTGCAAACAGCACGCGCCGGGCATCACGGAGCTTACCGACGGGCAGCGCCGCGATCTCGCGGATGCGCTTCACCGGATGAGCATCCGGTACGACAATCTTTTCAAAACGAGTTTTCCGTACTCCATGGGCATCCATCAGCAGCCCACCGACGGGGCCGTGCACGACGAATGGCACCTGCACATTCACTACTACCCGCCGCTTCTCCGAAGCGCCACGGTGCGCAAGTTCATGGTGGGCTACGAAATGATGGCCATGCCGCAGCGTGATATCACGGCCGAGCAGGCGGCGCAGCGGCTGCGGGATTGCCCTGAAAAGCATTACACGCTATAGTGCCCTTCCCTCTCGCTGCATTATATTACCGTACACGTTCCTGAAAAACCGCTTGATCATGTGATGCATCCAGGGCACACTTAGCAATGGGATAATTTCGCATTGCCGAGACGCTGCATGTACCAGAGACTTCGTTTAATCGCTTCAGGCCACGCGCTGTTCTTCTTGTGCGCAATCCTGTGCACGGCAACCTTCGCCCAGCAGTACACCACGCAGAGCTCCATCGACTCTACTATCCAGATGGCGTTTTTCAGTTTTCACGAAGCGCAGCAGGTGCCGGGCGCGGATTTCCAGATGAAACGCGCTATCGCGGATGCCAAGGACGTGGTTGTTCGCATGAAACGCGCGGCCCGGGGAAATATCAACGAGAAGTACATCCTCTGGAAG
>WJMI01000404.1 GCA_014728015.1 Chitinivibrionales bacterium | reverse complement strand
GCCATGTTCCATGTCTGGCATATCGAGAACGGCGACACGGTCATGATCGACTCGATGTTTTCCGGTATCGATAACCTGTCCGACCCGGGGGACAACTTTGTCGAGTTCTACATGACCAACGGCAACGATCTCAACGGCAACCATTTTCTCAGCCTGCGAACCGACACACTGGTTCTGGGCGACAACATCGGAAACACTCCCAGCCCAAACAACCAGAAGGTTCGGGTCAGGGTCGAGGGGGATATCGGGCCGATACACATCGGGCCCAATCCCATGTACCCGACGTTTCTGCACTCCGAGGACAAGCTCAAGCACCACGATCCGCAGAAGGCGTATCAGTGGGCCGAGCGGGACGGCGGCGCAATTATGGTTGCCGAGGTCACTATCCCCAGCAGCAGCATGGACCCGGATTTTCGCGCGCAGGCGACAATGCTGGTATTCGACGGGGTTGGAAACCTGGTGTACAGCATTGAGAACAATAACAATGTCATTCCGGATGCATGGCTCGAGGACCGGGTTGGCGGCGAGAACCGGAAACTGGTGTTCTACTGGAACGGCATAACCAACGATGACCGCAAGGCCGCGCCGGGGATATATCGGGTGTTTATCTATCTCGACATTCAGACCAAGCAGAATAAGTTTATCGGCAATGTCGGAATAGGCCGGTAGTCCACCGCGGCATTCGTGACCGCCAGAAAAGGATGCGGGATTGTCATTACCTGGTGTTGCGTAATACAAGGAGGAGTGTATATTTCTATTTGGTGGGACCTTGGTTCCACAAACGGGGGGGAGAGATTGTATCCGGCGGATAATCAACGGCTTAAGCGTTGAAATCCGCCCGCACGGGCGCTGAACCTTTGTGCCGAAGCCGCGACTATATATGGTCGCGTCGAGGTTTAGCGAAACCCCTGTTTGTTCCGGAGGTCCCGCGGTGGTCCGATACGCATCCTGCCCCGGGTGTGGCCTTGCAGCGGCTCATCCCGCCTTTCGACCCGGCCCGCGATCTCTCCGGCCTGTTTTGCACGCCACGTCGGGGCGGTTCTCCGGCATTCTATTTCACAATTCCGCTTTCAAGCGAGGCTTGGTATGAAAAGCTCGTTCATTGCAGGCGTACTGGTCATCGCGGCACTGGTTGCTGCGGCGCGTGCCCAGAGTTTCGGAGACATCTTCCAGCAGAAATCCGGCATCACCAGCGATTTCTATTCGACCGCCGCGTTCGGCGACTACAACAACGACGGGTATATCGATATCGCGGTCACCGCCAGCCGACCCAACTACACGAGCGGCACCATCTACCTTTACACCAACAATCCCTCGGATCCCGGCAGTTTCTCCCGAAGCTATCTTGCCGGCGGTCCTTCGAGGCAGGTCGCCTGGGCCGATTTCAACAACGATGGCTACCTTGACCTGTACGCGAATAACAACACCCGCAACTACATGTGGGTCAACAGCGGTCCGCCGAATTTCGACCTGAATGTATTCAGCAGCACGCCGCCTGCCTCGAGCAATCAGCAGGGCGCCGGGTGGCTCGATATCAACCAGGACGGGTATCTCGACCTGTTTATTTCCAGCGAGGGAACGAGCCGGGTCCACATGAACAACGGGAACGGCGGATTCAATGCCAACGCATGGACATACGGCAGCACGCCCAACGGCAGCTACACAACCACGGCCGACTACGACAACGATGGCGACCAGGATCTTTTCTATGCTGCCGACGAAGTCAATGATAATAACAGGATCTGGCTGTGGCAGAACAACACGTCGAAAAACGGCTTGCCGAGCTTCCAGGAGGTGGGCGCGAGCCGGTTCAACAATGTCAATGCCCCGACCCAGAACCAGAGTATCGCCTGGACCGGCATTGTCAACTGGGATCCTGATGTTGACGGCGACATGGATATCTTTGTCGGATGGTCGAACGGGTACTACGGGGTCAAGGTTCGGGACCAGTTTTTCAGAAACGACAATGGGTCTTTCGCCGAGCTCACGAGCCAGGAGTTCACCCAGGGCGCCAGATACACGGGCGGTGTCGCGGCGGCCGATGTCAACAACGACGGTCTCGAAGATCTGTATGTGGCTCACGACGAGGAAAACCACCGGCTCTATATCAACCAGGGCAATCTGAGCTTCCAGAGGATAGACGGCGCCACGCATTCGACCCAGAGCAACGAGACGGCCAACGGCGTGACGTTCGGCGATGTCGACAATGACGGTGACCTTGACATGTTCCTCTGCAACGGCGGCAAGCTCTACCTGAACCAGACAAACAGCACCGACAAACCGGCCCACAAGAGCAACACGCCGCGCGGCGATCCGGCGGGAGGCGGAAACCAGGAGCACTATCTCGGGGTCATGGTGTCGGGAGCGGGCGCGGACAGCGAAACCGGTGAAGCGCGCAAGACCAAGGACGGCATCGGCGCGCGAGTCTATCTGTTCCATATGGCCGATCCCGACGAGCAGGACCCGTCGTATTACGACGAGAACGATCTGGTCGGCACGCGCGAGATTGACGGCGGCTCCGGCTACGGCAGTCAGGCCACGCAGGTCCAGCATTTCGGGCTCTCGACGAACCTGCCGCATAACGCCAGCGCCGGCGCCCCTCATTTCGAGCCCTTCGCGGTCAAGGTCATTTTCCTCGACGGCACCGAAAAATGGCGATACAATGTCGTGCCCGAATCCGTGCATGTCGAAATCGACTACGCGAACGGAACAAAGACCACGTATATCGACCAAACCATCGAGATATCGCTGCTCGACAGCACGATTGTCGGTCTCGAGCTCGAGGTGGAGCCCGATGTCGATTCGATAGGGGCGGGCACCGAAGTGGGTTTTTCGGCGCATGTGCTTGTCGAAGTTGGCAGCCGGATTGACACGAGCGCATCATACAGCCAACAGACAACCTGGGAGCTTGTCGGCAACAGCGCGAATGACCCCCTTTCCGGCGGCGCCGGGCCGAGCCGCACCAACACGTTCACCGGCACCCGCGCGTATGAAACCTACACGATCACGGCGACGTTTGTCGACAGCAAGACCGGTGACACGTTTACCGCATCGCGCGACATCAAGGTAGGTCCCGGGCCTGCATCCGAAGTCGTTGTCGAGCTCGTGGCTGCCGCACAGAAGACCGAAACCGACGTGAAGG
>WJMI01000403.1 GCA_014728015.1 Chitinivibrionales bacterium | reverse complement strand
TCATCATATAGAGTAGCAGATATGAGGCATGTCGTGGAAGGCGCAGTATTGAGCCTGGTCTGGGTTTGTATCGACCGCCCGAGACCGTCGGAGTATTCCCGCGTGATGATCTTCTTCGTCTCAGTCTGGTTCTCATCCTGGAATACCGTGGTCTCCACATAGTTCGGCTCGGTTGCCGTCACCATGGACACGAGCATACACACCATGCCCGCGGCCCGGTGCGCTGTCATGCATGCGTTGCGCATAGCAATTCCCTTGGAGCTTCCGTGAAAGAATATCCCGGCCCGCTTTCAACGCGGCCCGGTTAAGCGCGAAACCTGTGCAAGGTCAATAAGAGCGCCGCCGTTCAACGATTGTGGACAGAGTGCGCGCGGCGGTGCGGAAGGCAAACCGGAACGGGGAAAACCCACAGGACCGACGCTGCGGCGATGAACCTGAAATAGTTCATCCGGAAAGGGCAAACAAGACAGGTTGTGTCCGGTTTGGGATTTAATTGTGGATGCTGGAAATTATATAGTGGATATTACGTATTGGATCGTTCAAGGGCGCGCCTTCCGGGGCCTGTGCGTGCGCCCGGGCCCGGCCACGGGGCTGTCAGACGGTCGAATATTGTCTTGTGCGTGAGCACGAACTCCTGGACAATGTCGCATAAGCGCCGGCGGGAACAGCTCCTGGCGTCGCAATCGCGCGGACTGCTCCAATCACCAAAGCAGTCCAACGCCAGATCCAGGGCAAGGTAGGTCTTCAGAATATAGCGGACCTCGGCATCCAGGTGGCGCCATACCCGCCGGAGTTGCCTGGGTTCGGTGTCAAGCCCGCCGGCCCAGGCATCCACGCTTTCCGGCTTGTGCGCGCAGAGATACCCGTATACCCGGTCAAAATCGGCATGCTTCTCGTGCGGCTTCCACGGCCAGAAAACCTTGCGAAACAAGGCCTCGCGAATGGCACAGTTGAGATCCCCGCGGTATGGAATGGCCGGCTTGTCCACCGTTGCCACCGCGCCCAAATCGATACACTTTTTCGCCTTGGCCATGGATGAGCACCCGCTGACAATTATCACCGGAAGCTTGCGGCCGTATTCCTTTACTATATAGAGCTCGTCCTTGTTTATGTCGAAAAGGCCCAAATCAAGAAGGCACATGTGGATTGTGCCGCTGTCAAGATGCGAGGCCGCCTCCCGCGCGGTGGCGGCAACCACCGGCGAGAACACGTAATGGTCCTTCAGCGGTTCAACCAGGGGCTCCCGCGAACCCCAATCGTCGTCGGCGACAAGCACATTGAACCTGTCGGAGAGAAACGAAAACCGGGTTCCGTTGAAACTCGAATATGCCATCGAGAGAGCTGATTGCCGCTGTGCCGGTAGATGTTTGTTTATACGTTTGTGTGATAACGGAAGCCATATTATAATACCGTAAATCGTATCAGGTCAAGTTAGAATTCCTGTTGGAGGCCCTCCCGGGGGTCCTTCTGTGGTAAGTTATTGATTTACGATACGGCGGGAGCGTCCTTCCCGGCGCCTGAGTGGTCCTTTTGCCTGTTTCAGGCCAATATCTTGATCGATATTCTGGATCGATATTTCAGATGCATAGGTGGATATTTGATCGTTCCAGAGGGCGCATTCAGCCGCTGATCCGGTATCTGCTATCTGGCGGCAAAGCCGCCCCACACCCGCCGCCTTCCGGCTCAGCCAATCGCGGAAATAACATCAAACATGGGCAGATACATGGCAACCAGAATCCCGGCTATTATCACCCCCATGACAACAATCAGCAAAGGCTCCAGCGCCGAAGACAGCGCTTCCACCGCGCTGTCGACTTCTTCCTGATAGAACCAGGCCACTTTTTCAAGCATTGCCGGAAGTTCGCCGGTGCGCTCGCCCACGCCCACCATATGCACCACCATCCCGGGAAACGCGCCGGAATCACCCATCGGGCCGGCCATGCTCTCCCCCGCCTGTATGCGCTCGGCCGTGCGCGAAAGCGCCCGCTCCAGCACCTTGTTGCCCGTGGTTTTGGCCGTGATTTCGAGGGCCTCCAGCACGTTGACTCCGGCCCCCAGAAGCGCTGCCAGGGTCTGGGTCACCCCGGCAATCGCGCCCTTGCGAAGAAGATTGCCCAAGACCGGCACCCGAAGCAAAAGCGAATCGAGCACGAACGCGCCCCGCCCGGTGCGGCGGTACCGCCGGATGCCCGCCACTGCTGCGGCAATCACGGCAAGCGCCCACCCGAAGTACCTGCGCGCAAAACCCGACAGTGCCATGACCGCGCGGGTCGGCGCCGGAAGGCCCGTGCCTATCTGGGTGAACATGTCGGCGAACATGGGTACCACGTATGCCAGAAGAAGTCCGGTGGCGATTGCCGACACGCTCAAGAGGATTACCGGATAGGTCAGCGCGCCCGCCACTTTCTGCCGGAGCGAATGCGCTTTTTCCTGGTAGGCCGCGAGTCTCTGAAGAATTCCGCCGAGGTCGCCGGATGCCTCGCCGGATGCCACCATGTTGCAGTACAGCCTGTCGAACACGCGGGGGTGTTTGCGAAACGCATCCGCCAGGGCGCTGCCGGCCTGGATATCAGCGGCCGCCTGTTTCACGGCCCGGCCCAGCGCCGCGTTTTCCGATTCCCCGCCCAGGACTTCCAGGCACTCGGTCACCGCAAGCCCCGCCGAAACCATGCCGGCAAACTGGCGCGTGAACCGGCTGAGGTCTTTCAGCCCTGCCCGCGAGCCCGGCACGAGCGAAACACGTTCCCGTTTCTTGCTGATTTTCTCGGCCGTGATACCCTGTCTGCGAAGCAGGGCCGCGGCTTTGTCTTTGCTCTGGGCCCCAAT
>WJMI01000402.1 GCA_014728015.1 Chitinivibrionales bacterium | reverse complement strand
TGAGCACGGGCCACAGCGCGGCGCGGGCAATCCCCAGCTGGGACTCTGCGATATTTCTTGAGATCTCGCTCATTTCGAGCCCGGCATTATGATCGCGGGCCTTGCGGTACCAGAACGCGGCATCGTGCCCGGGCGGATCTACGGCGGTGTCGGCCGCCGCGAACACAACCTGATCAGGAGGTCTTCCCAGGGCGCGGTTGAGCGCGTGGCGGGCGCGCACATGGTCGAGCGCGCGGGCCGACACCGCGGCCGAATCCGCGTTTACCAATACGTCCTGCGCAAGAAGGTCCCGTTTGGTGGCGCGGCCGTAGTCGTACAGGGCCTGCGCGCGCTCCCGTTGTCTGCGTGACAGCGCGAGCTGCTCGCGGGCCGCTGAAAGAAGCGACCGGGTGCTTGACAGGTCATAGTAGGCGGTGAGGGTCGCCACCACCGATGATTCTATGGTGTGGCGCGAGGCCTTTTCGGCAAGCCGGGCGCGTTCCTCCACCTGGCGATAGCCATAGAACATCCGTAACCCGTCGAACAGGGTCCATCCCAGCGCGCCGCCCGCGGCATACGTCCAGTCGCCGCCGCCGGCCGTGCCAGGCGATGCCGACAGTGAGAGCGGAGAAGGCGGCGTGTCGTATTCGGTTTGTGTCCAGGTCGCGGATGCGTTTGCGCTTGCCGAAGGAAGCAGCTTTCCCACCTTGAGCTTGCGCGTGTTATCTGCTTTGCCCGCATCGTTTCGGGCGATACGGATATTGTAGTTGTTGGCCAGCGCGATTTCAACCGCTTCACCCGCGGTGAGCGTGTCGGCGGAAGGCGCGCTGTCTGTTATGCCCGGCGAAAAAACGAGCCACAGACACACCGCCCCCATTGCCTGCCAGCATCCCCTGCGGGGCTCGCGCCTTCGCCGTTGCGCTATGGCCGCACGAGTCGGCGGGACAGGCCGGCGGGCCGGGGAGAACGACGGGAGGGCGCAAAGAAAAAAGGTGCATGCGCTATTGTTTATGCTCGCGCATTTGTTTGCATGCGTTGTCATTCCCGGTTGGCCTCCTGTTCGGCGGTGAGCTCCTTGACCGCCGGTTCGACCGCTTCGCGGGCCGCAGACGGGTCCAGCCGGCGGGCGGCAAACACGCGCACGCGGTTGAGCGCCATGAACAGGGCCGGCACGATAAACAGGATGAACAGCGACCCGAATATCAGGCCGTAGCACAAGGAGACGGCCATGGGAACGAGAAACTTTGCCTGGCGGCTTTGTTCCAGGAGAAGCGGGGCCATGCCCGCGACCGTGGTGACTGTCGTGAGTATGATAGGCCGCAGGCGCGAGAGCCCGGCCAGGTACACGGCATCGCGCACCGCGAGGTGCTTTTTGAGATTGCGGTTAATCTGGTCGATGAACACGATACTGTCGTTTATCACAATCCCGGCAAGCGCGACAAGACCGAACATGGACAGCCGGGAAATCATGAACCCGTGGAACAGGTGGCCCCATATCGCGCCCAGAAGCCCCAGGGGTATCATGAGGAAAATGATCACGGCCTGCAGGGGCGAGTGGAACACGAGCACCAGGATAATCGCGATGGTCATGAGCGCGATAGGGAACGATCCCCACAGCGACCGGGCGAACTTGACATTGTGCCTCTCGCGCCCTTCATACGATACATAGACATTCTTCACCCGGGCGAGCACCCGGGGCACGGCGTTCTTTCTGATATCATTCAGGATCGTGGTCACCGACTGTTCCGGGTCGCGCAGGTCGGCCTCCACCTGCAATTCGCGCTTGCCCTCCAGATGCGCGATGCGCACGCGCCCGCGCTCGATATCATAGCCGGCGATGCTGGCCAGCGGATACGCGGACCCGTCGGGCGCCCGGATGTACATGTTTTCCAGCTTGCCAAGCGATGCCCGGTCTTCCTCGGTGAATCGCACCCATACCTTGAGCTGGTCCTCGCCGCGCTGGTACCGCTGCACTTCATACCCGAAAAACCCCTGCCGCACCTGCCCGGCCACGTCCTGGAGCGTGAGCCCGGCCGCGTAGGCTGCGGGCAAAAGCGACAGCCGCACCTCGCGCCATCCCTCGATGTCCGAATCGGTGATATCGCTCAGCGCGGAGTACTGCGCGAGCTCGGCCTTGAGCAGGTCTTTTGCCTTGTCAAGCTCGGCGAGATCGTTGCTTATCAGACTGATGCTTATCGCCTTGCCCCACCGCCCGCCGGCAAACGACAGCTTCTGGCTTCCGGGCACCACGCCCAGTGTCTGGCGGATACGGTTCTGTACCCGAAACGAAGGGATGTCCCGGAGACTGCCTTCGAGCATCTCGATCTCCAGCGAGCCCGCGTGCCCGCCGTTGTCGCCCAGGCCGTTCGATCCGATATGGCGGGTGACCGACAAAATGACATCGCGCTTGTCCCGGCGCCCGGCGCTGAGCTCCTCGTTGACTTTCCACACCTTTTCCTCGAACGCCTGGAGGATCGAATCGGTCACTTCCTCGCGCGTGCCGGTGGTCATGGTGAGGTTGAGCCTGATATCATCGCGATCGATATACGGGAACGCGGAAACCTCCACGATATTGCCTCGCAGAAGGCCCAGGGTCACCAGGACATAGGCGACGGGAATCACCAGCACGATCGTGATATTGCGAAGCGCCCAGGACAGCGCGGGGCCGTACACGCGCTCCCTGAGAAAGACATAGGCACGGTCGAAAAAGGCGCGAAACGGCAGGGGACGGGTCGCGGGATCGAGTCCCTTGGAGTGCGCCAGATGCGCCGGCAGGATGAAAATCGACTCGATAAGAGAAAACGCCAGCGCGCTGATTACCACGACCGCGAGCTGGTAGATGACCTTGCCCATGGTGCCCAAGAAAAAGAAAAACGGCAGAAACGCGATAATCGTGGTTGACACTGCGGTAAATACCGGGGCGATAACCTCAAACAGGCCGTCAATGGCCGCGCGCATGGGCGGCAGACCCTCTTCGTGCTTCTGGTAGATACTCTCGGCCACCACAATGGCATCGTCGACCAGTATCCCCACCACGATAATCATGCCCATGAGCGATATCACGTTGATCGTGATGCCCCACAGGTAGGCGACCACGAACATGCCGGCAAACGAGATGGGGATGCCCACGGCCACCCAGAACGACAGACGGCTGTTGAGGAACATGCCCAGCACCAGGACCACCAGCACGAACCCGAACAGGCCGTTTCGTGCGAGCAGGTTGATGCGCTCCTTGAGATGCTCGCTCCGGTCGGCGATTACCTCTATCGATATTTCGGGATGCTTTGCCGCGAACTCGCCGACATAGGAGGTGACCTCGCGCGCCACCCGAACGATGTCCTCTTCGATGGTTTTGTCGACATTGACCATGACCGCGCGCTTGCCGTTGAGATACGTCGCATCCGGGGTGTCTTCCCATTGCTCCCGCACCCGGGCGACATCACCAATCCGGATGACCGTGCCGTCGGGCGCGGTGCGCAGCACCAGCGACTGGATCTCGTGCGCGAAATCGCGCCGTCCGTACGCGCGAATCAGCAGGCGCTCGTCGTGGGTTTTGATCGATCCTCCCGAGATGTCCACGTTGGCGCCGCGTATGGCCGCGCCTATTTCGTTGAATGTCAGGCCGTAGCGGCGAAGGTCGTCCTCGGACACGGTGATCGCGATCTCCCGCCCGGGAATGCCCTCGAGACTGACCTGCGAGATGCCGTCGATAGCGAGCAAATCGTCGCGGAACTGCTCGGCCCGCTCTTTCAGCGCCCACAGATCGGCATTGCCGTAGAGCGCGACAGTCACCGCGCGGGTGCGGATCTTGGGCACCCGGATGACCGGTTTCTCGGCGCCGGCCGGGTAGGGGGTGATGCGATCGATCGCGTTCTTGACATCATCGTACACCTCGTCGACATCGTAGTTGTCCATCACCTCGACAGTCACGCTGCCGCTGTTCTCGCTCGACTGCGACGTGGTCCGGTCGATGCCCGCAATGCCTTTGAGGTTGTTCTCGGCCTTGAGGATGAGCGACTCTTCGATTTCTTCGGGCGACGTGCCCGGGTAGACGAAATTGACGATGATCAGGTTGGTCTCGACTTCAGGGAAAAACGAGCGCTTGATACGGCCCATGAACACCACGCCCGCCAGGACGACCGCGATCATGAGCGTATTGGCCCACACCGGGTACACAATGAAATGCCGGATAATACCTTTCATCGACGGCCCTTCCCGCGCCCGGTTTCCTGCCCGCCGGGCATGTCGCCGCCCGCGCCCGCGGCCTTCCTCCGGGCATCTTCAACAGACTGCACGGCCATGCCCAGGACCGCATCCTGCAGCGGCTCCGCCACGATGACCGCGCCGTCGTCCACCCCGCCCCGCACGTAGGCGGTGGTTATCCCCCGGTAGGCGATGTCTACTGTTTTTTCGGCGAGCGTATCGCTTTCGATCACATAGACGCGGTCTTTGTCGTGAATGGCCTTGCGGCCCAGGGAAAACGCATGCGGGAGCGGCTCGCCCTCCACGTCGACCGTGGCATAGCTTCCGCTCTTCACGCCCTGCTTCGCGGCGTGCGCGACCCGCACGAACACCGCGACCGTCTGCATGCGCTCGTCGAGCACATCGCTCACCCGATGCACCTCACCGGCCACTTCGCCGGCAATCCCCTCGACCGACACACGGGCCGGCGCGCCGGCGCGGACCAGGCGCGCCTCGGCCTGGGCAAGGGCCAGCTCGATTTCCACGATATCGGTGCGGGCAATCACGGCCACGGCAGCACCGGCGCGCGCCATGGATGCGGGATCGATCATGGACTCCTCCACGGTCCCGTCAAACGGCGCATACAGGGTGTGCCTGGCAAGGGAGAGACCATGGGTTTGGGCGGCATAGTAGAGCTTGTAAATATTGTGGCGCGTGGCAAGGAGCTTTTCGCGGCCCTCGGGAACCCGGGGCAGGGCGGGGAGATCGTCCTGTTCGAGATGGTTGAAGAACGTTTCCCAGCGGCCGTACGCATCGGGAACATCGGTTTTGAGCTCGGCCAGAAACCCGGCGAGCGCGTTTCGCAAGTCGCTCAGCGCGGACTGGTACGCATAGCCGGCCTGGCGGTTGTCAATTTTCATGAGCACCTGTCCCCGGGAGAATGACATGCCTTTTCGCAGGCGAAAAGGCGTTGCCAGTACGATGCCCGAAACCTCGGGCGCGAGGCTGACCCGCTGCAGCGCCCGGACCCGTCCGGATGCCCGGATCGAGGGCCGCACGGTATCGTAGCGGGCGGTGCGGGTGAGCACGGTGCGCACGAACGCCTCGGGACGCGCGCGGGGCTGGTCTTTTCTCAGCGATGACAGCATGGCCATCAGGCCGAACGCGGCTGCCACGATAACTGCGGCAATAACGAATTTTTTCATGTAACGGGTCCTTAGGAGGCGGGGTCGCTGTCTGGCGGTTACGATAGTGCGCGCCCGGTGGTTTCTTTATTGAATGCGGCCAATGCGGACATACGTGCCATACGGGCCTGCAAAAGGCCCATAAATATAAGACACACCAGGGAGGGGATATGTTACGGGATAGAGATAGATACAGGGGAGGATGCTGCTCTATCCGGGGAACAGCACCTAAGATCATTTAGAGGGGGACCGCTCCCGGCTCCGCCACGCTCTGGAGAGCTTTGCCGCGGCAGGTCGCGTT
>WJMI01000401.1 GCA_014728015.1 Chitinivibrionales bacterium | reverse complement strand
TGACCGTGGCATGAAAGAATCCGCTGAGAGGATTGTCAAGGTCGGGTTCGCGCGGAATCCCAAGAAGATTTTTGACGAGGTCGAGCGGGTGACGGCGGGGATGGTCCGCGAGGGGTGGACACTGGCCGATACCTGTGTCGAGGAAGGGCTGGGGAACGTCCATCTCTTGTTCGAAAGAGAAATCGAAAACGGTGCGTGACCGGCGCCGCGGCGGCGGGCCGGATAGAAAGGACACGAGCCATGCAGTATGAGATCGAAGACAAGGGCCGCTTCAAGATGATTCATATCATCGGAGACATCACTCCCGAGGTGAGCACCGGCATCCTCGACAACGCTATCTCGGAGCTAATCACGAGCGGGCACCACGATTTCGTGTTCAATCTCGAGCGGACGACATATCTCGACAGCTCCGGGATAAGCATATTCATTCATTGCCTGTGCGATGTGCAGGAGAACAACGGGTCTATCTACATTATCGCCGAGGACAACCAGGTGCGCGATGTCCTGAACATGGTGGGGATAGACAGGTTGATCAAGGTCTACAACGGCGAGAAGGAGTTCCTCGAAGAACAGAAGGTCGAGGTTTCATAGCGATGAAAGGCGTGCTGCTGCAGGCGATGGTCGCGCTGTGCGCGCTGTGCGCGGGGTGCGGTGTCACCGCGCTGGTTACCGATCTTTCGCGGAATACCACGGAAGTCAGCAAGGTCAAGCTTTCGCCTTCGCGGGGCAAGCTGACAATCCTGCACGGCGGGGCCACCCGCACGGTCAGGCTGAAAGACGTAGAGAAAATTGTCGTGTACCCGCACGGCACCCGCAATGCCGGCGGAAAGCTGTACTACCAGGCCGAAGTCATTCTCGACGACGGCACGCGTATCGGCTTCTCCGACCCGTCGGCCGGCAAGCCTGCCGATGCATTCGTGTGCATTGACGGCTCCCTGCGCGGCAGGGCGGAGGGCGGCACTTACCAGATTACCTTTGACAAAGTATCACAGATTGAGATCCGGGAGTGACACGGCCGGCGGGCAGTCCGGTCAGCGAGCGCGGCCTTTCGGTTCCGGTCATCCTGCTTTCCGGGGTGATCGCGGCCGTACTTCTGCTGGCGACGGTGTTTGCGATCCGGTCGCTTTCGGGGCGCTTCGCGCCCACCCGCAGAAACATCGAGAACCTTCTGACCGAGCGGAAATTCGACGAAGCTCTTTCGCTGGTGGAGAGCGAGGGGACATCGCTTGGAGATTCGAGCGACGTGTACGTCATGGCGGGCAAAATCTGGATGGCCCATGCATGGCAGAAGATGAACGAGGATCGCTGGCGGAGTTACGGCAGGAACGAAGACGACTGGTTTGATCTTCCCGAGGCGAACAAGGCCGAACAGCTCCTTTTGCGCGCCATCGAGCTCGACCGGGAGCACGCGGATGCGCACTACTACCTGGGCATGCTGTACATGGAAAAGGGATGGTTCTCATCGGCGGAAGTTGAGTTCCTCGAGGTGCTGAAGGTCAAGCCCGATGACATCCGGACGCGGCAGAATCTCGGCGTCCTGTACACGAAGATGCGCCGTCTCGAGCTCGCGAAAAGAGAGCTTCTCCGCGCTCACAAAATCGCGCCCGAAAATCCATCAATCATGAAGAACCTTTCGTTTCTCTACCGGTTCTATCTCGGCCGGCCCGATTCGGCCATGCTCTGGGCGAACCGGTACATGAATATCAATCCCGACGATGATCTGGATATCGGAGTGGTGCGCCAGGAGCTCGAGGAGATGATGGACCGCTATCCCGATCTCGTGCCGGAGGAACCGCTCCGGTGGAAAAAACCCCGCCGGTTCAAGGCCCGCGAGCGCACGCCGTTTACCGGCGATTAAAACGGCATATCGAGGTACAGGTATATCACCGGCATTCCCGGCTGCTTCCGGCGCTCCATCTCTTCTTTTTCCAGCGCCCAGGCCACGTCGAGGCTGACGCTTCGCCGGAGGGTGGGCGCCATGATGCGCATGCCAAGGCCCGCGCCGTAGCCGTACATGTGCCGGTCACGCGGCTCTTGCAGGTCGGGCAGGTAGTGCCACAAATAGGCGCCGTCGAACAGCACCGCGCCGTCAACCCGGTAATAGAAACCGCGCAGCCCGCTATACAGCCGGGAAAGCAGGGGAAAACCCATGCGGGGGGTCTGCACGATAGGGAAACGGTATTCCGTGGAGAAGAGGACGCGGTTGTTGGCGGTGAACCCGTAGGGAATGTCACCCTCGGCGTACCCCCGGAGCGTGGTTTCGCCACCGGCATAGAGGCCGTCATAGCTGGCCGCGCTGTCGAGACGCATCGTGGTGCGGAGGCGATAAGCCATGACATTGGATTCGAAAATGCCCCGGTGAAAAAGGCGGATATCGGTGTCCAGTTGGACGTAGGCATACGTGTAGTCAAGCTGCCGCGGATAGGCGGCATTGGTCATGAGGGACGTGGCAAAGAGGACGCCCTTGTGCGTGTCGAACCAGTGGTCCCTGAAATCGCTGTTCCATCCGATTTTGGTGAACAGCTCCGAGTAGCGATTTTCGATGCGCTCCTTCTCCTGCTCGTAACTTATCCACGATGAGTCGTACGTGCAGGATGCCGGTGCGGTGCTCGTGTCGCATGCCGAATCGACCACCCAGGTGCCGTCACGGCCGGTCCAGAACATGTTTTCGTACCGGGGATTGAGGGTCCCGTACAAGACGGATTTCCTGCCCATCTTGCGGCCGAGCGTGCTCCACTCGGCCACGTTGAACCGGTCGAACGTGCGGTGCAGGTCGGGACAGTAGCTTACCGAAGCGGCCAGCGCGACATAGTAGGGCGTACCGAGAAACGGCTTGCGCCAGATCAGCGTGGCCGCGCGCGACTTCCAGAAAGATACGCGAACGTCAAGGCGCTCTTTCACGCCCCTGAAATTCGTGTAGGCGATGCCCATATGGGCGATCCACCAGAACCGTTCCACGTAGCTGCCGTACAGCTTCTGCTTGATTTCGCCGCCGAGCTGGCTGACAGTCCAGTACATCCGTTCCGATACGATCACCAGCAGCTTGATGCCGCCCTCGACCGGTTGCGGGAAAATGTCAACCTTGGAGAACAGGCCGGAACGCTGGAGATAGTCTTTGGATGCGGCCGCTGATGCGGAATCATAGGTCATGCCCGTGTCGAGCGTCATGAACGCGCGGATGGTACGCTCTTTCGTGACCCGGTTGCCGTGGATCACTATGGCGCGGATGGTGTCGGCCTCCTGCGGTGCGGCATCGGCGCGGGGCGCCGCGAACGGCAGCGCCAGGAGAAACCCGAGCGCCGCAAGGGCACGGCGGATGCCGTGCTGGCGCTTGAACGGAAGCGCGCGCCGGGAATGCGGACGGCAATGAGCGGTGACCGGCGGCACGGATCCCGGGCATTGTAAGGGCATGCGTGTCGTTTCCAAAAGCGTGGTTGTTCGCGTTGTCGTGAACGGGACGAGCACGGGAAAGAAGGTCTGTAAGCCGGGTTCTGTCTGCCCCGCGCTGCGGGGGAGGCAGCCATTTATCTACGCGACCTACCCGAGGACATGTGGACGGACCGCCCGTTCCTCTGCTTGGTCTTGCACCGGATAGGGTTTACCAGCCGTCTCGTGTCGCCACGGGACGCGGTGGGCTCTTACCCCGCCTTTTCACCTCTCACTCCGTCCCGCGAAGCGCGGGACAGGGCGGTATGTTCTCTGTGGCACTTTCCGTTCCCGCCGCGAGCGAGCGCCGCGGGACCCGTGCTTGACGCACGGTATCCTGTCCTGTGGTGCCCGGACTTTCCTCTCCGGAGCACGCATGCCCCGGAGCGACTGCCCGACCTTCTTTCCCATGCATCGCCGCATGAGTACGAATATTTCATGAAAAATAGTGTATGGCCTGCGCGGCGCAGCGCAACTCGACGATCCCGCGTGCTGCATGCCGGAGCTCCGCACTATATGTGGCCGCCGGAACCATTGGCCGATACTATATGAAGTGTCAAATGACTGTGTAGTGCTTGCCATGCGGGCTGAATCAAGATATATTCAAAGCGGAAGAGGCGCCGGGCGTTTCCGCCGAGGCGCGCAAAGCCGTACGTTTCCCAGAGTCCCTGCTTCTTGAATTTCGCCAGACCCATTCTGCGAACGTGGTTTACCGGCCTGCTGTATTGTCTCGCCGGACTGGGGTATGTTTTCTACGGGTTCCTGATCGTGGTCCGTCTCCTTCAATCGCGCAAGGTCCTGGTGGCAACGGCGGCGGTTTTGCTTGCCGCAATTGTTGCCGGTACGCTCATGCTGGTTCCTCCGGGTCCGCCGGGGGAAACGGTGGAGGTGATTGTCGAGCCGGGATCCTCGGTGTGGTCTGTGGCGCGGGAGCTTTCGCGGAAGAACGTGGTGGCATCCGCGGCCGCGCTCGTGCTGTGGGTGCGAATGAACCGGCTGGAAAGGTCCATGCAGGCCGGCCGGTATGTGTTTCGCGAGAACGAGGGGATTCTCGCCGCCGCGGGCAAGCTCGATGCGGCCCAGCCGCTGTATGTCACGGTCACCATTCCCGAAGGCCTTACTATTGAGCAGACCGCGTCGGTGTGCGCGCGCGATCTGGGCATTGACTCGGCAGCATTCACGGGACTGTGCTACGACACCGCGTTCGCGGCGGAGCGCGGCGTGTCCGGGCGCTCGCTCGAGGGGTATCTGTTTCCGAATACGTACCGGTTTTCACCCGGGCCTTCGGCCCGCGAGGTCGCGGTGCGGCTGGTTGACGAATTCGATCGCGCGTGCGCCACGCTGCCGGATACCGGCGTGCGGGAGCGTTTTTCCCGGCGGGAGATTGTCACGCTTGCATCGATTGTCGAGAAGGAGGCCACGCTGGCTTCCGAGCGCCCGCATATCGCCGGCGTGTTCCACAACCGTCTCAGGCTCGGCGTGCCGCTCGGCGCCGATCCCACCGTTCGGTACGCGCTGCGCAAGTTCTCGGGTCCCCTGCGTGTGTCCGAGCTGAACACGCCGTCGCCGTACAACACCCGCCTGCACCGCGGTCTGCCGCCGGGCCCTATCTGCTCGCCGGGCCTGGGCGCGCTGGCGGCCACGGTCTCCCCGATGAAGACTGATGACCTGTATTTCGTGGCCCGGTGGGACGGGTCCGGCGCGCACGATTTCTCAAAAACGCACGCTGAGCACGATCGCAAGAAACACGCGATCCGAAAAAGAAACGAACGTCGGAAACGAAAAATCTCCGGGGAGAAGAAATGATATCAGCCCGCCCGCGCGGACACGCGCTTCGCACGCTCGCGACACTCGCGCTCCTGACAGCCCTGTCCCGGGTTTCCGCCCAGGCCCAGGAGGAACTCCCTTCAGCGACAGTCACCGGTCAGGAAGAGATGATCCAGCCGCGGCGGCTTATTGACATGCACACGGCGGGCGTACTCCCGCGCGGCAGTCTCGATTTCGAGACACGGGTGTACCCGAGCAGGCACAACGATGTCGACGGGGCCGGGATTACGTTCAGCATCGCGGTGGGTATTACCGACCGGTTCATGTTCGGCGGCGGGTATGGCGGTGACGGGCTGGTGGGTCACGGGACCGTGCGCGGCAACCCCTGGCCCGGACTGCTCCTGAAGTACCGCATTATCGAAGAAACGTATCATTTTCCGGGTCTGGCGATCGGGTATGACTGGCAGGGATACGGCGGCATCGAAGGATACGAGAACAGCGACAACAGCTACCGCGGGTATGTCTACAAATCCGAGGGGCTTTTCGCCGCGATGAGCAAGAATTACCTGCTTTTCACCAAGGTACAGTTCGGGATCCACGTATCGGTCAATTACTCGATTGAGGAGATTCAGCGGGTGAAATGGCCGAACGGATACCTGGGCCTGGATATCGGTATCAACGAAGAGCTGGCTGTTGCCGCAGAATACAACCTGGCCCTTAACCACGAGGACCCGAATTCCGGCCAATATATCAACCCGCTGCACGGATTCTTCAATGCCGGAATCCGGTGGGCTATGTTCCCGTCGTTCTACCTGGAGTTCAACGCAAAGGATATATTTGCGAAGAAGCTCCTCAGGAACGATGATCCCGCTGTTTCCGACTCGCCGTTGGGATGGAGCAGGGAGCTGAAGCTCGTATACGTGACCAGTTTTTGACGTGCGCGGGCGACGATTTTTATTGCTCCAGAACTGACAGGGATCCAATCCAGAAACGTGCCATGAGGACACTACTGCCCGGACTGCTGTTGTCGTGCGTGCTTTACGCTTCCGTGCCGATCGCGCAGACGGCTTCCACCGCCGCGTCCGATTCTTCACAAGAGCTCGCCAAAGAGATCGTCGAGTCACCCGTGCCGGTGCTGGTGGATTTCTGGGCGCCGTGGTGCATGCCGTGCCTCGTGCTCAACCCGGTGGTCAAGGATATCGAGAAGACCTATGCCGGCAGGGTCAGGGTCATGAAGATCAACATCGATCTCCACAAGACCATTGCCAACTATTTCCGGATCAGGTCGATCCCCGCCATATTTCTTGTCAAGGATGCCACCGTAGTGAAGCATATCCCCGGTGTCCAGAAAAAGGCCGTGTATGTCGCCGCGGTTGAAGAGGTGCTTGCGATGAAGGGCGACAGCGCGACAGGCGGCACCACGCGGTGACTCTTGCGTCTTTTGAAAAGACGCGCAATGCGATCACCCCCGGCTGTTGATTGTGACGCCGGGAGGGCGCATATATTTTGTAAAAGGGCCTCATGCGCTATGCAGTCTACTCATACCCAGACAGGCGGGTGACAGCAATGAGAGACACGGTCAGGAAGTTCCTCGATACACTCGTGGCCGAGCGGCCGCCGCTTGAAGCGTGCGCGGACGATATTGCGGGCGCATTCGAGCTGATGGCGTCATGCTTTCGCGCGGGAGGCAAGCTCCTTGCGTGCGGCAACGGCGGTAGCGCCGCCGATGCGCAGCATGTCGTGGGCGAGCTGATGAAAGAATACCTGCGGAAACGTCCGGTGCCGGAAGCCGATGCGCAGCGCATTCGCGCGGCAGCGCCGGAAAAGGGCGAGGAGCTGTGCCGGGGGCTGCAGGGGGCCTTGCGCGCCGTGTCGCTCGTCTCCGAAACATCGCTTCTGACCGCATTTGCCAACGATGTCAACGCTGACATGGTGTTCGCGCAGCAGGTGTACGGGTATGGAAGGCCCGGTGATGTTCTCCTGGCGATCAGTACTTCGGGTAGTTCCGAGAACATCATCAACGCGGTGTGCGTGGCGCGCGCATTCGGCC
>WJMI01000400.1 GCA_014728015.1 Chitinivibrionales bacterium | reverse complement strand
GCCGCGCGCGCTCTTCTGCTCTGGAGAAAAAACCGCTACTCCGCGGCGGTCAGCGTGGGATCGCTCGTGCTCGAACGCATCATAGACATACTCGTATTCATGCTGTTCTTTGCGATGCCGATTCTCGCGCTCCCCCGGCTCGCCAAGCTCGCGCATCTCGCCTGGGCAACCGTCGTATTCGTTGCCCTGTCGGCGGCCGCCCTGGCATTGTGCGCCAGGCACCCCGGTCTCATTCTGCGCCTGGTCGACCTGCTCCGCCATGTCACCCCGAAAAAATTCCATCACCGAATATCAGCCATCGGCACGGATCTGGCATCGGTCCTCGACTGGACATACTCGCCGCGCGCCGTTTTCGCCGTGCTCACGCTCTCGCTGCTCGTGCCGCTCTGCTATGCACTGAGCCTCATGCTGCTTGTGGGAAACTTTGCCGCTTTCGGCATCTATCAGGGCGCGTTCGTTACGTCCTTTGCCGTGATGGGGGCCGCGATTCCCCTCGCGCCCGGCTATGTCGGCACACTGCACGCAACCGTGCTGCAAGGATATCTGCTTCTGGGCTTTGACCATCATGTCGGCCGGGCCATGGCGGTCCTGGTGCATGCGGTCGGGTACGTGCCGGTGACCCTCGTCGGATTCATTTATTTTCTGAAAGCCGATATGTCGTTCCGTGAAATATCACACGCGAAAGAGGCGCTCGAGGAGTAGCACCAATGGCCGGAAGCCCGAACGATGTACGCCTTCTTGAAGACCTGCACATTGCGGCCGAAAGCATTGTCGCCGAGCTTCACAAGAGGATTGTCGAGCAGGATGCGGTGATTGCCGACCTGCTGGCCAGTTTCCTGGCCGGCGGGCATTGCCTCCTCATCGGCGTGCCCGGCCTGGCCAAGACCATGCTGGTCCAGAGTCTCGCGCAGTGTCTCGATCTCGAATTCAACCGCGTGCAGTTCACCCCCGACTTGATGCCTGCCGATATCACCGGTTCCGAGATACTTTTCGAAGACAAGGCCACGGGCAACCGTGAATTTCGTTTTGTCAAAGGTCCGATATTCAGTAATATCGTGCTGGCCGATGAAATCAACCGGACGCCCCCCAAGACCCAGTCGGCCCTGCTGCAGGCCATGCAGGAACGCGAAGTGACCTCATCGGGACGCACCTGGCCGCTTCCCGCACCGTTCTGGGTACTGGCCACGCAGAACCCTATCGAGCAGGAAGGCACCTATCCGCTTCCGGAGGCGCAGCAAGACCGGTTTATGTTCTCGATAGAAATCGACTACCCGGGCGCGGAGGCCGAAGCCGAAATCGTCAAGACCACTACTGTGCCGCAGACCACGGATCTCGGGCCGGTACTCGACGGCGGCATGCTGGGGCGGTTTCGCGATCTTATTCTGCGGGTGCCGGTGGCGGACTCGGTGGTTGAATACGCGGTCAGGCTGTCGCGTGCCACGCGCCCCGCCGATGCTTCGTGCCCCGACAGCATCCGCAAGCTCGTCACCTGGGGGGCCGGTCCCCGCGCGTCCCAGTTTCTCGTTCTGGCGGCCAAGGCCTATGCCGCGCTCGAAGGACGTCCGACGCCGGATGCCGCGGACATTCGACGGGCGGCCTACCCCGTCCTCCGCCACCGGCTGGTGCGTTCGTTTCACGCCGAGGTCGAGGGCGTATCAGCCAACGACCTGATCGGCCGCCTTCTCGATGCGATTCGGTAGCCGGCCCGAATGGTCCCCGGCTGACTTCCCTGGTTGCGTATGAACAAGATCATTCTCTTCCGTCACATTGTCAAGACAGCCGGTTCCACATTCAAGTTCGTGCTGGCCAACAGCTTCGGGCTGTCTTTCTGTAATTCGATGATGGTGAAGACATCGGCGTTTGACTCGCGATATCTCAATCTGGCAAAGAGACTTTTCCCGCGGTTGCGGGCGATTGGCGGGCACAACGTTACCCTGGATGCGGCATTTCGTACGGACAGGTTCTTCCGGGTCACCTTTCTGCGCGAACCCGTAAGCAGGACGATATCGGAGTATCAGCACGCGATCGGCCGCACGACCGATGTACCCAAGGCGGTAGACAGCTTCCCCCAATGGCTGAACAACACCAGCACTCCTAACCAGCAGACGCGAAAAGTCGCCCGGCGGGAAGATCTTGACGAAGCGAAATATCGCCTGGAGAACATCTATGATTTCGTCGGGCTGACCGAGCAGTTCGATGCATCTCTGCGCATACTCAGCCGCATGGCTCCTCACCAACTCGACATAGACTATGCCAGAAAGCAGACAAGCGAGCAGGTAACCGTGGGGGAAGAAATCAGGAAGACGAGGAAGCATGTAGAGGCAATTCGCGCCGCGAACGAGCTGGACAGGGCACTGTACGACTATGCCAGAGAGCATCTCTTTGAGAAATACAAGGTTCGCTTTTTACGCCGCGACACGCCGTATCCGCGACGTATCCATACGAAATATACGCCGAACTCCCTCCTGTCTATGTGGTATAACAAGCTGGTGTTCAGGATGCTCTTTCGCAACTACGCGCCGTAGCGCGATGCCCCGCCCCGTCGCCGCCATTGGAGGGATCACGCCGCTTGTTTCGCCGGCACGAGCGCCGGCAGGTCAATCCTGCCCGGTAAGCTCCAGCGCAATCTGATTGCTCTTGGTATCCAGAAACAGCTTCCCGCATCGCCGCTGCACGTCCGCGCACGAGAATTCAAGCGTGTCAATAGCGCCGGCGCCCGATTGCCTGGTGCGAATAAGGAGTTGCGGTTTGGAGAGATAGGCGTGGTAGAACACGCCGTGCGGGCGCTGCGTCTCGGCGGGAGCGACCCATTCGAACATGATAAGCAACACGCCGCCGGGCCGGTTTTTCAGCCGGGCAAGCGTGGCGTACTGAATGCCCTCTTTCAGGAAATTGCCAATCGCGGTGAGCTTCCAGGTACTGTCGGTCACGCCCTCCCTGCGAATCCGGTAGTCGACATTGTCGAAATTGAGCAGCTCAAACGGGCCGTACTCCTCCTGCATAAACTCATGGTCGCGATACCAGAGACTGGCGATGCCGCCCTTTGACAACGGCGGAACCTGGACCTTGCCCGAAGCTTCGGCATCTTTCTGGGCGGACGGCGATACCGGGATCAGAAACAGCGACAGAAGCAAGGCGAACGGAGTACGATGCATAGTCGGCTCGCGATCAGGCGATCTTCTTGTCTTTCTTGAGAGTATAGACCGGCTCGGCTTCCTTGCGGATGATCTGGGCGGTCACCAGGCATTCCTTGACATCGGCCCGTGACGGGAGCTCGAACATGATAGGTACCAGGGCGCTCTCCATCACGCTCCGCAGTCCGCGCGCGCCCGTCTTCTTCTCCCGCGCGGTCCGGACTATCTCGCGAAGCGCATCCCGGGCGAATGTCAGGCGCACGCCCTCGAGCGCGAACAGCTTCTGGTATTGTTTCACGAGCGCGTTCTTCGGCTCGGTGAGAATCCTCAGCAGGGCATCCTCATCGAGATCGTCCAGGCCGAACAGCGCCGGAAGACGTCCGACCAGCTCGGGAATGAGGCCGTACTGGATGAGATCGTCGGGCTCGACACGCCTCAGCGTCTCGCCTATCCTGGTACCCTTCCGGTTTCGCAGCGCCGCGTTGAATCCCATGCGGCTCTCCCCGATGCGTTTCTCAATGATATCCTCCAGGCCGACAAACGCGCCGCCGCAGATAAACAGAATATCGCGCGTGTTGATCTGCACGAGGTTCTGCTCGGGATGCTTCCGGCCGCCCTTCGGCGGTATGCCGGCCACGGTGCCCTCAAGAATCTTGAGCATGGCCTGTTGCACGCCCTCGCCGGAAACATCGCGCGTGATCGAGGGATTCGCCGACTTCCGCGCGATCTTGTCAAATTCATCGATATAGATAATGCCCTTCTCGGCTTTGGAAACATCGTAATTCGATGCCTGCAACAGGCGTACCAGCATGTTCTCGACATCTTCACCGACATAACCGGCTTCGGTGAATATCGTCGCATCGACAATCGAGAACGGCACTTTCAGGAGCTTGGCCAGGGTCTGCGCGATGAGTGTCTTGCCGGTACCCGTCGGGCCGGCCATCAGAATATTCGATTTGTCAATTTCAATACCGTCATCGTCCTGCATTGCGCGCGAGAGGATCCTCTTGAAATGATTGTACGCGGCAACGCATATCCCAATCTTGACCTCATCCTGCTGGATGATATACTGGTCGAGGAAGTCTTTCATCTCCTGGGGCGAGGGAAGGTTCTCGAGGCTCAGCTCGCCCGGCATCCCCTGATTGTCCTCGCGCAATATCTGGTTGCACATCTCCACGCACTCGTTGCAGATATGCACCGACGGTCCGGTAATGAGCTTGTCGACCGCATCGGTGCTCTTGCCGCAAAACGAGCACTTCACCGTGGAGTATCTGGCGCGCGAAGCCATAAGCTATTCCCTCTGTGTGAGGATTTCGTCTATGATACCGTATTTCATTGCTTCCTGTGCATCCATGAAGAAATTCCGGTCGGTATCTTTCTGCACGACCTCGAGTTTCTGGCCGGTATGCCTGGCAAGGATATGATTGAGTGTCTCCTTAATCCGCACGATTTCCTTGGCGTGGATAGCAATGTCGGCCGCCTGGCCGCCCGCGCCGCCGAGCGGCTGGTGGAGCATGATGCGTGAGTGCGGAAGCGCATAGCGCTTGCCCTTGGTGCCGGCCGCCAGCAAGACGGCGCCCATGCTGGATGCCTGCCCGATACAAATAGTGCTGACATCGGGTTTGATAAACTGCATGGTGTCATAGATGGCCAGCCCCGAAGACACATACCCGCCCGGGGAATTTACGTAAATCGTGATGTCCTTATCGGCATCTTCGTATTCAAGGAATATCAACTGGGCCATCACAACGTCGGCGACCGTATCGGTAATGTCGTAGCCCAGAAAAATGATCCGCTCTTTGAGAAGACGGGAGTAGATGTCGTAGGAGCGCTCGCCGCGCCCGGTCTGTTCTATCACCATTGGTATCAATGACATGTACTGTTTCCTTTCATGGCAGTGACGGCACCCGGCGCCGCCCGTTCCTTAAAATATCACTACTGTGCGGAAGGGTCAAGCTCGCCGACAAGGAAGTCGAGCGTTTTCTGTTCGCGGATATCCGCACGAATCCGGTTGGTCGTGCCGTTCTGTCGAAGTGCGGTTTTCAACTGGTCGAAATCCTGGTTGTACATCTGGGCCATCTGGCGAATGCGGGCATCCACCTCATCCTGGGTGGCCTTGATACTCTCCGCCCGGGCCACGAAATCGATGATGCGATAACGTTTGATGCCCTTGACAGCCATTTCGCGATACTGTGCCGCGATCGCCTCCCTGCCCGGCGCCGGCTGCCCGTCACGGCGATACTTCGCCGCTTCTTCGGTCATGTGATCGATGTACGCCTCCACGCGTGACTGAGGGACATCAAAGGGATTGTTCTTGATCAAAAGTTCAATCGCCTTGTTATAGGCCTCGTTTTTGGCGCGTTCCATCTCCTGCCGCTCAAGATCGGCCTGGATATTCTGGCGCAGCGCCGCCTCATCGGCAAAATCACCGACCTTCTTGAGAAACGCATCGTCGATCTCGGGCAGGATCTTCTCCTGGACCTTGTTGATCTTTATCTGAAACTGACCGGTCTTGCCGGCAACGCTTTTCTCCGCATAGTCTTTGGGAAACTTCACCTTGATATCGACAGTTTCGCCTGCCGTGTGGCCGGCGAAACCCTTGTCGAAATCCTTGATCTTGCCCGCGCCCAGCTCGATGGGATATTGCGGGTTCTTGAAATCGCTCCGCGGCTCACCGTCAATGCTGACACTGACATATTCGATAGTCAGCAGATCGCCGTTTTTTGCCGGCCTGTCAACATCCGTAACGTCCGCGAGCCGGTTGCGGAGCTCCTCGAGTGCGTTGTCCACCTCGGCAGGCTTTATCTTGCGCGGGTTCGGACGGGCTTTCAGCTTGTGATAGCCCTTTATCTCCACCGGCGGGTCCACCTCGGTCTCGACAGTGAACGTGACCGGGCCGGTCTGGTCGGCTTTCAAGTCGCTTATGCGTGCCTCGCTGATAGGAATAATGCTGTTGTCCTTGCACGCCTGCTCATAGGACTTCTGGATAAGGTCTTCAACGGCTTCAGCGCGAATCGCCGGGCCGTACCGGGATTTCACGACATCGACCGGCACCTTGCCCTTGCGGAAACCGGGGATGCGTATCTGCTTGCGGTACTTCTGCTGTTTCTGTTCTGCCAGCGCCTGAAGCTCATCCTCCGGAATCTCGATGTTGAGAACGCGCTGCCACGAGGTCGGTTCCGAAACGTTTGCTTTCAATTATCAATCTCCTCCTATTGCGTGAATCGCGGACAAGAATAGTAAACACAGGGCGCTGCATGTCGAAGCCCAGGCGCCTTCTACATTCGATATTCGTATTCCCTGTTCTGCGGTTTTTAGCTCTTGTGGTGCGAGAAGGGGGACTCGAACCCCCACAGGTCTCCCCACTGGATCCTAAATCCAGCGCGTCTGCCAATTCCGCCATTCTCGCAGGGAACAGGGTCTCTGGAGAGACAAAAATACTTGATTGGGGAGCGAACGTTCAAAGCCCGCCGGGCCCTATCATGCCATTTCGAGTTCCGGAAAGACGTATCTCCCTATCTCGACGTATTTTCTGTGTTGCCACGGTCCCCAACCGGATCCTGCTTCATGCAACAGAACCAGCGCATCCGCAAAGAATCCGCCTGTGTCGCCTGCCTGCGGCCACGCGAGCAGTGCATGTGCGACAAAGTAAGGCGCGTCGACAACAAGCTCCCGGTGATCATTCTCCAATACCCGCGCGAACGATACAGCCTGCTCAACTCAGCCAAACTGACCTCCATGGTGCTGGCCAACTGCGCACTCAGAGTGGGCCTCTCATGGCCCAACCTTGCCGCAGCCCTCGGTGCACCGGCAAAGCCGTCCGAGTGGGGCATCCTGTACCTGGGAGCAGGACCGAAAGGCGCGGAACCGGTCCAGGTCCTCGACAGGAAAAAACGGCCCCTGTCCCCCACCCCGGATCTAAAAGGCATCGTTGCTCTCGACGGATCCTGGAAACAGGGCAAGAGCCTGTGGTGGCGCAACCCCTGGATGCTCAAGCTCAAGCGTGTCGTACTGAATCCGGCCAAAAGCTCGCTTCGGAAACAGACAAAAAAAGAGGCGCTGTCAACAGCCGAGGCCGTGGCCCTGGCCCTTGAGGGGTTGGGCGAAGATCAACGCGTGTGCGAGTCTCTTC
>WJMI01000399.1 GCA_014728015.1 Chitinivibrionales bacterium | reverse complement strand
GGACCGGCATCGATCCAATACAGCCATCGCTCGCACCCGAAATTCATATCGGCCAGAAACATGGCCGACATCTCCGCGGCAACCATACTGTCATTGAAATGCTCATCAATGGTAAAATGACTCGACTCGGTCTGCCAGAGCTCCTTGCCGTATTCGCGCAGCCATTCCCACGTGGGCTGGATCATCGACATGTTGTACGAGTGAAACGCGAACCCGTCGAGATTGTTCACGCACTCTTCATCGCTCACGATAGCCTCGATTGACTGCCAGTAGTAGTCATCGACATTGGACGCCTCGGGCGCGATGATCTTGATATCTGAAAATCCGCGCGCATCGAGTTTCTGCCGTACGCCGTTGATGATCGCGGGAAAATCCTGCGGCCTGATAGGCGCGGCCCATTCGTGCTCGTGCTGGTTGGGCTCGTTTCCCACGCCCGTGTAGTCACACCGGATGCCGTGCGCGTTCAGGCTGTCGATAATATTGACGATGTCTTCGGTCCACTGCTCGGTATTGTCGGTGGTGCCGGTAGGGTTGAACAGCAGGATCAGCGAGTCCTTGCCATGCTCGGCATAAAGCCGTTGCTTCAGCTTGATGTTCTCTTCAAAGTCCGCAAGAATATAGGGGATGGACCACTTATGATAGACACGGGCAAAGCGCATGGCCGTGAAGTCGAGGTCGATCCAAAGCACGGTGACCAGCTTTTCTTTGACATGCTCGGGCATTTCCTCGGGATCGGCGTGTGAGTTGCTTCCGAACCCCTTGAATGTCTGCTGCGGAAGGTCCTGGACCGTGATCGTGACCTGTTTGGTCGCGTGCGAAAGCGCGGCAGCCAGCATGACGGCGGCAACAACACGCCAGCATCGCGCGCCCGGTCGCATGGGCCCCTTCCGGTCACGGCTGCTTCCGGTTGTCACGGCCGGGTCGATACGTGTTTGTCGCAATAACATAGGAGGAAAAGGAATCCCGAGATCAATATCGGGATTCCATACAATCCAGAGTCTTCTCTCGTACAACAATCTACATTGCAGGCGCTAGTCAGCGGCTCCATATACGAACCGGTGCGTTGTCGTGCCGCCTGCCGAGGCAATACGCGCGAAATACGTGCCGGCGGAAAGCCCGCTCAAGTCGAACGTATGCCGTGATGCGCCCGTTGCCGCGGCCCGCCTGACAGTCGCTCCGCGCGCATCCACGATGCGCACGGTGTGCGCTCCTGCGGCAGGTACGTTGACATCAAGCGACTTGCCCGCACACCGCACGCGCGCCGCGCCGGCCTCGAGATTCTGCGCCGCCGGCAGCACGCGGCCGTCCTGCGTTTTGGTATATCCGTCGATACGCAGAAGCGCCTGCGGTCCGGGGAACAGAACTTCCATGCCGTGCCCGCCGCCGTCGGAAGGCCCCGTCGTGAGCGTGTTCTGGCCGGCGTTCCACACTTCAGTGTCATTGCCGGAAAACGGAGAGAAATGCTCGAAGTAGTCGTAGCTCAGCCCGTCCTGCGCGCCGGCATTAAGGTTCTGTCCATTGATCTTCATCCAGCTGCAGTACGCGCCCGCCCAGCTCTGCCAGTAGAGAAGACCATCCGAGACATCATACCCGCCATCGATAGGCGAGTCAACATCGATATTGCACGAATGCTCTCCCATTCGATTGACCCATGTTTTCGGCTGGTTGTACGGAGTAGCGAGCTCCACGAAATAGTCTTCGCGGTTGAGTTTTACATTTTCAACGACATCGGTCATGTAGATGACCCCGTCCTCGTCGATAATGCGCGCGGCAAACTGCATCGGGCTTTCCTGGTTCGGTACCCATTCCGTGTCCCAGGAGATGGCATACGGCGCGGATGTAGCAGTCCCGAGGTGGTTATGGATATCATTTGTATTGGTGTTGAAAACCCATTTCCACTCATCATATACACCATCGCCGTTGTAATCGAGATCGTGGTAATTGGCAATGAAATCCACCCGGCGTATCGATGAGTTCGAACTGGTTGCATCTGCAGAAACTTCCACTTCGAGATTGGTCGCATCCACCAGAAGCGTTGTATTCGCTTTGGGAGCAGTAATGGATCCGGCGGGATGCTCTTTGAGCTCGGGATCGTAGTAGACCCGAAGATACACGCCATACACGAGGTTCTGCGCCCAGCCGTCCTGCTTTGGTTCGGCATCCGTACGCATGCGCCACTGGTTCTCGTCTTGTTTGAGATGCTCCAGGGGGATTTCCACCGTGGGCCAGACCCAGAACATGTAATGGTACCACTCGTTCAGTTCATGAATCACCTCCGGCACCGGAAGCACCTGATAGTCGTTGTCGTTGAACCCGATGGCGAGTCCATGGGTGCCGTGGTGACACTGGTCGTACTGTACTGTAGCTTCCGCATAAATAGCATGGTCCAGATCGACCAGCGCGATTTCGTCGTTCTCATCCTTGAGCCACTGGTTTACATGAACATTGCTTCCGCCCCAGTCCCATTTCTCACCCACGCGGTAGAACTGGATTTTAGTACGGTATTCCTTGAACACGTCACCGGCCTGTGGAAGAGCTTGGACGGTGGACGCAATAAGCGCGACCGCAGCAAGCAGGTGAATCAGCTTTCGCATGGTGTTCCCCTTTCCCGAAAATGGCATCCGATTGGATTTGTGTTGTGCTCATGCCCCTTGCGGACGTAGAAAGCAAATTTAACCATATTAAATGGCACCACTGGAATAATGTGCATTTTCATTGTCCTATAAGCAGGCTCTATCTCGGCAACCATCGCTTTTTCAACAGGTTATCCTTGCCGACAAGTAGAACAGATAACAAGGAAGGAGAAGGACCCTCTTCGGGCCAGGGGCCGGGAGGGATAGTCTGTACGCGAAGCAGTTTCACCTCTGTCTCGCGCAGCGGGGATCGAAACACACCTTTACTGCGCGCGACTTTCTCATGAGTGCTCTCTCATGCAGGGCCGCCTTTCGTCCAACACCAGAACAGTTCTAAAACAACCGGGCAGTCTGACAGGTGCCCGCAATCATATATTCAATAACAGCGGCAACGTGTCTTCAAATCCATTACCGCAAGAGTTGGGGCGGAAACAGATATCATGGCGCGCCAGGTCTTGCGTTCCGTGAGGATTTCTCCATGCGCAAGCAATCAATCATGCACAAAGCATGTGCGGCAGCCTCCATACTCGCGGCGGTCTGCTTCGCGGAAATACCCTTTGAGCTTGTTATTGTAGAACCCGACGAGCCCGGGCATTCCATGGCCGCCGACATTGACGGTGACGGGTTCAACGATGTGTTCGTGGGAAAATTCGGCCCGTATAACGGCGGCACGCGCAGCATAGTGTGGTACCGGTATCCCGACTGGGACAAACACGTAATCTCAGCGTTCAACTACCAGACCGATGATGTCGCATGCGGGGATGTCGACGACGACGGTGATATCGATGCGTTCGGGTTCAAAGACGACGACGGCAAGCTCATGTGGTTTGAAAACCCGCTGCTGCCCGGCGGCGACCCGGCAACCGGCACCTGGACGGAGCACGGTATCGGCACCGGCGGGGTCGGGTTTGTCAAAGATGCCGATGCCGTAGACATGAACGGCGACGGGAAACTCGATCTGGTGGTGCGCGGACACGGCACGACGGCAATCTGGGTTCAAAACTCCCCCACATCCTGGACAAAAGAGACCTCAATCGACCATCATCACAAGGAAGGCATGGAAGTCGAGGACATGGACGGTGACGATGACATTGACATCGTGCTCAACGGGTTCTGGCTGGAGAACGGCAACAACTGGCAGGCGCACGAGATCGATGCCATGTGGTATACCCAGAGCACCGGCAACTGGTGGGACAACAACTGCTACGTGGCAATCGGCGATTTCGACGGTGACGGCGATCCCGACCCGGCGTTCGGCCAGTCGGGCACGACCGGGTTCCCGGTAAACTGGTACTCCGCCGACGCGCCCACCGGGACGTGGACCAAGCACGAAGTCGCGTCGGTTGTTGATTACTGCCAGTCCCTCGGCGCCGGTGACATGGACAATGACGGCGATGTGGATATTATGGCCGCGGTCTCCGGCGGGTACGGGAACAACCAGGAAGTCAGCGTATTTCTCAATAGCGGTGACGGTACCCAGTGGACACAGCAGGTGGTTGCCACAACCGGCGGCTACAGCCTTACGCTGGGCGATATCGACAACGATAACGACCTCGACATACTGGGCGAGCGGGGCCACCATCTGGGCCCTATCCAGGTCTGGCGGAATCTGTCCGACCCGGTAGCGACACGGCCGCACGCACGCCGCGACGCAGACACGCGCTTGTCAACGGCATCCATCCTGACCCGTCAGGGCAGGATCCTTGTGGAACTCCTGCACAATGCGAAAGCCCAGACGATCGAGATTTTCGCCCTTAGCGGCGCGCGTGTGCGCTCGGCACATATTCGGGCAGGAACCGTCCGCGCGATCGCGGTCTCCCCGGGGTGCTACCAGGTACGGATCGGCAGCCGGCCGCTCACACGCGTGGTGGTTCCCGAGTAGGCTTTGCCCGGGCATTTCATCGAACTCAAGCTTTCAACCTGTCCGGTTTCTTATTGAGTCACGAATATCTTGTGCGTGTTTGTAGCGTGGCGCCCGGTGCGCATCATCACGAGATAGGCGCCGCCTGAAAGAGAGGCAAGGTCGAACGTCATGCCCCGGTGCCGGTTATTCGATGGCGGGCGCACGCGCCGTCCCGACACGGTATAGAAACGTACGCTCGGCCGTGCCATGCCGGCGGAAGCTGCTACGTGCAGTTGTCTCGTGCTGCGGCTATAGCGGACGAGCGGTTGCAGCGGCGAACCGCCGCTTCGTTGCCCGGCACTTCCCCGGCCCGCGCTGAGCGTGGCCCCGTTGGGCACTGCTGCCAGAAGATCTTCGCATTCACAGAATGCATAGTCGTGACTGGGAAGGTTGTCCACGGTGCCGTTTGTTTCCATGCCGATGTCCTGCCATTCCTCCAGCGTGCCGTGCCAGCCTCGCCACGCGATATACGGGTCACGATCGGAAATGGCCAGATGATAATGGTTGGCATCGAAAACATTGTTGGTAACGTCCCAGAACGCATCGATGGAATCCGGGCATCCGCCTTCCTCAGGATTGGTCGCGCCGCACCCGTCTTCGGCTTGTCCAGTCAGCCCGGTGTTTCCCCAGTACGTGATATGGTTGTCGTGGATATAGTTATCTCGAGGCATCTGGGTGATACGGTTGTGGTTTCGCGGCTGGTAGACTATCGTAATGCCGTTGCCGTCATTGTTGTCCGGGTTGTCATCGCCGACTTCAACGATGTTGTGATGAATTTCGACATTGCATGAGTGTGAAACCATAATGCCTGCTTTATAGAGCCACTCCCAGTTTCCAATGCCATTGAATCTCGTGATGTTGCACCGGATAGTCGCGGAACCCGTTTCCGTATCTCCGCCGATTTCGTGAAATATGCCGCACCCCGTGTTGTATTCGCAAAGGTTTCCTTCGGCAACATACTCCTCGTTATACGCATCGGTCCACAGGCCGGCGCTCCCCGTATTATGATGCGCCCAGTTGCTGCGCACCGTCAGGCCCGTTGTCCTCACGAATTTCGTGCCGCCTTCTTCCGCTATCCGTGTGCCCACATACTCGCGAAGACTGTTATGAGCTATGATATTGGATTCCACAAGGGAGTTCTTGGAATCGACTATCTTTATGCCCATTTGTCCATTGTGATGCACATTGCAGTTGCGAACAACAAACCCGCCAAGCGTATGAAGGTCGATCCCGACGGAGTGATTCAACCGGACCTCGCACGCCTCGATATGCCACCCCTCGCTTATTCTGCTGCTGTCGCCGTCCGTCATGCCCGGCAGGCGCCCCACAGCGCCGGGATCCTGGACCGGCGTAGCATATTTCTCAATAGTGATGCCGCGGATTGTCACGTTGCACGCCTGGGACAAGAAGGCGCCCGGCGTCACGCTCACTTCGACCTTGCGGCCGTCAGGATTGTCGGCCATATACACACAGTCAGCTTCGTAGTCGAAATACCATGTACCGGGCCTGAGATCCGCCAGCGTTCCGACTTCTACCACAAACATATCGTCGACGTATAAATCTTCGGGGCGGTCGCATCGCGGGAGCCCGTCCACACACCTGCCCCGTTGTTCACCTTCCTGCGTTTGCCCCCCATGGACCCACACGTCGCCGGATTTGTCCCAGTTTGTCAAAAGCCGCGAGCCGTTCATAATCGCGCCCTGTTCCCCAACAAAGACATTGTCTGACTTCGGCGCGACTTCCTGCATGCGATGCTCTCCTGCCCGTACAACGAACACGGTCCCTCCCGGATACGCATCAACAGAATCTTTAAAAGAAGCGCCGACATCCAAATACACGGTATCGGCCGCTTTCGCTGCCGTAACCGCGAAAAGCACGAGGACATAGGTCAGTCTGTTCATCTCTCCCCCCTCAGGTAAGATCTTTGCCCTTGTGGCGCGATCTGCGTCGCGTTTCCCAGGAAGTGAAGATAGCCATCGGAGGGCGCCAATATTCCCATGATATATATTTTTACTTCCCTACTCTTAGCTTCTTAAGCCCTCCCCAATGCAGGAAACGAAAGGTGTTTTCGTCAATGGCCATTCGGAGACACAGCCCCAAGCTGGAGAAATCTCTCCGGTGCCTGCGGCGCCTGGTCTCACAGACGGATGACCCTTTTCTGCCGCCGATGGACCGGCTGGCCGCCCGCTTCCATGTGTCGGTCGCTACTATTTCAAAGGCCATGCGGATACTTGCAGAGGAAGGCCTTGTTTCTGCGGAGCAGGGCAAAAGGACCGCTATCCGCCGCAACATGACATCATCCCCGCCCCCGCGCACCGCGGCATACCGCGTGTTCACCAAGCTCAAGGATGCAATCGCAGCAGGGACGTACCGGACGGGACGGACACTCCCGAAAATCATGTATTTCGTGATGTCGGAGCACGTGTCAAGCAGTACGGTGATGCATGCATTGCGACTGCTGTCGGATCAGGGGCTTGCGCACAAGAGGGGGAAACGATGGATCGCCGGGCCGGACCCGCTGGGCTCCTCCCCCTTCGCGCGCACGCGTCTTTCCGGTGCCCCCGTGATTCTGATTCTCCTTCCGGCATTTGCGGAGCGTCACCGTTTCTTTTTCCGCATGGGACACACGGCTTTTTCCACAGAGCTCTGTAACGAGCTCAAGCGCCACGGATGCACGTTCCGGCTCGTCTGTTGCGGCGGGGATGCAGATACGGACGCCTTTTTTCCCACCGGGCGAAAAGCGATTCTGCACACCATTTCCTCTCTTGGCAAGCGTTTCGCCGGCACTGTAGCGATCGGCTCCACAAAAACATTCGACGACCTTCCCGGGTGGGCCGTCTGGCTCGCCCAGTTTAAGAAGCCCGTCGTTTTCTATGATGCAGATCCCGTGGCATTATCCCCGAATCGCGGGCAGGTAGGCCGGCGGAACTACTACCGGTGCATGTACGG
>WJMI01000398.1 GCA_014728015.1 Chitinivibrionales bacterium | reverse complement strand
CCGCAACGCGGCGCCCCTCTTTCTTTTCTCTGTCCACGGGCTGCCTTCTCCCGGAGCGCACTCACGGTACCGCTAGAACTCCGCGTTCCCGGGAAAACGCGGAAACGGGATGACATCGCGGATGTTTTTCATGCCGGTCACCAGCAGGAGAAGCCGCTCGAACCCGAGGCCGAAACCCGCGTGCGGCGCGCCGCCGAACCTCCGCAAATCGAGATACCACCAGTAGTCCTTCTCATCGAGACCCATGGCGCGTATGCGTTGCAGCAATACGTCGTGACGCTCTTCGCGCTGCGACCCGCCTATCAGCTCGCCAATGCGCGGAACAAGGACATCCAGCGCCCGCACCGTTTTCTCATCATCGTTTTGCCGCATGTAGAACGCCTTGATATCCTTGGGATAGTCATACACGATAACCGGCTTCTTGAAGACCTCTTCGGCAAGATACCGCTCATGCTCGGTCTGGATATCCACGCCCCAGCCCGCCCTGTATTCGAATGCGGCATTGTTTTTCTCGAGAATCGCCATGGCATCGGTATAGCTGACCCGCTCGAACACGTTATCGCGAATATTCTGCAGTGTCTCCACCACGGTCGTATCCACACGCGCATTGAAAAGCTCGAGGTCCGCGCTGTCCTTGTCGAGTACCCACCCGGCGAGATAGCGCACGAACTCCTCGGCCAGATCCATGTCGCCTGCAAGATCGCAAAACGCCATCTCGGGTTCAATCATCCAGAACTCGGCCAGGTGCCGCGGCGTATTCGAATTCTCGGCGCGGAATGTCGGACCAAAGGTATACACCTTGCTGAGCGCCATGGCAAAAATCTCGGCCTCGAGTTGCCCGCTCACGGTCAGGCTCGCGGGTTTTCCGAAGAAGTCCCTGGTATAGTCGACCCCGCCTTCCTCGTTGCGCGGAACGTTCTCCATGTCAAGCGCGGTCACTCGAAACATCTCACCAGCGCCTTCGCAGTCGCTCGCCGTGATAATCGGCGTATGCACGTACTTGAACCCGCGCTCCCAGAAGAACGTGTGGACCGCATAACTCAGGCTGCTCCGTATGCGGGACACGGCACCGAGTGCGTTTGTCCGCGGCCGCAGGTGCGCAATTTCCCTGAGAAACTCGAACGAATGCCGTTTTTTCTGAAGCGGATAGTCGCTGGGCGCGTATCCGTAGACCGCGAGCCGGCTCGCCCGCAACTCATATTTCTGCCCCTTGCCCGGCGAATCGGCCACGATTCCCTCCACCGTCACGCTGCTTCCCGTGGCAAGCTTTGTCACCTCCGCCTGATAGTTCTGGAGCGACGGATCGGCGATCACCTGCAGGCTCGCCAGGCACGAACCATCGTTGACTTCAAGGAAACTGAAATCTTTGGCGTCGCGCTTCGTCCTGAGCCATCCGCTCACGCATACATTGTCTCCCGCACAGGGAAGCGACAACACGTCTTTGATCGTAGTGGTGTTCATACATTCACCTTTCCCGCAATATGCGCTAGGTAATCAGCTTCCTCTCCGGCAAGACGGGGACAGGCGATCATCTCGCCCTGCGCGATTCGTTCTATCAACCGCACAAGCTTAGGGAAATGCGCGCAGCTCAAATCCCGCATCACGTCGCAGATCAGGCCCTTGTCCCCGGCCTGATTGCTCGCCTGAATCGCGCGGTTGAACGGAACGCGTCCTATCCTGCCCGCGGTCAGGTAGCCGGGCGCGCGATATACCAGCGTGACAGCATCCGCGAGCACGGCTTGGAAACTCTCCACATGAACCGCATCGCGTATCCAGACATAGATATAGAACTCCCGTCTCGCCATCGGGCCGTCCCCCTCAGGCACGGCGCCCTCGAACAGAAGCCGCATGACCTGCGGCCGGTACGGCTCGGAGTAAGGGGCTTTGTAAAGGCGAAGATCCATATATGAAGAGAGGGGGGCCGGACGTAGGGTGTTGGGTGTACGGTTTTGGGTTCAGGTGGCGCGCGAGCGCCGGCGGAAGATCGCGGGTTACGGCGTGAGGACCACGCATTCAAACTGAAAAAGTGAACGATCCCTGCTCCGCGGCCCGCATCCAGAACCCTGAATCCCAAAGCAAAAACCCCAAAAACCTGGACGCTTCCCTACACGCTTTCCCCGTGATACTCGATAAGAGTCTTGGGATTGTATTTCCCGATCTTGTCTCCGTATTTCAGAAACGGCAGCCCGATTATCGCGAAGATGCCCGCGACGGTCGCGCCCTGTTTCTCGATCATCTTGGCGACCGCCTCAAGCGTGCCGCCCGTGGCAATCAGATCGTCGATGATGAGCCAGCGCCTTCCCGGCATGAGGTCATCCACGTGTATCTGGAGGGTCGCTTCTCCATATTCCAACGCGTAGCTTTCTTCAACAGTCTCTCGCGGGAGCTTGCCCTTCTTGCGTGCAAGAACCAGGGGGACCTTGTTTTCGAGAGCAAAGTGACCGCCGAGAACAAACCCGCGGCTCTCAATGGCAATCACGCCGTCAATACTGCCGGGCTCGTAACTCCCGATCATCTGCTGGACAACGTACGAGAACGCATCAGGATTGGCAAAGATGCTGGTAACATCGTAGAACAGGATCCCCGGCTTGGGGAAATCAGGCACTTTGCGGATCGCATCATCGAGATTCATGGTGCTATGCTCCTTCTGCTTCGCGGCCTGCCGGCAACCGCAACCGGATAATATATGAAAGGGGGTGAGTGATCTGGCGATGCTGCACTCTGCAGCGAGGTGATACGCGGCTTGTGTGGCCATTGGCGCTTCGCTAACACCCCGCAAACAATCCTGGTCTTGCCGTGCCTTAACAGGTTGCATCACTTCAGAATCTGATGTAGATTGCCATGAGCAGAGCGCGAGACTTGTCACGCGCGTGGGCATCCATCAAGAAACGTCCGCCACCTCGTCCACCGTATCTCCAAGGAGGAAAGACAACATGTCAAGTGGAAAACCGAGACACAAACTCGTAGCCGTTGCTTGGATAGTCGTGCTGACCATTGCAGGACTTGGTACGTTTCGGGATGTGTGCGCCGCCGAGCCGACCCCCATAAACGATGACTGGAATGACCAGAGCGATATGGCGAATGCCGAATACGGCAAGAGTGTCGCCAGCGCAGGTGATGTTGACGGTGACGGATACAGCGATGTGATCGTGGGCTGCCACAAGTACACCAACGGTGAGACACACGAAGGTGCCGTGTTCGTGTATCTGGGCAACACTACGGGACTCGGCTCTTCACCGCACATTTCGTTTGAAAGCGACTCATTCAGCGCACGCGTGGGTGGAGCCGTGGCAAGTGCCGGAGACTTGAACGGTGATGGCTACAGTGACAT
>WJMI01000397.1 GCA_014728015.1 Chitinivibrionales bacterium | reverse complement strand
GTGTTCAAGTGGGCGAATGCAGCGAGCTTCTCGGTACACGCGGGAACAATCACGACGATCGCCTCTTTGCCTTTTGTCAAAGATGTCCTCCCGGTGGCTACGGTGCGTGTTCCCGCGCCGGGGGCGCTGAAGCGCGCGCCCGGGAAACGGAGTGCCGGGCCGGGCGGCTACGGGCACAGCCTGACACAGCTCGCCTTGCTAGGCGTGCCCCAGGCCCACCGCTACATACAAGAGAAAGGCGCCGTACCCGGCGAGGACGTGCTGGTCGGCGTGTTTGATGAGGGGTTCTGGCTCGGGCATCCCTCCTACGACAGCGTGGTTGCCCGCGGCGCCGTGGTTGCCGACAGCGATTTTGTCACGCATTCGCCTGATCCCTATGTCGACTCCGCGGACCACGGCATGCAGGTCATGGCGCTTATTGCCGGGCATGAGCCGGACTCGTTTGCCGGGATCGCGTGGGGCGCTGATTTCATTGTCGCGCGGACCGAGCAGAGCGTTGACAGCCTCGGCCAGGAATACGAGCGTCATGTCGAAGAAGACAACTGGGCGGCGGCCATGGTCTGGGCGGAAAGCCTGGGGGTGGATATCGTGACAACGTCGGTGGCCTACCGGGGAGGGTTCACATCGCCTGACACCGACTATGTGTATGAAGACATGGACGGGAACACCGCCATTATTGCCCGGGCGGCACAATGGGGAATAGACCGGGGGGTAATCGTGGTGAGCGCCATGGGAAACGAGGGATCGTTTGCCACGGGCACGCTCGTGTCGCCCGCTGATGTCGAGGATGTGGTCGCGGTTGGGGCGGTAGATGCAGACCGCCGCATCGCTTTTTTCAGCAGCACCGGGCCCACCGCCGACGGGCGCATCAAGCCGGATTTGGTGGCGATGGGACTCGGCGTGAGTGTGCCGAATACCACCGGCTACGGCCTGGCGAGCGGCACGTCCTTTGCCACCCCCATGGTCGCCGGCCTCGTAGCGCTTGTCAAACAGATGCATCCCGCGGCATCCCCGCAGGACATCCGCGAGCGTGTATATCGCGCCTGCGCGCTCAGTCCCTACCAGGACTCCGTTGACAACTACTACGGCCGCGGCATTCCCGATGCCCTGCATGCATGCATTGCCGGCTCGGACGTGTATCTGCTGGTCGAAGACACCCTGTCCCGGCGCGTGGCCGGGGCAGAGGCGTATCGCGACGGCACGCTTATGGGGGTCAGTGACAGTTTCGGGGCGGTGGTCTTTTCCCTCGATGAATCGGCGCTCCCGGAGACCGTCTCGGTACACCACTCCGGTATGGCTAACGGAGCGGTGATTGTTCGGTCCGTTCAGTCAAGAAACAGGGTCGTGCTGGATCATGTCCTGCGCATACGGGTGGCGGACCCGCGCGATTCGCTGGTACAGGATGCGCGCATCCATGTCCGCGAACAGGGCAACGGCGCGTACACGTCCTACACGGTCGATTCAAACGGGGTGGCCTCAATTCCGCGGTACAGCACCGTCTCGTACGAAGTGTATGCAACGGCCCCGGGCTATGTCGCGTCGGGCGACACGCTGATACCATTCGACCTGTTCTCCGATACGGTGGCCATCATTCTGAAACAACGGAGCGTGTCACGCTTTGCTGTCCTTCCCAATGTGCTCAGCCTTTCGGATATCAAAGACGATGCGACCATGCGCATTGACTTCATGGCCATGGAGGACGTGCCGCTGGGCGAGGGACAATGGTGCCAAATCGCCGTACGGTCTCTCAACGGCGATGCGGTCTGGGAATTCGCCGGCTGGCTGACCGCCGGGCGGGCGGTCGCGGACAAAAACGGGGCGCCGGTGGTCTGGGACGGACGCAGCAGGAGCGGGCGGGCCGTGGCGCCCGGAGTGTACTTCGTGATCGTGCATTACGGCGGCAGTACCTACAAGAAGAAAGTCCTTATCACCGGCTAGCCCTGAAGCATCCAGTTGAATCCCCACCGAAACGTGATGCCCGGCAGGAAATAGCCCGGCACATAGGCGTTTTTCCGGTTGAGCATATTGCCTATCTTGTAGTACAGGCGGAATGTCCTGATTTGCACCGCGATTTTCATGTGCACATCGTGAATCGGCTCGCTCCATGTGTCAATGCCGCCCAGGGAGACGTATTCCCGCTCGGTCCAGTAGTCGTAGCCCAGGTCCACGAACAGCCGCTGACGCTTGCCCCTGCCGGGAGAGTGGAACGACAGCGTGCTGTGGGACTTCACGTACGGCTTCGTGTCGGAAAACAGCCACGACGATCGCGCGGCCAGGCCGTGCCACCAGCCCAACAGGGGCGACACCACCAGCACGCGCCGCGGCTGGGTGTAGGGCACGGTCCCGCCGGGCCAGTAGTAGGCCAGTTTATAGGGATCGATATCATCGGTGAGGATGGCGCCGAGGTAGATACCGGCGCGCTTGTACGAAAGCAGCGCGTCCGCGCCATAGAGCCGGTAGAGATCGACAAAGCTTTCAGGATACACTTCGACCAGCAGGCGGCGCGGCATGAGGACTACGGCCGTGTCATAAGGGACGTCCAGCGGCATGCGCTGCTGCGCGGCGAATACGCCGAGCCGCTGGCCGAATGCATCGGCCGAAAATCCGGCATCCCAGACAGGCGCCCGGGCCAGATTGTCTTCCAGGAAAGCGAGCATGTAGCCGAACGAGCCGAACAGCTTCGTATTCACAGGGCCCAGCGAAAACCTGTGTACGTGCGAGAGCGCCGGGCGATGTTCCACGATGGTCCATTTCCCGCCGTTGAACCTGGTTTTGTCGTCCTTGCTGAATTCATAGTGGAGCCGCGTGGTGTCGTCGCCGAGAGGAAGAAACGGTGTGGCCGATGCCCCGACCCGTGTGCGTTCGCCGCGCGCGCCCGCGCCGGTTTCGAGGCTGTCGGCGAGCGGCAGCGTCCGGTGCACGTCGTTGTTGACAAACGCGCCGGCGCCCAGGCCGAGCGCGCCCAGGCGCAGGTTGTCGATGCCGCCGGATGCCCGGTGCGAGTACAGCGAGCGCTCGCTCCAGTACAGCATCGATCCGGAAGTGTCGAGCTTTTCGAACGCGATATCGTCATGCAGATCGAAATAGTCGTAGGCGGCCGCGAGGCGCACGCCGTTCGAGCTCGTCCACCCAACACGCGCGCCGCTGAGATGCTCCTGGGTAAGCGGGTTCTCCCCTTCGCGTACGAGTACCGAAGTGTCTTTCATGAACGGTTCATACAGGTCTTCCATCGAGCCGCTGGTGCTGTATTCGCCCCGTTCGAAATAGCGATAGGTGGAAAACACGCCGAGATTTACGTGACGGCCGAGCGGGCGCGCGAACCGGACATCAAGGCTGTTCTCGGCAAACAGCCCGCTCTCCCAGAACATGAGCACGTGCGGACTTGCCATGGGCCGGGGAAAGGCGTCATAGCACACCGAGGCCGGAGGCAGGATCACGGCATCATGCATGTCTCCGGGGCTGATAATATCGGTACCCACTACCGCCCCCGAACGAAGCTTCGGCTCCCAGGCATTGCTCTTGAGCGCCACGTGTCCCGAGGGAAGGCCGAAGAACAGCACGCGGTTGAGGCTCGATGAGAGCGTGTAGGGAATGCGCACCATTGCGGGGTGGTCTTGCAGCGCCGGTGAAATCGCCGCATCATCCGCGCTGAAGATGTGGAACGGGAAAACCCGGCCCAGCACGAATGCGGAATCGAGTGTCGAAGGGTAGTGGGAGTAGCCCCGGAAAATGGATGCCTTGATTTCGAGAATTGAATCCCGGAGGGCCGCCCTTTCCAGAGAATCCAGGGAGCCTGTTTCTCCGCCTTGGGACACGGACAGGCCTTCTTCCGAGCTGCCAGAATCGACCGCCCCGGCGCGCGGCAGGCTGTCGGCCGGCCGGGACGCGCGGGGCGTATCCATAATCGTGTCTGTCGAGATGACGCTGTCAGGGTGGTTCGTTTCGGCCGTGGTACCGACGGAAGGCGTTTGCGCGGCCGCGCGACCGGGCGGCCAAAATAAAAGGGCCGCCAACACGAAAACTTTCTGGTGCGATATCATCATACAGGAAAATAATTGCTCAAGGCATACTCTGACTACTGGCGCGGGAGGCGAGACGCGTGTGCAGGGTCCCGGCATGTCAGGTTTGACGCACGTTATGTATTTTTGAAGGCGCGTTCATCCTTCCGTATCCGCTGATGCGGCAATTCGCTGATGACCAACTCCAGGAATTCAAACAGACTCTCCACCCATGCCGGCATCGCCCTGCTTCTGGTGTGCATCCATGGATTCGGGTGCGCTTTTCTCAATACGTTTTACAACGCCCGGACCGCATACAGGACGGCGCGGCGGGAGCATACGCGGCTTCTGCGGACCAGCCCCGATTCGGCCGCGGAGCTTCCGCCGGAAATCACCGACCAGTACGAACGGGCCATCGTCAAGTCGGCAAAGGTGCTCGAGGTGTATCCCAAGCAGAAGAAGTGGCACGATGATGCGCTTTTCCTCATGGGGAGGGCCGCGTTTTACAAAGGAGAGATGCCCCACGCCATACGCCGGTTCCGCCGGCTGCAGCGGGAATTTCCCGCAAGCCCGTATATCCCCGAGTCGTATCTGTATCTGGGCAAGGCGTATCTCGGCAACGACAACCTCGTGAAGGCCGACGAGACGTTCCAGTTCGTGATGGAGCACTATCCCGAGCTGAACGACAACGAAGAAGTGACGCTTCTCATGGCGCAGGTGGCCATCAAGCGCGAGGGCAAGGCGCAGGCAATCGCGTTGCTCGAAAACACCCTGGCATCGGTCAGGACGCCTGAGAAGAAGATGGAAATTCTTCTTCAGATTGCCCGCTTGTACATGGATCTGGGCCGGTTCGAGAAAGCGACATCCGTGCTCGAATCCGCGCCGCGCAGGAAAAAATCCCCGGAGCTTCTTTTCCAGATCGACTTCGCGCTGCTTTCCTGCCATGGCGCGCTGAGAAAGGACACAAAGGCGCTTGCGCTGGCCGACCGGATGTTGAAGAATCGCCAGTATGTCAGCCACTATCTCGAGATCCGGCTGAAGAAGGGACGCATACTGGTGAAGGCCGGTCGTATTGACGAGGCGGTCGATGTATTCGAACAGATTACCAGGGGGACGACATCACCGGGCCTGCGCGGCGAAGCGTGGTACGAGCTCGGGCGGATCTACCAGCACGAGCGGGGCGATTTCGCAAAGGCCCGGGAGTGCTACGAGCAGGCGGCATCGCTGGCCACCGATGAGGAAATCCGTGAAACGGCCCAGACCCGGGTCCGGGCCATCGATGAGATGGATTCGTACCGGCTGTTTCTTGCCGACCGGATGGCCGAGAAGGACACGACCGACACGACTGACACGGCATCCACCGTGACTATTGACACGACGGCATCTCCCAATCTGACGCGCTACAAGATGGGCGAGATATTCTGGCTGCACCTGGACGAGCCGGATTCCGCGCTTCAGTATTTCAGCGCGATTACAGCGGACACGGCCGCGAAGGACTCGCTGCAGACCCAGGCGCTGTATGCCCGGGCCTGGATTACGCTCAACATGAAAAAGGACACCCTCGGCGCGGACAGCATGTTTGCGCGGATTATCAAAGAAAATCCGGCCAGCATGTTCGCCAAGAAGTCCCAGCAGGAGCTGGGAATCCCCGTGACCGTGCGCACGCGTGAAGACTCGGCCCGGTTCGCGTATATCGAAGCGGAGAACAGGTATCACGAAGACGGGGATGCGCTGGCAGCTACCAAAGCGTATCTTAAAGTCGCTCGGGCCTACCCTGATATGGACGTGGCGCCGAGGAGCATGTATGCGGCGGCATGGCTGTGCGACAACGTGCTCCACAAGAACGTAACCGCGCGGCGTCTCTACCAGGCGTTGTGCGATTCCTTTCCGGGGTCGGATCTCTGTCAGAAGGAGGCAAAGCCGCGGCTCCAGATTGTGGAGGACACCTTGGAAGTCCTCAAGGCCCGGCGGCAGGAAGAAGAGACAAAGCCCGGGGCGCGCCCGGCAACGGCGACGGCGAACGACGACCCGCAGGCATCCGGGGAGACGGACAGGGCCGGGGAGGACGAGGCGGATGCGATGCTTGAGGACGGTCCGCCGGCCGATGATGATGCCGCCGGGAAAGGCGCGGACGCCAAACAGGCGGAGGGGCGGGAAAACGAGAGCAGCGGAGCCGTTTCACCCGCATCGCAGCCGGGGATAACGACGAGAAAGAAGTCCCGCATGCCGCGGTCCCGCCGGGGCGGAGGCGCGGCGGAAGCCCAACAGAAGAAGAGCGCCGGGGCCGAATCACCAGAACCCGAAACACAACCATCAACCCAGGACCGGTAATGTTATATTTCAAAGGAGGCGCCTGTATGAAACGGACCACACTCGCCGTTGTCTGCGTCGCGAGCCTGTGCCTGATCGCTCTTGCCGGATGCGGCAAAAAGGTAACGCGCGTTGCCGCTGATTCCACCATCGACCTGAGCGGCAAATGGAACGACACCGACTCGAGACTCGTTGCCGAGGAAATGCTGGGTGACTGTCTTTCCCGCCCGTGGTACACGTCCAAGTATGCGGGAAAGGTCCCTGTCCCCACGATTATCGTCGGAGACATTCGCAACAAGAGCCACGAGCACATCAATGTCGAAACGTTTGTCAAAGACATGGAACGCGTGCTCATCAACTCGGGCAAGGTGGAATTCGTCGCGAACCGGGCCGAGCGCGAGCAGCTGCGCCAGGAGGTCGAGAGCCAGCAGGAGCACGCATCCGAGGAAACCAAGAAAGAGGCCAACGTGGAGGCCGGCGCCGACCTGATGCTCATCGGCAGCATCAACACGATTGCCGATCAGGAAGGCAGCAAGGCGGTGATGTACTACCAGGTGGACCTCGAGCTGATTGATCTCGAGACCCACAAGAAGCTCTGGATTGGCGACAAGAAAATCAAGAAGTACATCACCAGAAGCAAGACAAAGCTGTAGGACAGCATGCCGGCCGCCCGCGTTTCGCGGGGAGCGGGGGCCGGCCGGCCCCGCCTTCGCATGAGCATGTCACGAAGAAATCGTCGCCTTCGATGCAGCCGCGGAAGCTTGTGTTGCGTGCTGGGCATCGCGTTATGCCTGGCGGTCGCCTGTACGACGCGCAGCATGCGGCGTATCAAGCTGCTTGAGGGTGTCACCGAAACGCGCGAGTATCGCAGAGGTATCGACGAGATACGAAAATCGTCGAAGCTCTACGGCAACCTTAACAGGTTTCTCTACTGGTTTGACCAGGGCGTGCTGTTCCACTACGCGGGAGAATATGATTCAAGCCTCGTGTGCCTGCAGAACGCGGAACAGGTGCTTGACGATCTTTACGCGCGATCGATTACCAACGAAGCCGCCAGTCTTCTCACCAATGACAACCTTCGGCCATACCGGGGCAGGCGGTACGAACAAGTGTTTCTGCATCAGCTCATGTCCCTCGACTACCTGGCCAAGGGCGAGTATGACGAGTCGCTGGTGGAGACGCGCAAAGTGCAGCTGGTGTTCGACCGGTTCAAGTCGAAAGACAAGGGCAGGGACAAGTATAACGACAACGGCATGTCGCATTTCATGTCGTCGCTGGTATTCGATGTTCAAGACGAGCGTGACAACGCGGCGATCTCGCTGTACAAGTCGGTTGCCGCCTACCGGAACGGTCCCATCCGGCTGCCTTCGCAGGTGGCCGAGGTGGCCTACTACCGGCTTCTTGCCGACGACCGCGAGGAAGACATTAAGCTCCTCGAACTTCCCAAGCCGCCGGTTCCCCCGGAAAAAGTCCACGGAGTCGACCGCGATGCGACTGAGATTGTGGTGGTGGGCTATGCCGGCAAGGGGCCGGTCCTCGACGAAATCGTTTTCTGGGGAACGTACGTGATGGGCGGGATGCTTATCGGGTACTATAAGGACCCCAACGGCGACACGGTTGCCGTGGCGCTTCCGGCGCCGCCCCTGCCGCAGTCGGAGATGCGCAAAATGTCCCAGGGCGAGCGCACGCGGGCCGGGCGCACGTTCCATATCAAGTTCGCCCTGCCGACCGCAGTGCGGCGTCCGTCAAAAGTGCACGGTTTCTCCGCCGGGACTGCATCGTCGGGAAGGATAAAAAGCCTGATGCTGGCGGACACGGACCTGCTCCTCGAGCGTGATATCGAGGACAATCGCACCGCAACGCTCATCAGAACCACTATCCGGGTGGTGCTGCGGACGATTGCCGCTCAGAAGGCGAAACAGAAGCTGGAAACGGCGAGCCCGATCGCGAACCTGCTGGTGAGCGTTGGTACCGATGTGCTTGCCGATCAGCTCGAAAAGGCCGACACCCGCCTGAGTTTCCTTTTGCCCAAGAGCATACATATCACGCGGATACCGGTAGAACCGGGGATGCATCGCGTGGAGGCATCCGCGCTCAACAGAAGCGGCGGCGTGATTGACACCCGCGCGTGGGACAATGTCACCGTGGGCGCGGGCGAGAAGACGTTTCTGTTTTATCCGGCCGTGATGTAGGGCGGATTTTTCCTCGGCGGGAGCCAGCGCGTGTATTGACAATCGCGGGAAATTGCAGTACAGTTTGGGTGAGCCTGTTGCGGCTTTCGCTCGTGCTCCGGAGGCAAAGGACAGCCTATGAGTATTCTGGCGGGCAAGGAACATGACCAAATGCAGATACGATTCGCTGCACTACTCTCTTTCGTCGTGGTGGTGGGTGCGGCAATATTCATCCCCGCGCGCGTCGGCACCATGGGGTGGAGACCGCCGGATGACACCTTGCGCCACACCGCCAAGGCCATTTCGGGGAAAGCATGGGATGATATTCTTGTCATCCGCGATAATGTTACAACTGACAGTCACGCCGGATGGCATGCTATCCTCGGCTTTCTTCACCATAAAATGGGCATTCGCAAGTTCGGGCTCGTTGCCTTCAGTATTGCGCTGTGTTTTTTCTCGATAGCGATCATACCGATATTCTTCTTGCGGCGTCCGGAAGCTTGGCCGCTGACGATCTCGCTACTTACCTGTTTCAGCCCGCATTGGGTTTTGCGCCTTTTTCTCGGCCGTCCCTATCTGTTGACCATGACCGTCTTTGTCGCGGTATGTCTGTCATGGGAATCGTTCGCCGAACGCAATAAGCCGTGGAAGGCAATGCTGCTTTTGACAGCCGCGATTGCCGTTACTACATGGATACAGCCTGCATCGTATCTGTATGGACTGCCCATTGTGTGCTTTGCTATCGCACGGCAGTGGCGAGCGGTCGCCCGCATAGCTGTATGCGTCGTGTTAGGTTCAATCCTTGGCCTGTTGATGACCGGTCATGCGGCAGAGACGATTCAGCGGACATTCTATGTTGTGCTTCGCTCTCCCACGCAGACAATGCTCTCCCGCATGCTTGTCACGGAGCTGCAACCAATGCGCGGAAGCGCATTGCACGTGTTCACCATAGGCGCAGTGCTCCTTCTTTGGCGTGCTGTGCGGGGACGATGGCATAAGTGGGTCGTTGACAATCCCGTTTTCTATATCGCCATTGCCGGATTTGTACTCGGCTATTATGTAGGGCGATTCTGGCTTGATTGGGGGCTATTAGCGGCTCTTGTATGGATCGTACGAGAAATTGACGAAATACTTGACGAATATCTCACATTCAACTCGTGGAGACGCTTTGGTTTGAGTGCGGCAATTGCGGGCTCTTTCTTTCTTATCGTCACAAGCGATGTTCACAGTAGATGGACGTTCGATATTCCGCGCTATCCGCTGGTGTACGAAGAAGCATCCGATGCGAGCAAGGAATGGTTTCCCGATTCGGGCGGCATACTTTACGCAGACGATATGGGGATATTCTACCGGACGTTCTATAACAATCCACATGCTCCTTGGCGCTACGTGCTTGGCTTCGAGCCTGAGCTTATGCGGCCGGATGACCTTTCAACGTATCGCAACATTCAGTGGACCAGACGGGCCAAAGGCTCATTTCAACCCTGGATAAGTAAGATGAGGCCGCAGGACATACTGGCGATAACCACGAGCGGCAAACCACGCATTGACGGCCTTGAATGGCGACACATGACACGAGGTGTCTGGTTCGGTCGCGTGCCTCCCGACAGCGCGACAGACAGTATGGAAATCCGCGGAGAGTCTGCGAAAGCGCTTCCCGGCGGTTGAGGCGCCTCCATGCAGGCTTTTTGTCCTGAGCGCGGCGGAAATCGAGCTATGGAAGTATCAGTAGTAATGCCCTGCCTGAATGAGGCCGAGACGGTTGGCGCATGCGTAAAGAATGCTGTGCGGGCCTTGGACCATGCCGGTCTGGATGGGGAGGTGGTGGTCGCTGACAATGGAAGCTCTGATGGGTCCCGTCGTATAGCAGCAAATGCAGGGGCGCGCATCGTTGAGGTGAGGGCAAAAGGCTACGGCGCTGCCTTGATGGGTGGCATTGAAGCGGCCCGCGGTACGTTTGTTATCATGGGGGATGCCGATGCCAGCTATGACTTCGGCCAAATCACTGAATTCTTGCAGAAGTTGCGCGATGGATATGACCTTGTCATGGGAAATCGTTTCCGCGGAGGCATACAACGCGGAGCCATGCCGTTCTTGCATCGGTACTTTGGAAATCCCATGCTTACTTTCCTGGGCCGTTTCCTTTTCCGTAGCAGGCAATGCGGAGATTTTCATTGCGGCCTGCGGGCATTTCGCAGGGATGCAGTGCAGCGTCTCAATCTGAGAACAACGGGCATGGAATTCGCCACTGAAATGGTTGTGAAGAGCAGTTTGCACGGACTACGCATCACGGAGATCCCCACTACGCTTTCGCCTGATGGACGGACGCATCCGCCGCATTTGCATACCTGGCGCGATGGCTGGCGTCATCTGCGTTTTATGCTTCTCTACAGCCCTACCTGGCTTTTTCTTGTGCCGGGTGTAGCGCTGATACTGGCTGGAAGCATCCTCGGCGGCTGGCTCCTTACCGGCCGTCAAGTGTTTGGCGGGGTTGCGTTCGATGTCCACACCCTGCTGTACTGCGGAGTAGCTGTCATCGTCGGATTTCAAGCCGTGGTATTTCACCTTTTCAGCAAGGTTTTCGCGATCAATGAGGGATTGCTGCCTGAGGATCATGCGACAAGCAGGCTGTCAAGAATCTTCAACCTCGAAATCGGTCTTTTGCTGGGCTGCCTCTTCTTCGCGGGGGGTATTGGCGCGACGGTCTACGCGGTGCGCTTCTGGGGATCCCGGTCCTTTGGCCGCCTCGATCCTCGTGAGGTCATGCGCCTGGTCATTCCTGCCGCCGTACTTATTATGCTGGGCTGCCAGACAGTCTTCTCGAGTTTTTTTCTGAGCATCTTGTCTTTGAAACGAAAATAGCCGCTCGCAACGAGCTTGCCGCGACAAACAGTCATGATAACCAGATTCAAGAAATGGAAAGTTCCACTACTTCAGGTAGTCAGAACGAGTGGTCTCTTCTGTCCTTTCGTTTTGGCCAAGCTGGCTGTATATGCGATAGTCAGGACAGTCAAGTGGCTGCGGATTAAAGCGACGTCAACACAGGGCATTGTTAGGATAACGGTTATGAAGAATGCCATGTTCTTGGATATTTCAAGAACAGGGCTGGATATCGGCGAGGAGAGTATTGAGAAACAGCTCGTCATGGACCGGATACGGGAGCCGCTGGCCACAGAGATCTTTCAAAAGATGCTCCAGCCGGGGGATGCTGTTCTTGACATCGGCGCCAATATCGGATATTATGCTCTCCAGGCTGCGCGGCTGGTGGGTACCCGGGGAGTTGTGTATGCCCTCGAGCCATCACCGATC
>WJMI01000396.1 GCA_014728015.1 Chitinivibrionales bacterium | reverse complement strand
TCACTTCTGGGCCTTTGCGGCCAAATCACCGGGACGCTGAACATGGCTCGACCCAGGCACAAGCATCGCCGCATGGATAGTGCCCCCGGAAAAACAGAACCGGACCGGGGCGACCGGCGTTCGAACATCATCAGAATGATGCGCGTGCCGTTTGTCCTCCTCGTGCTCGTTGCGGTCTACTACTGGCCGATTCTGACCGCCCGAGGCTTCTTCTGGAATGATTTCCCCGAACAGAATTTTCCGTATCGCCTGTTCGCGGCGAGGAGCATCAAGGAGGGAGTGTTCCCGTTCTGGAACCCGTATGTGTTCTCGGGCATGCCGTTTTTCGCTGATGTCCAGGCCGCGGTGCTGTACCCGCTGAACCTTCTTCTGACCCCGTTCGTTTCCGGCGACTGGCTGAGCCCGCTTCTGGTCGAATATCAGATAGTGCTGCACATTCTGCTGGCCGGGCTGTTCATGTTCTGGCTGTGCCGGGATTTTGGTATCACCCGCACCGGCAGCACACTCGGCGGCATGACGTTCATGTTCTGCGCCGTCCTGACCGCGCATATCTTCCATGTCAATATGATCCATACGGCGGTTTGGTTTCCGCTCATCGTCCTGTTGATGCGGCGCGCCCTCGACCGGCAAAGCCTGTTCTGGGCGGCTCTCTGCGCGCTGGCGCTTGCCAATACCTTTCTTGCCGGCTACCCGCAACTCATTCTGCACATTCACTACTGGCTGGGCGCATTCGTGGTATTCGGCGTAGCGTGGCGTCTCAAGACACATCAGAGCCGCCCCGCCGCCGAGGTTCGACGGTTCGGCTTGTTTCTGGCCGTCGTGGCGCTCGGTGCCGGCCTCTCGGCCATACAGCTCCTCCCGACCAACGAACTGGGAAAAAACTCCGAGCGGCCTACGCTGGAATTTCGCGAATCCTGTGAAGGCTCGTTTCGGCCGTATCGGTTTGTTACGCTCGTTGCTCCCAATTTTTTCGGCACGCCGGACAAGGCATACTGGGGTATCGCGCAAAGCGATGTTCGCGCCGGCGTCCATACATACTGGGAAACCGCGATCTATTGCGGCATCATTCCCCTCCTGCTCGCGATCCTTTCCGCGGTGTTCATACGAACGCCGCCCGTATGGTTCCTGAGCGGCATGGCGCTGCTCTCGCTCTTGTTGGCCATGGGAGACTCGTTTTTCCTCTACTGGATTGTGTTCAAGCTGTTTCCGCTGTTCGACCGGTTTCGCGTGCCCGGAAGGTTTGCCTATCTCTTTTCGTTTTCCGTCGCCGTCCTGTCCGGTTTCGGTCTGGACTGGCTGCTGGGGCATGCGTGGAAAGAAAACGCGCGCATCCGGCGCGCGCTCATCCGCACCGGTATCGGGATAGCCGCGACAGCGGTACTCATCGGTGTGATCATCGGCATGGGAGGGCTGCGGGGCGGAATAACCAATTTCATCTCGTCGGCCGGCGCCTACGGCAACAACACGGCCGCGATACAGCGGTTTGTCGCGGAAACAATCTATCCGCAGGTCGTTTCGTCCTGGTGGGTCTTTGTTTTTCTGGCCGCCGCCGCGGCGTGCATCCTGATACTCAGGGCGCGCGGCTTTTTGCGGGCCTCTCATACGGGGGCGCTGTGCATCGCCGTGACCTTTGTTGACCTGCTGCTATTTCTGTACGGCTCTGATTTCCCGTTCTCGACCACGAGCTATGTGTCGCGCGGCAAGGATCCCGGCCGGATTTACGCGAAAACACCGGTGGTCAGACAGCTCACGGAGCAGCTTGAAGAAGAATTTTTCCGGATCAACTCCCGCGATTCCCGTCCGGGCACGACCGATCTCGGCGGCCGCAACATGATCTTCGAGAAGAACCAGGGCAGTGTCCACGAGCTGTTCCTCATGGAGGGATACAACCCGCTGCGTCTCAAGCGGCAGCTTCTGAGCCGCAGTGCCAAAGGGCTGGACATACTTAATGTCAAGTACACCATTCACGTCGATCACGCGGCCGGCCGCATGGGCTTTGCGCTGAACGAAAACTACCTCCCCCGTGCGCGGGTGGTGTATGACTATCGTGTTGTCCCCGAAGAAGATCGTATTCTTTCGACGATGTGGCGCGAAGACTTCGATCATGTCAACAGCATCGTGCTGGAGCAAGAGCCCGGGCTCCCGCCGTCCGGCGCGCATGATGCGGCGGCAGGCGCCGCCCGCATAATCGAATACGGGCTGAACGCCATGACTATCGAGGTAACAACCCCGCGTGACGGATTCCTGGTGCTCAGCGAAATCCACTATCCTTGTTGGAAAGCTGTTGTGGACGGCCGGCCCACGCCCCTGCATCGCGCCGATTATGCCCTGCGCGCCGTCGAAGTGCCCGAAGGCACCCATACGGTCCGCTGCTACTACGAGAGCCGGGCCTTTCAAACCGGCGCGCGTATTTCACTGGTATGCCTGCTGGCATTGGCCGTCATCCTTGTCGCGGCCGCCCGGCGCAACCGCCAGCACCGGAGCGCGCCCGCATGAATATCCTGGTCCTTAACTGGCGGGACATGAAGCATCCCGAGGCGGGCGGGGCCGAGGTGCATTTTCAGCAACTGTTTCGGCGACTGGCCGCCAGGGGCCATCGCATCACCCTTCTCACAACCCGGTTTCCCGGCAGCACACGAGAGGACAGGCAGGACGGCATCCGCGTGCTGCGGTGGGGCCATACGTATACGTTCAACTGGGAAGCGCCCTGGTTCGTTCGCACGCTTGCCCGCCGCGAGCGGTTCGACTGCATTGTCGATGATGTCAACAAAATTCCGTTCTTCACGCCCCGCTGGTTCCCGCGACTTCCGGTCTGCGCCTTCTTCCATCACCTGTTCGGCGCGACCATATTCGATCTGGCCGCCTATCCGCTCGCGCGCTACGTGCTGTTTTTTGAAAACCTGAGCGCCTGGGGATATCGCAACGTGTCCTGCTGCGCGGTGTCCCCCAGCACGGTCGAGGACATGGTCGCGCACGGGTTCGATCGGACGCACATACGCATCATAGAGAACAGCGTCGATGCGGATCGCTACGTGCCTCCCGCCGACCGGAGCGTGAAGCGATCCGACATGCTGGTATTCATGGGACGGATCAAGCGATACAAGAACCTGGAAATCGTGCTCGATGCGCTCCGGGTGCTCGCGGATCGGGGAAGGCAATTACAGCTGGTTGTCGCCGGCACCGGCGATCATGAGGACCATCTCAAGGAGCGAACGGCCGCGCTCGGCCTCGAGCAGCTCGTCCGGTTTGCCGGCTTTGTCGACGACGACGAAAAGACCTCACTCCTGCAACAGGCGACCCTCTTTGTCAATCCGTCACACAAAGAAGGATGGGGCATTGCCAACATCGAGGCAAATGCGTGCGGGACCGCGGTCGTGGCCAACAATGCGCCCGGCCTTCGCGACTCGGTGCGGCATGGACAAACCGGCCTTTTGTATCGCGAAAACGACAAAGACAATCTGATAACCTGCATCACCGACCTGCTGGACAATCCCGACAAGCGGCGGCGGCTCGAAGCGCAGGGACGCGAATGGGCGGTCTCGTTATCATGGGACAGCAGCGCCGCAAAGGTGGAACAGTGGCTGACAGAAGTGAGCCGAAAGGAATAGCTGGATTCCTGGCCAAGCTGGGCATTACCGCGCTGGTCATTGCGTTTATCGTATGGCGGCTGGGATGGCGAAGCATCATGTCCGCTTTTGCGCAGGCGGACTACGCCTGGGTCTTTCTGGGCTTCGCGCTGTTCGTGCTCAGCGGTATTCTCGGCAGTTTCCAGTGGCGGCTCCTGCTGCACAACAAGGGCATACCGATGCGGTTCCCGCGAGCGCTCATGCTCTATTTCGTCGGAATGTTCTTCAACAATTTCGTGTTCGGGATGATCGCCGGTGATGCCGTCAAGATTGCGCTCGTCCGGTCGAGCAGCGGCCAGGGAAGGGCCGGATTTGCCGCCACGTTTCTCGACCGTTTCGCCGGATTGCTGGCCATGGCCGTGCTTGCACTGTTCGGGAGCGCGATTCTTCTCAAGCGGGGCCTGGTGAACGACGGGAGAACATTCACGGCCGTCCTCGCCGTGGCGGGAACGTTTGCGCTGTTCTGCGGTGTTCTCTCTTTTGTCATATCCCGGCGGGTACAGCGCATGGCGTTTGCCGTGCTCGAGGTCCTCCCCCTGCCGTCAAAGCCCCGCATCGTGGGCATCCTGCAGAAAATCGTTTTTGAGGTGCACGACCGGCACATGCTCGCGCCCATCGCCGGCCTGTCGATGCTGATACAGCTCATGCACATCGGTGTACACATTCTCTGTGCGGCATCCCTGGGCCTTTTGTCACCCGCGAATTTTCAGTATTTTTTCATTTTCGTGCCGATCCTCGCCATGCTCATGATGATCCCGCTTCCGTTCGGGATCAAGGAGGGCATCGGGGGCACGCTTTTTATGCTTGCCGGGTTCAGTCCCGAATCGCCGGAGGCGCCGATGGTCATGGAGTTTCTGGCATCGCTGGTGGGGATCGCGGCAAGTCTTGTGGGAGGCGTGCTCTTCGTAACTGGAAGGCTCAGGAAAGCGCAGCCAAGGACATAGCATATGAAAATCTCGATGGTCGTGCCGTCGTATAACGAGGAGCAGAGCCTTCCCGAACTCGTGCAGGCGATCAAGGATGCCGTGGGGAAGACAGCTCATGAATATGAAATTGTGCTTGTCGATGACGGCAGCACGGATGGTTCATTCGAGGTGGCGGGCCGGCTGCATCGCGAAAACCGCGGCATCATGCGCGTGTACAGGTTCAGTCGCAACTATGGCAAGTCCGCCGCGTTGAGTGTGGGAATCGAGAAGGCCGCCGGTGATGTCATCGTTACCATGGATGCGGATCTTCAGGACGATCCCCAGGCCATTCCCGATATGCTCGCGCTTCTTGAGCAGGGCTGGGACGTGGTATCGGGATGGAAGAAGCGGCGGCGCGATCCCATTACCAAGACCATCCCTTCCAGGTTTTGGAACCTGCTGACATCCCTCATCTCCGGCATCCGGCTGCACGATTTCAACTGCGGGTTCAAGGCGTATCGTGCGGAGGTGGCCAAGTGTCTCGAAATCTACGGCGAGCGGCATCGCTACCTGCCGGCGATGGCGCACTGGGACGGGTTCCGGGTAACCGAGATGATTGTCCCGCATCATCCCCGGAAATACGGCCGGACCAAGTTCGGCGCGGGACGGTTCATGAACGGGATCCTCGACATGATAACCCTGCTCTTCTTGCACAAATACCTCAAGCGCCCCCTGCACCTATTCGGCCTGCTCGGCGTCATGCTCGGTCTTGCGGGAAGCTGCGTTCTCGGGTACTTCGGCGTCCAGTGGACAATCACCCGGGAGATGCACATCCGCCCCCTGGTGCTCTTGTCTCTCGGCGCGGTCATCATGGGCATCCAGTTCATCTCCATCGGACTGATCGGTGAAATGATCACCCACGCGAACCAGCGAAGCAGCTACAATATCCGCGACCGCCTGGAATAGCGAATGAAAGTCCTGTGCATATGCCCGATCGGGATCGGCAACTACCTGCTTGTCTATCCCGCCTGCCACGCGCTCAAACAGAGTCGCCCTGAATATTCGCTCCACCTCCTCGGACTGCGTCTTGGCATCGCCGGTCTGGCCGAAGGTGACCCGGTATGGGACGGTGTCCATGTTTTCGATCCGACGCGGATGGGTCTGGATCCCGTGCAGCGGTTCTCGATTATGCGCAGCCTGCGCCGGCAGCATTTTGATGCCAGCCTGAACTTTTTCCCGTCAAACAAGTGGCTCTATCATCTGCTGCCGTTGTGCGCCGGAATCCGCCGGCGGTTCGGGTTTGCCTACGCGTACAGCCCGATCACCACCTTGCCTTTTCTCATTACCGATACGGTACCCGTGGACACCAGCCTGCATGATGCGCGTCAGAACATGAACCTTGCGGCGCTTGCCGCCGATCGATCCGCGATCGCCGGTCAGGCCCTTCAGTTTCCCGCGCTGTTCTCCGATACGGACAAGAAACGCGCCGGGGAGCGTCTTTCCCGCTACGGCGACGGGCCGTTTATCGGCGTGCATCCGGGATCCAGTGCCGAGCATGGCATGATACTCAAGCGATGGGCGCCCGAGCGTTTCGCCGCGCTCGCCGACCGCATGTGCGAAAAGACCGGCGCGCAGGCATTGATTTTGGGCGGTGCCGAGGAGGATCCAATCAAGCAGGCGGTTGCTGATGCAATGCACGCGCCCTGCCGTGTTGTCGAGCAGGCATCCCTGAGAGAAACCGCCGCATTGCTTAACGAATGCATACTCTGCCTGTGCAATGATTCCGGGCTCATGCACATCGCATCCTGCGGCGGCGTCCCCACCGCCGCCATCTTCGGCCCGACCGATGAGAAGCGCAACGGGCCGCTGGGACAAGGCTCGCTCGTGATCCGCAAGCACATGCCCGGTTTTCCGTTGTGGACCGCGGACACTGCCGGTGATCGTACGGTGCCCAAAGGCATTGATCCGGGACAGAGCCTGGATGCGTTGACAGTCGACGATGCCTGGGAACAGGTCATGCCCTGGCTCGAGCGCATCCGCGCGGCGACTTGAGGTCGTGTCTTGCCGCACTCGTTTTTCTATGCTATCTTAATTTCGAGGACAGCGCTATCGACCATTCGAACAAACAATCACCGATGCTGCGCAAGGTGCGCCGTGATGCCCGGGGCGCGCGGTTGCGGCTGCCGCGTCGCGGACGAATCCGTGCCATGGGGATCATTGTCCTTCTGGCCGTGGCCGGTTCGCTGTATCTGCGGCGCCCTGATGCGGGGCGAACCTCCCCGGCCGACCGCGCCAAGCCTGACGAAACAGAGGCCGCATCCCGTGCGGCGGAACAGTCACCCGAACTCGCGAAAGCCGCGACCGCGGTGCGGAAAGGAACAACGCTTGTACCCGCCGACGTTCGCGCGCTCATGAGGCGGTACCCGCCGCGTCTCACCCAGACCGCGGATACGATTCACGTGCGCGGATCTTCACTCGCGATCCACTACAGCATTGACACGGCCCTTCAGGCCTTGGCGCGAACAATGCTGCGCCGCTACCACCCCAAATACGGAGCGGTGGTTGCCCTGGATCCGGAAACCGGCAGGACCCTTGTCCTGGCAGCCTACAACCATCCCGAGGAGCCGCCTCTGGCGCGGGATCTCTACTGCCGCAGCATGTTTCCGGCGGCATCCATTGTCAAAATAGTCACGGCGGCATCGGCGGCAGAAAACGCGGGGCTCACGGCCGGAAGCCCGCTTGAGACCGCCGGCGCAAACCACACGCTGTACCGCTTTCAGCTCAAGAAAGAGCTGCCGCGCCACCGCGCGGTAACGCTCGAAGAGGCGTTTGCATATTCAATAAATCCCGTGTTCGGGCGGCTCGGCATTCACTATCTGGGCGCGGAGACCATGCGCGCATCACTGACACAATTCGGTTTCGGCACTCCCGTCCCGTTCGACCTGCATGTCGACGAAGCCCGTGCCGCGCCGGCGGACTCTTCCTTCGAGCTTGCCGAGCTCGCCTGCGGGTTCAATCAGAATACCCGCATTTCGCCGCTGTTCGGCGCGCTCCTGGCGGCGGCGGTTTCCGCGGGGGGGTACATGCCAACGCCGGCGGTTGTCGACAGCATCCGGGATCTGAGAAGCGGGCACAAACGGTATGCGTTCAAGGCCCGTCCATGGCGCATACCCATGCGCCCCCAGACCGCCGCGGAGCTCGCAAAACTCATGCGGGCGGTAGCCCGCTACGGCACCGCGAGAAAATCTTTCGTGTATGTAAAGCGGTCCGGCAGGTTCACCGGTATCGAATACGGCGGCAAGACAGGCAACGTGGACATGGACGGGACCGGCCGGGTGGACTGGTTCGCGGGATTCGCGCGCCACGCATCGGATCCCGGCCAGCGCATCGCCGCATGCGTGGTTACCGTGCACGGGCCCCAATGGACGGTCCACTCGAGCTTTCTCGGCGCGGAGCTCATGCGCGCCTATATTCGCAACGTCCAGATTGCGCGGGAGCGGCTCGCCGCGGACACCACCAGCCGTGCGGCCACTGCCGCGCATCCGGACAAAGAGTCCTGACCCGCCGTGCAGGAATACTCATGAACACACAGGCATCCGAGCTCAGATCAGCATTCTTCGCTCTTGTCGGCCGCCCGAACAGCGGCAAATCGACCTTACTCAATGCGATTCTCGAGGAGGAGCTCTCGATTGTCACTTCGGTACCGCAGACCACGCGCAGAAATCTCCGCGGAGTATACAACGCTCCGGGCCTGCAGATCGTGTTCGTGGATACACCGGGGCTTCACCGCGGCGCCCACGCGCTTAACGACGTGATGTATGCCCAGGCCGCGCGCTCGATTGCCGACGGGAGCATCGATGTGGTGTGCTATGTCGTGGACCTGTCCCGCGCATTCGGCGAGGAGGAAGACGCCGTTGCCGGCCTGGTCGCCGGGGCCGGCACGCAGGTCATCATCGTATTCAACAAGGCCGATGCCTGCCCCACTCCCGAGGCGCGGCGCGCGGAATTCGCCGCACGCTACCCCGCCTTTTCGGACAGGCCGGCCATAACCGTGTCCGCGCTGGATGCTTCGGCCGCGCGCGCCGCCTTTCTTTCGGTAGCCGAACCGCTCGCCGGTCCCGGACCCCGGTATTTCCCGCAGGAGGATCTTACCGATGCGGACATGCGGTTCCTTGCCGCGGAGTTGATACGGAAACGGATAATCGAGGCGACCCGGGAGGAAGTGCCGCACGCGGTCTGCGTGGAAATTATCTCCTACAAGGAGCAGGAAGATCTGCACCGTATCGATGCCGCGATTCATGTCGAGACCACGGGCCAGAAAGGCATTGTGATTGGAAAGCAGGGAAGCCTGATCCGTCGGATACAAAACCAGGCCCAGCGCGATATCGCCCGCCTGGCCGGCGCGCGCGCGCGGCTCAAGTGCCATGTGCGGGTGACGCCGAAGTGGCGTGACAACCGGCGCTTCCTGCGCGAAATGGGTATCGAACGACCGGGCTGAAAACGCCGGTTCTTCGGTGAGAGAATGTTGCGCCGGTCCACATCAATTTTTTTGACCATGCAGCCGTTCCACGACTCATTTTTGGGTATCACCAAACTCCTTTGTTCTACCAGGGAGGAACATATGCTATTCCGGCAGTGCAGCATAGTCGCCGTCACATTCGTTCTCACGCTGACCATCGGCGCGGCGCGCGCCCAGTATGGCCCGTACAACAGCCGGGGTCTCCTCGAAAAGAAGCTTTACTATGTCGATGAGAACGGAAAAGCCGGCACGTGTGAATTCTGGTCGCTGTATCTGGGGAAGCATTCGTGCAAGATCACGAAGCCGTTTCCCGGCGAAGGCGACGTCGTGCTCGATGCCGAGGTAAACTTCAACTTTCTTTCCAGCCTGTATATCGAGGGGAAAGGATATTCGAGCCGCGGCAAGATCGATGTCGATGCGAAGTTCGCGGTCCCCGAGGGCGACGGGCTCAAGGACATCGAGCCCGAACAGATCGAATACGTATACGACTACGGGGCGAAAGTGAAGGTCAGCAACGGTGATGTTACGGATCTCTACCTGCACCCGGAGGGCAACAAGCTTCCCATCAGGCGGATGCTGGTGAGAATATTCACCTACGACAAGAAATACAAGTCCCTGGACTTCGCCAGGGACATCGCTATCAAAGCCTTCTCGTTCAGTAAGGCGGGAATTCAGGATGCGATGCGTGCGGGGTCAAGCACGCAGTAGCCGGCTGTATTGCGCGGACTACTCGGTCTCCTCGAGTTTCTTGTCGAGCGCGGCATTTTTCTTGACAAACGCATCTTTCGCGCGCGCCTCTGTCACGTCGAACGCCTCCTGCGAAAACTTGCCGTCGCCGCGGATCCGAATCCGTTGTCCGGCGATAATGCTCCGCCATTCTTCCAACGTAACCTCATACGGACCGGGGACTTCCTCGGGACCGGGGACCTCCCCGGGCGCAAGCCCGTCCGGGCGCTTCTCCTCGCCCTTCCGCTCCCCGGCGTCCCCGCTCGGCCCCACCGCCACCGTTCCGTCGAACACGGCGATATCGGTCGATGAATCAGGATTGGTCGTTGCGTTGAATTTGGTCCCCCGGATAGACGCGAGCGCCGTCGGGGTCGCCAGCTCGAATTTCTTCCCGCCGGTGCGTACCAGCTTGCGCATGTTGACCCAGACGTTGCCCACGCCGCTCTTCGTTTTCGTGCCCGTCTTCGATGCGGCTGTCAGGGTTATCTTGGTGTTTTCGTCCATGCGAAGCACTGCGCCGGTGACATACGTCACCTCGGCAAAGCTTTCCTCCCGCGTGTACAGCTGATCGCCTGTCTTGAGTCCCATGTTGGGGCGGGCAGGGACCCACTTCTCGCTCCCGCTGCGAAGCAGGGAGACCTTCCCCTCAACAATCGAAAGGCGTCCCGCCTCCTCGGCACGGGGCAGGGACAGCACCGCTGCAATACAGAACGCTGCATACGCAAGTGCCTTTGATCTCTTCATACGACGGCCCCTTTCATGTGCGAAAGCCCAGTTCGATCAGCTCGCGGGGCGCATGTGTCAGGCAGCGCCCCCCGCGTGGCGTGACCGCCACCATGTCCTCGATGCGCACACCGCCCTCACCGGGAACGTAGATGCCCGGCTCCACGGTAACGACCATGTTCTCGGTTAAAATAGTTTTATCATTGCGGCCCAGACGAGGCCTTTCATGGATCCGCCGCCCGACGCCGTGCCCGGTTGCATGCCCGAACGCGTCGCCGTACCCGGCATCCGCAATTACGCCGCGCGCGCGCGCATCGACATCGCAGGAACGAATCCCGGCCTTTACGGCGCGGCGAGCGGCCCGCTGCGCCCGGTACACAATATCATAGATACGCTTCTGCTTCTCGCTGGGCATGCCCGCGACCATGGTCCGGGTCATGTCCGAGTACAGCCCGTCGACCGTGCAGCCGAAATCACACAGCACCCAATCCCCCTTGTGAAGCTTCCGTTGCGAGGGCCGGCCGTGGGGCAGCGCCGTTCGGGGACCGAAGAGGACAATGGTCTCAAACGACGGCCCTTCCGAACCGCCCTCCGCGCACAGGTCATCCAGCATGCGCGCCGCCGCAATCTCGCTCATCCCCGGTCTCACGTCCCGCGCAAACGCGGCCAGCGCGCGATCGCCAATGCGCGCCGCACGATGCATTGCCGCAATCTCCCCCGGCAACTTGACCGCATTCACCGATGATATCGCATTGCCCAGCTTGACCAGCTTCGCATGCCTGCATTTCCGCCTGAGCCGGTCGTATTGGTCAACCGTCAGCGAGCCGGATTGAATGCCCACCCGATCACCCGGCTTCACTGCGCGGGCAATCGCCTCGAAACTGCTCTCGCCGACTTCGACGAACCGCCATTCCCTGCGGCGACTGCAGAAACGCTGCGCCGCGGAACGATAGCGAAAATCGGTGAACAGGATGCCGCGGCGTGATGAAATCAACAGGTAGGCGTTCGTCGCGCGGAATCCGCTGACATACTCCACATCAACGGGACTCGAAACGAGTACCGCCGTGCAGCGCGCGCGCCCGGCAAGCCGGCGTAGTTCGGCGACCCGGGAATTCACTGGTAGTCCGAGATGGTGCTCATAGGGAATGCGACCGGGCTACCGGCCATACTTCGGGCGCGAAGATCCCTTCTTCTGCATGCGGATTCTCTCCTTGACCTTCTTCTTGATCCGCACGCCCTTGAGCGGGCGTTCATCGTTCATGGAACGGCGGCTCCGGCGGCCCCGGCTGGTCCGTTTCTTTCTTTTGTGCCCTGGTGCGGAGGACACGGGCGCCGACTGACGGTGCGCATCTCCGGCAGCGGCACCGTCACGCGTTACGGCCGAGTGAGAAACCGCGGCTTCTATTTCCGCGAGACGCGCGGAAATGCGTTCGTTTTCCGGGTCCCTGTCGAGCAATCTCTTATATATCTGGACGGCAAGCTGTGGCTGGCCCTGCTGGTAATAGATATCAGCGAGCGTGGGGGTGAGCACGTGATCGGGTATCGCCGCAACCCGGCTTTCCGCGGAAACACCCGGCTCTGGCGGCAGCGCATCACCTTCGCCGGCGCGCATGTCCTCCTCGCCCGCTTCGCCGAGGGCCGCCCCATCCGGTTCATCGCCCTCCTCTTTCGCCGCCACCTCATTGCCGGCAGGCGGCATGGCTGTATCGGCTTCCAGCTCGCCGATAGTCGCCATCACTTCCTCATCGGCATCGCTTTCGGCCTCTGCTCTATCTCCTGATACCGTGTAGAACTCCTGCCCGGCCCCGTCGTCTTCCGCGGTGTCCTCGTCCGGAATCTCAGCCAGTGTTTCTTCCGCCTCGGAAAGCTCACCAGCCAATGTATCTGCAACAGCCGGCTCTTCAACCTCGCCCGTATCAGCAGCATCTTCCAGAGTCATTGCGGTATCCGATGCCCCAATCTCGGATGTTGCATCACCCGCATCGGTGCTTTGCATATCTTCACCCGCAGGTTCTTCGCCAGGATCCTCCGCCTTTTCCATGCCGTCCTGCTCATCGGCTATGCCCAGCTCCTCACCGAGCTCTTCCGCCACCTCGGCGACTTCCACATCATCTTCACCGCCGGGTTCGACCCCTGCTGTCTCGATTGCGGCATCCGGCGCCTCGTATTTGGCAAGCTCTTCCTCCCCGGCATTGTCGGCGCCGGCCGATGTGCCGGACACCGTATAGAACTCGCTCGTGGCTTCCTCCTGGTCCTCGCCGCTCTCGCCCTCGGGAATATCTTCGCCCAGGGCATCTTCCTCGCCGAAGATCTCATCGAGACGATCAGCCACGTCTTCGCCGGTGACCGGCGGCGAGCCGGCCGCCTCCGCAGAGTCCTGTTCCGACACGACATCGGAAAAATCGGACGCAGCCAGCGCAGAAGTCTCCGACAGCTTCTCCTCGGCCCCGGCGGACGCTTCCTCTGCCGGGGTTTCTTCCATGTCGGGCGTGACCGCTTCCTGCGCGGGGATTGTGTCGGGCGTTGGGGCCTCCTCCTCGATCATGGGCTGTGCCGCGCTGCCCGCAGGCAACGGTCCGGGCGAGGAAGGTTCCGCAGGTGTTTCCGGCTCTTTCGCCTCTTCAGCGACCTCGTCCGGGGACTTGCCGTCGAGGATGGCATCAATTCTGTCCGTGACATCTTCGCCGGTGATAGCCGGCTTGCTTTCCGCGGCCGTGGGAATTTTTTCGGTGTCCTCGGCAATCTCTTCATCCGGAGAAATGGTTTCGTCGGATGAAACCGCGGCCATGAAATCATCATCGGCTGTCCGGGCCGCGGCGTCCTCCACCAGAACGTCGTCCTCGCTTGCGTAATTTTCAGGCGCATCATGTCCGGCCACGAGCGCATCCGATGGTTCTTCTCCGGCCTCCTGCGCCTGGGCGGCAGCCATGAGATCCGCCTTGTTGATTACCTGCGTGGGCGCTTCAGTGGAGAAGTCAAATTCGGCCGTTGGCGGAGCGGTATCTTCATCTGTCGGCCCTGCTTCCAAGGCCTGTTCGGGTTCGGTGATTTCCCCGGCGATCTCTTGTTCGACCGGCGACGGTTCCTCGGTATCGGACGGTGCAGCCGCCTCCTGGACAGTGGTTTCGCCGAACATGTCATCGAGCCGCTGGGAGATGTCTGAGCCGGTTACCGAATCCTGGTCTTTGGGGGTTTTCGAAGCCGCCGGCGGCGGTTTTTCGGCCGGCACTTCGGCCGTTTCGTCGGTGATCTCATCGGTCGCGGGAACCGTCTCGAGCGTGGCATCCCCGCCCTCGTCGCCAAACATGCTGTCCATCCGCTCGCTGATATCCTGGCCCGTAACCCCGGTCTCCTTCACAGCAGCTGCGTCGTCAGTGCTTTGTGCCGCCGGCTCTCCGGATGCGGCATCGGCCGCTGAGAGCGCGGCCTCATCAAGTGCAATGGTCTGGGTGACTGCGCTTTCCTCGTCCGGCTTGGCCTCAGGGCCGGCTTCTCCCCCGCCCGCAGACCCGGCCGAGTTGAGCAGCTCCCCTATGCCATCATCGCCGGACTGCCCCTCGCCAAACATGTCGTCCATCCGCTGCGTGACATCCTCGCCCGTGACCGCCTGACCTTCCGCAGATGTCGGCACTTCACCGGTTGGCGCATCTTCCAGCCCGGCTTCCTCCTGCGCGGCCGGGGCCGGCGCCGTCCCGGCACCGGGCGACTGGAGCCCTACAATGCGGAATATGTCTCGCGTGCCCGATCCCTTGAATACCCTCGCCAGGTGCACGAGAGAAGGATTGCCCGGGTCCATGCCGAGCAGCACCGCATACAGGTCGCCGGCCTTTTCTTTCATGTCCTGCTTCGAGTAGATGTCCGCGAGCATTTTCAGCGCTACATGGTTGTGACGATCTACCTGGCACACGCGTTTGAATTCTTCGATCGCACCCGGGAAATTCTCCTGCTCGAGATAGCATCGGCCGAGTATTATACGGCCGGTGGCATAATCGGGGTGCGCCTCGAGTCCCTTTGAGCAAATATCGATTGCCCGCTGGATATCACCTGTCTTGCGGTAGCTGTCGGCAAGGCGGGAAAAGGCGAGTGATGATGGATTATTCTGTACCCGCTCTTCCAGCTGGGCTATCATGACCTGGGGATCAGCTGCCATGTCTATCTCCCGGAAACAAACGCGGTTGTCCACACGAAGCTTGCGCCGCCGCGGCGGCGGAAAGCACTCTATAGAATATCATTTTCCACGGCAATTGACAACCTTCCGTGCTGATCGCGCGTTGGCGCGCCCGGGCAAACCTGCGGGGCCTATGTCTTTTCGCCGCGGATGCCGCGAAGGATCTCGCTGGTCGAGCGGCCGGGCACGAATGACACGATCGAGATTTTGCCGCCGTACGCCTCGACCACGGGTTTTTCTATTATGTCTTCGCCATAATCGCCGCCCTTCACATGAACATCGGGTTTGAGGACCTCCAAAAAAGCCCGGGGATCATCTTCGCCAAACAGAAACGAACAGGAAACGGATTTCAGGCCGGCCACGATCAGGGCGCGGTCCTTTTCGCTCTGGACAGGGCGGTCCGGCCCTTTCAGCTTGCGGACAGATGCATCGCTGTTGATACCCACCACCAGGATGTCACCCTCGGCGGCAGCTTCGGACAAATACCGGATGTGGCCGGCATGAATGAGATCAAAGCACCCGTTGGTCGTTACCAGGGTGTGTCCCTCGGCGCGCAGCGGGGCCACATGCTTGCGCACCTGCTCGACGTTTTCGAACACAAGGTATTGCGGCGTGTCTCCCACGATTTCCTCCACCCGACACGCGGTTCTATGTTCCCGGCGCGCGTATCCCTGACAGAACGATCCTCGCTTTTGACAAGCTGTGGACGGCATCCGGAGGTACTGCGCACGGAAACGAGCGTTTCCCCTATTGTTTCCGTGAGTACTTTCCGACCAATTCTCCCCGGGCAATCACGTGCCCCTGCATGGCCTTCTCCACATCTTTCTTGGACTTGCCGGCGGGGAGGCCGAGCATGCTATCGAGCGCATAGATCTTGAAAAAGTAGCGGTGGGTGCCGCCGGGAGGACACGGACCGCCATACCCGATACGGCGGAAATCGGTGATGCCCTGCTTTCCTCCGCCGGGAAGCGTGTCTGCCTGGGGGACGTTCTCGGGAAGGCCGTCAGCCGCAACCGGAATGTCGTAGCACACCCAGTGGATCCAGGTTCCGGCAGGGGCATCGGGATCATCGCTGATAAGCACGATGCTTGCTGCCCCTTCAGGCACCCCAGTCCAGGCGATCGGGGGGGAAACATCATCCCCGTCGCACGTGTATTTCGAGGGGATGTGCTGCATCGGGCCAAATGCGGATGATGTTACGGTAATTTCCATGACTGGCGCTCCTTTTTCCGGGCTTTGCGCGATGCCCGTCATGACGGCGCAGAGCATGGTACAGAACGCCACCGGCATCAGCAATCCGGGCCTTGGCGTGTGCATGTCATCTACACTTTCCGAATTGAGACACCCTGGGTCGCATTGAGGACCCGATAGGTCTGGGACACCGACAACTTGAGCTTCCGGGCTATTCTCGTGCCCGCCATGCCCTGCTTGTAAAGCTTCACGATTTCCGCGTTACGATCGCCGTGCCTGTCGGCAACCGGCGCGATGCCGTATTTGTCGCGGAGCTGATGCACCGCCTGCCGCGAGATACCGTACAGCCTGCCGATCGCCTCGTCGGTCTTGTACTTCTTCTGGAGTTTCACCAGTTGATTCTTGCCAATCCGTGCCATGAAATCTCACTCCGTATGGGGTAACAGGTGGAACGAGTCTTTCCAAGCGGCAAAAAAATAGGTCGCGCTGAAAACGGCCGCAACCCGCAAAAAAAATCCGGTCACCCTGCGGGCTACCGGAGCATCTCTGGCGGGAAAAAATGGCACGGCCATAGGGAGTCGAACCCCAAACCTCCTGATCCGTAGTCAGGTGCTCTATCCAATTGAGCTATGGCCGCGCATGTGTTTGGCAAAAGCGGAGAAAAAATACATGCATTGCGCTATGATGTCAATCCGCCTTGAGGCGCACGTCTTGATCGCGGCCGTGCATGAGCGCACAGCGATTGCGACCATGCATTGCGCAACGTTCAGGGATCCAAGCCGGGTACCAGACGCCGGGGCTGAAGCAAACATAATGTGCCGCCGCAGGCAGATTCGGGCCCCATATATAGTGGGCTCCTCCGATTCCAGCCCATCTGCGGCACCCGGGATAGAACGCGATATCGGGCATCACATTCGGAATCTTGACATGGATGAACCAATGGTGGTAGAATTTGTCCGGAAGATAATACGGGTTATCAAACGGGTTTTCGGATGGATTAACTTTTTTAAAATCAGTCAATTACAACAAACCACACTATGCGGTGCCGAAGACGAAGGGTGGTACTACATGTAGTCGCCCGGCTCGGCTTATAATTAGGATTTCAATTCAATATCTACTATCAATTCCGGTGTCCTTCATTGCACAATTGTAGGCAGGAACTGAATATCAGCCCGACAAAACCCAAACGGTACTCATAGATGGAGGTCGTGGTATCATGGCAACGTACCTTACCAGCGGTCAGGTAGCCCGAAAGCTCCGCATTTCGGTGTCGACTCTGAAGCGGTGGCTTGTCGACCCGGAACTCAGCATCGCGGAACGGCGCAACTGCAACGGATGGCGTCTGTTCACCGAGCGAGACATCGATGCCCTCCGCAAGCACAAGCGCCGGCTCAAGCGAAACGGGAAGCGGTTCAACGAAACCACACTCATCCCGATTGCCGCTACGGTAACCAATCAGCTCCAGGCACGGCAGAATGTATAGCACCATTGTTCGCATAGCGCCGGTACTGCTTGCCGCATCGCTTGCCGCCCGGGCAGCAGTCGGCCAGGCAAAGACCGTTGTACGCGGAAGGAACGAAGGCACTGCGCGCATCTCCGCATCCAATGTGTTGGGCAACGGGAATATCACGGCGTTTGCCGATCTGGGCGGCGGTGTCAGCAAAGAAGCGCTTTCGGCTGTCGCGCGTCTGGGTGGACACATAGGCATTGCCGGCATCATGCAGCTCACGGCGGGCGCTTCGGTAATCGACTATCAAAAGCTGGGCCCCGCGGATGCTCACTTGACTATTACGCTGCCCGGCAACGATAAGTTGCGGTTCTTCGGCCTCAGCGTGTCAGGCGATCTCTACCTGTCGACGTCACAAGATACGGTCAGCCTGGGAGCGGACTCAACCAGGCCGCTCTACAGCCCGTTCCTTATGCCGTCGCTGGTAGCGGATCTCGACTGGATAGCCCGGCCGAAACAGATGCCGCTCAAGACATACCTTTCGATTGGCCTTGTTGACGATCCCCAGCTGCTGTACCGGTACACGCAACTCGCGGCGGCGGCAGGCGCGGAATGGAAGACCTATCAACACAGCGTGTTCGTGGATGCCGGCGTCTCGCTGTACAAAGAGAAACGCAACAAGCTCGATCCGGGCGACGATGGGTTCGAGCAGTTCCGTGTCTGGATTGAGCCCGGCGGCAGATACCGGATACGCAGCCGCTTCAGTATCATTGCGAGCCTCGGCGTAACCGTATATCAACAGTTGAAGAACAACACCGCGCTGGAGCCGCATATCGCTTCGCTGTCGGTCTCATTCGAGGCGCCGATACTGTTCAAGGAAACCAATACCGAAGCTATCAGAACGCTCGTATTCATGGAGCAGAAAGAACAGCAGGAAACCGACTCGTTTGCAGAAAATGTCGAGTCAGGCAGAGGGCTGCTCGGCGAGATTGACACCATGATCAGCGGCCTTGAAGAGGGCGGGGAGACATTCGACTACTCCAAAGAACGCGAAGACCTGGCGAAGCGCCGAAAGGAAATTCAGAAGAAGATGGCTGAGATCGAGCAGATTCTGAAGGAGATTGAGTAGACCGTGCAGTACCGAGCCGCACTATCCGTTCTCTGCCTGCTGCTGTGCGTCGCGCAAGCGCACGCCCAGACCACGCTGCGACGCGGCAGGGGCGAGGGATTCTATAACTGCGAGAGCGCGAATACCGTCGGGTCGGGCAACGTATGGGGGACCGCGCGCGCTACCGGGTATATCTGGGATGCAAAGCAGGACACGGTAACGGGCGAATCCCAGCCGGTACCCCAAGGATTCCTTCACGCGCGATTCGATGTCGGGCTGTTCGATTTCGCATCCGTCAGCGTAGAATCCCGGGCGCTGGCCATGCTCTACGGGAAACACCCGCAGGTCGGCGACGTGAAAGGCGCGGCGAAATTGACATGGCCCAACAACAAGGACCTCAGGTTTGCCGGCCCGGGCCTGGAACTTGCCTATGTCCACAGTTTCGTGAAGGATTTCATCTCGCTGGGCGGATATCGTAGCGGCGGCACCGGGTTCGCATCGTGCGGTCCCCTCACCGAGGGCGGCAAGCTGCAGATGCGCGCGCTGTGCGATCTGGACCTTTTGCCCCTGGCGACTTTTCTCCCGCTCAAGGCCATGTTCAATCTCGGGTTCAGGATGCCGCTTCGCCAGGAGCTGCGCGAGTTCTCCCAGTATCTGGTCTATGCCGGGGTCGCGTATGTGGGATTCAATTTCGACGTCTTTGTGGAGTATTCCTTTGAGGGATTTTTCAACCGGGGTGTTGAGCCCAAACTGTTCGCGCACGAGTCGGACTGGAATTGGTCCAGCGAAAAACGCTGGGAAGTGGCATTCTCCGAGAATCCTATGTACATCTCCCTGGGTGGTCGATACCGCTATCCGAGCGGGATCGTTCTGTATGCCTGCGTGCCCCTTCTGATTAGCGTGAACCAAGGCTCTACAATGGAGCTTAAGGGAAACAACCTGCCCCGATCAGAACAGGATAGAGGCATCACCGACGGTTTCGATCCCTGGTATGCAAAATGGAAGCTCGTTCTGCAGCTATCGTTCCCCTTTCGCTACCGGCAGACCGGTGCCGAGATGCGCCGCAATTTCCTGCTGCTTAAGAACCGCAAGGGCCGCAAAAAGATCGATATCGACCAGCGTCTGAAGATTCTGGAGCAGAGCAAGCCTGAAGCGGGAGCACAGCCCGAAGAAGAAAAGGAGATCAGCGAAAAGGACCGCCTCGAAGCGATCCGCAAGCGTCGTGAGGAGATACAGCAGAAAGAACCGAAGGAATAGGCTGTCACGGGATCCATGGACATGATGCACCGTCACCGTTATACCGTTCTGATTGCGTGCGTGTGCATTGGCGCACTGGGGATGCCGCGCCCGCTGGGCGGCGCCCCACGCAAGCACAAGGAAGATATGTGGCGGTCGTCCCAGGGGCTGGTGTCCCGGCTCGGCGCGGAATGGTACAAGATAGGTGTATTGCGCAGAGAACTGGCAAGCATGAACGACGTGCTTGCCGATCTCCGCAACATTGAGTTGTTTCCCGAGCCGCTTACCGGTCTCAGCGAGAAAGGGCTGGTCTCATTCGACAAGCGCGTCGAGACTATCGAAAAACGGCTCAAGAGGATATCCGGCCGTGTCGATGACTTCAAAACCCCGCTGTCGGACGCCATGGCAATTCTTCGCGAGATGGTTGTCGACCAGCCGGTGAAGGACATGGTGGAAATACTCGAGGAGGGCGATCTCGAGCGTATCGAAAGAATGCTCGCGCTCAAGCACGAGATCGACGATCT
>WJMI01000395.1 GCA_014728015.1 Chitinivibrionales bacterium | reverse complement strand
TTGTAGGCCGGCGCAATATCATCGAACAGCTTCTTGACGACGGATTCGCTTTTCAACGTGCGCGCAGCCAGGCGAATCGCATGGAGATTTCCCCTCTTGCCGTAGGTGATTAGCCGCTCGACGACCCGGCGCACTTCCTTGGCCTTGGCAACCGTGGTGGTTACCCGTTCCTTGTCGAGAATAGACGTGGCCAGGTTTGACAACATGGCCTTGCGATGGCTCGCCGACCTGTTGAGCTTCCGTCCTGATTTCAAATGACGCATTATTCAGTATCTCGATTGGCGATTGAGGGTTACGGGTTACGGAACGGTGCGAACCACTGGAGTTCCTGTCTCGAGTATGCTTTACAGCTCCTGCTCCTGGCCCATAATCTTGTCGACATCCATCCCGAACGAGAGCCCCAGGTTGGCAAGTACCTGGTTCAACTCGATCAGGGACTTGCGGCCGAAGTTCTTGTACTTGAGCATGTCGGATTCCTGGTTGCGCACGAGGTCGGCCAGCGTGTGAATGTTGGCCGCCCGCAGGCAGTTGTTCGAGCGGACCGACAACTCGAGCTCGTCGACACGCATTTTCAGGAGCGAACGCAGCTTTTCGGTCTTCTCATCGGTTACTTTTTCTTCGAGGGGCTCGAGATCGCCCTCGAAATTGATGAACACCGCCAGGTGATCGTACATCAGCTTGGCCGCATACCCCATGGCATCCTCGACCGAAAGACTGCCGTCGGTCCAGATATCCATGAGGATCTTGTCCAGGTCGGTACGCTGGCCGACACGGGTGTTCTCGACAACGTAGTTCACCTTGGTAACCGGCGAGAACAACGCATCGATCGGAATCGTCCCTACCGGGTCGTCCTCGCGCTTGTTCTGCTCGGCGGGCACGTACCCGCGTCCGTCGGAGACCCGCATCTCTATCTTGAGCTTGGCATCCGAATCGATAGTGGCGATATGAAGGTCGGGGTTCAGGATCTCGACATCGGGGTTCTTCTCGATATCGGATGCCCTGACCTCGCCCTCGCCGCTGACATCGAGCCGGAGGATCGCATCCTCATCGGCCAGGAGCTTCAGCCGGAGCTGCTTGACATTCAATACGATATCGGTGACATCCTCAACAACACCGTCGATGGTGGAGTATTCGTGGAGCACGCCGTCAATCTTGACCGAAATGACCGCGGCGCCCTGCAGCGAGGAGAGCAGCGCGCGACGAAGCCCGTTTCCCAGTGTGTGGCCCCAGCCGCGCTCGAGGGGTTCCACAACTACGCGTCCATGGTTCGGCGTTCCCTCCGGATTCTCGATCCGGATTCCCTTCGGCATGAGTAGGCTCTTCCACTTCATCGTGCTCTTTGTCTCCCTTGCTATTTCGAGTACAGTTCCACGACCAGCTGTTCCTGGACATCAACCGGTATCGCTCCACGGTCCGGCACGCGCACTACTTTCCCGGAAAGCTTGACCTTGTCGAGGTCGAGCCATTCGGGCATATCGCGCATCGTTCTCAGGGAGTCGTGAATGGCGTGCAGCGACTTGCTTTTTTCCTTCACCTGGACAACGTCCCCTTCCCGCACCTGGTACGACGGGATATTGACTTTTTTGTTGTTCACCAGAAAATGATTGTGACGCAGGAGCTGGCGCGCGGCCGAACGCGATGCGGCGAACCCCATCCGGTAGATGACGTTCTCCAGGCGGCATTCCAGCATCCGTAGAAGGTTTTCGCCGGTGACGCCCTCCTGCTTTGCGGCCCGCCGGAAATACAGCCTGAATTGCTTTTCCATGAGACCGTAGATACGTTTGATCTTCTGTTTTTCGCGAAGCTGCAGGTTGTACTCCGAGGTGCTGCGCCGCCTGCGCGACATACGCATACCCGGGGGGTACGGCCGGCGCTCCATGGCGCACTTCTCGGTCTTGCACCGCTCGCCCTTGAGCATCAACTTGTGGCCTTCGCGGCGGCACAGCTTGCAACTGGGTCCATGATAGACAGCCATACGGTCCTTACACTCTCCTCCGTTTGGGTGGACGGCACCCGTTGTGCGGCACCGACGTAAAATCCTTGATCGCCGTAATGCGTATGCCCGCCGATGCGATGGCCCGCACCGCGCCTTCGCGGCCGTTTCCCGCGCCGCGGATATGCACTTCGACCTTGCGCACGCCGGCATCATAGGCCATACGGCCGGCCACCTCGCCGGCAATCTGCGCCGCGAACGGTGTGCTCTTGCGCGATCCCTTGAACCCGGACTTCCCGGGCGAGTTCCAACAGATGACATTGCCGTTACGGTCGGAAATGTTGATCATCGTGTTGTTGAAGGTCGCACGGATGTGCGCGATGCCCTCAGCGGGCGCCTTCTTGCGAATCTTCTTTGCTCCTCCGGCCTTGTTCATAGGACAGCTACCCTTTCATTATCCCTTTGACGGCGCTTTTTTCTTGCCGGCAACCGTCTTGCGCGGGCCCTTGCGTGTCCGCGCGTTGGTCCGCGTGCGCTGGCCCCGTGCGGGCAGGCCGCGGCGGTGACGCAACCCGCGGTGACAGCCGACATCCATCAGTCGCTTGATATTCATGCGGGTGGCGGTACGCAACGCACCCTCGATCGTATGCGACGAGTCGATGATCTTTCGAATCTTGTCGAGATCTTCCTCGGGAAGGTCCTTAACCAGGGTCGTGCCGCTGATCCCCGCCCGTTCCAGTATGGTCTTGGCGCTGCTCCTGCCAATGCCGTAGATATAGGTAAGAGATATCTCGGCCGCCTTCTTGTCCGGTATGTCAACTCCTGCGACTCGTGCCAAAGCGAAACCCTCCTTATACTATCCTTGCCGCTGCTTATGCTTGGGCGTCTGGGAACAAATGACGCGCACCGTTCCCTTCCGCTTGATGATCTTGCAGCCCTTGCACAACTTTCTCACTGATGCACGCACCTTCACCGTATCCGCTCCTTGCTACTTGTACCGGTAGACAATCCGTCCGCGCCCCAGATCGTAGGGCGATAGCTCCAGCAGCACCTTGTCTCCCGGCAGGATACGTATGTAGTGCATGCGCATCTTGCCGGATATATGCGCCAGAATCTCATGGTCATTTTCGAGACGCACTTTGAATGCCGCATTCGGGAGCGTCTCGGTAACCGTGCCTTCGACCTGTATCGATTCCTGCTTGGCCATACGAACCATTTGCTGCAGGCGACTAGTACCGCCTGCCGCGCAGCCGCCCTTTCTTCATGAACCCTTCATAGTTGCGTGTCTGCAGATGCGACTCTATCTGCTGCAGCGTATCGAGCGCAACGCCGACAACAATCAGCACGCTCGTTCCGCCGAAGAAAAACGATATGTTCATCGCGCCGACCATCAGAAAGGGCACGATAGCGATGAATGCCAGGAAAACCGACCCCGGCAGCGTGATGCGGGTCAACACGTTGTCGAGAAACTCCGCAGTCTTCCGGCCGGGCCGTATCCCCGGAATGAACCCCCCCGACCGCTTCAGGTTGTCCGCGATGTCCAGCGGGTTGAAAATGATTGCCGTATAAAAATAGGTAAAGAAAATGATGAATAGAGCATAGAGCGCGCTGTAGACCACACCGCCCGGACGAAACAGGCGGCCAAAATCCTCCATGAGCACCGACTGGGGGAAAAACCCCGCTACCATACTGGGAAGCGTCATCAGCGAAGAAGCAAAGATAATGGGAATGACGCCGGCCATGCTCAGACGCAGGGGCAGGACCGTATTCTGCCCGGCGTACATCTTTGTGCCCACGACCTTCTTCGGCGTCTGAATGGGAATCCGGCGGGTCGCCTGGGTCATCATAACGATAAACGCGGTCATGGCAAGAATGATTCCCAACAGCAGGACCTCGATAAACGGATGCCGCGTGCCCGCGCGCAACTGCGATATTTCGGCAAATACCGCATCCGGAAGCTGTGCCACAATCCCGATAAAAATGATGAGCGAGATGCCGTTGCCGATACCCCGGTTGGTAATCTGCTCGCCCAGCCACATGATGAACACCGTTCCGGTGGTCAGGCTTATCGCGGTCACGACCGTGAACTTGAACCCCAGCATTGACGGGATTACCGCGTGGACGCCGGTACTCGGTGAAGTGATGCTCTGCAGGAATATACTGACGCCGATTGCATTGACAAGAGAAAGCAGGATCGTGCCGTAGCGCGTATACTGCGTGATCTTCTTCCGGCCTTCCGCGCCCTCGCGCTGCAGCTTGTGGAAATACGGGAATACGCTCCCCAGAAGCTGGATAATAATCGAAGCGCTGATGTAGGGCATGATGCCCATGGCGAATATCGTTGCTTTCTTGAACGCGCCGCCCACGAACATGTCATACAGCCCGAACAGCGTATTCTGGGATTGGGCGAAGAACTCGCCCAGCACGCGCGGATTGATCCCCGGCGTCGGGATATGACCGCCGATGCGATATATGAATATGATGAATATCGTGAACCCTATCCGTTTCCGGAGCTCGGGAACACGAAAGATATTGCGAAACGCATCAAGCACGTTCGATGACCTCTACCTTCCCCTTGGCCTTCTCGATCTTTTCCCGGGCGCTTTTTGAAAAGCTGTCGGCCCTCACCGTCAGTTTCTTTGTCAACTCACCGTTGCCCAGCACTTTCACCGGTTCGGCATCCGAGCCGATCAGCCCGTTGTCGCTGAGCCACTTCGGATCGATCTCCAGCGCGTCGGCATCGACCTTCTCCAAATCGCCGACGTTGACAATCTGGTAGCGCGTGGAAAACATTTTGTTGTTGAACCCGCGCTTGGGAATGCGGCGGCTCATCGGTGTCTGCCCGCCCTCGAAATACGCTTTCGTGCCGGAACCCCTGCGCGCCCCGTAACCGTCCTGGCCGCGCCCGGCCGTGCAGCCGCTGCCGCTCCCCTGCCCGCGGCCGATCCGGCGCCTCGCCGTACGCGATCCGGCCGCCGGACGTACATCGTTAAGCTTCAGCATTCTTCCCACTCACTTCTTCAATGGTAACCAGATGCGACACCGAGGATGCCATGCCGCGTATCGCGGGCGTATCGTCATGAACAACGCTCCGTCCCCGCTTTTTCAGGCCAAGCGCCCGGATCGTGTCTTTCTGGGCCTTGATCCTGCCGATGACACTGCGTGTCTGGGTTATCTTGATCTTTTTGGCCATGTATTACTCCCCGGCCTTGTCCGCCACCGGTTTCTGCCGCAGGGCATCAATCTGCTCACGTGTTTTTACCCTCGTTAGTCCCTCCAGCGTGGCCTTGGCGACATTAAGCGAATTCGTTGAGCCGAGGCACTTGGTCAGGATGTTCTTCACGCCCGCAAGCTCCAGGACGGCACGCGCCGGACCCCCGGCGATAACACCGGTACCGGGCGCCGCGGGTTTGAGCATGATCCTGCCGGCGCCGCTCCGCCCGACAATTTCATGAGGAATGGTTCCCTGGCGGAGACTCACCGTCTCGACTTTCTTTTTCGCATTTTCAATTGCCTTGCGAATGGCCTCGGTGACATCGTTGGCCTTACCCATGCCCAGGCCAACCCGTCCGGCGCTGTCGCCGACAGCCACCAGCGCGTTGAACCCGAACCGGCGTCCGCCTTTCACCACCTTGGCGACACGGTTCACCGCAATCAGCCTGTCGACCAGCTCGACAGATTCGGAACTCTTTATTTCCTGTTCGTTCAAGTCCGCCACCCCTTTCGCGCCGTTTTTAGAACGCAAGTCCTTTCGCGCGGGCCGCATCGGCCAGCGCCTTGATCCGCCCGTGATACGGATAGCCCTTCCGGTCGAACACCACCCGCTCGATACCCTTCTCGAGCGCCTTGGCGGCAATAAGCTCGCCGACAATCTTGGCCGCATCGGTCTTGGAATTCTTGTCGGCCTTCTGCATGACTTCCTTGGCGGAGCTGCCGACCTGTACCAACGCCGTACCGGCGACATCATCCACAATCTGGGCGTAGATATGTTTGAGCGAACGGCGTACGCAGAGACGCGGCCGCTCGGTCGTTCCGAAGACATGCTTGCGGACCCGCCTCGCCCGCTTCTTTCGGTCTACTACTTTTTGTCTCGCTTTATCCATGCGTCATGCTGTCCTTGAAAAGAACTTTACGGCTACTTGGCGCCGGCCTTGCCGGCCTTCCGCCGTACATGCTCTCCCGCGTACCGTATGCCCTTGCCCTTGTACGGCTCGGGCGGGCGCACGCCGCGGATGTTGGCCGCGACCTGTCCCACGGTCTGCTTGTCTATGCCCGAAACCGAAATCTTTGTCGGTCCCTGTACGCCGAACGTGATGCCATCGTGCGGTTCCACGACCACCGGATGCGAATAACCCACGTGCAGGGCAAGCGCCGTGCCTTTGAGCTCGGCCCGGTAGCCAACGCCAACTATTTCGAGGTTCTTGGTGAAGCCCTGCGACACGCCGGTCACCATATTGCTGATGAGGACACGATACAGGCCCCAGTTGGCGGCGACCGTGTCTGTTTCGGCGGCGGGCGTGCATCGAACCATACCATCCGCCACCTCGACCTTGACGTCATTCGATACCGGTTGCTCGAGCCGGCCTTTCGGCCCTTTCACCGTGACCATTCTTCCGGCCACCGTAACTTCGACGCCGTCGGGCAACTTGATGGGCACTTTACCTACGCGGGACACAACGAATTCTCCTCATGTATTGTCATCGATTGCGGCGTTCCTACCATACCTTGCCGATCACCTCGCCGCCGGCATTGTTTTTCCTGCACTGATGGTCGGTCAGTACGCCCCGGGAGGTAGACACGATGGCTATCCCCAGGCCGTTGAGCACGCGCGGTATCGTGGCCGCGCCACGATAGGTACGCAGTCCGGGCGTGCTCACGCGCTGAATGCCCTGGATCGCGCTGCGCATCTGGCCGTCGTATTTCAACAGGATTTTGATTGTTCCCTGTTTTCCATCATCCGTAAAGGCATACTTCCTGATGAAATGATTCTCATGGAGAATGCGTGTTACTTCCCGTTTCAGTTTTGATGCCGGAATGTCCACGGTCTTCTTGCGCGCCTGGATGGCATTACGAATGCGCGTGAACATATCGGCGATTGGATCTGTCGGCATCCTGCGTTCCCCTTGCTTCGAAACTCGGTCTCGGTTGCTCCTACCAGCTCGACTTGACTACACCCGGTATGACCCCGTTGAGGGCCATTTCGCGAAAACAGATTCTGCACAGCCCGAACCGCCGCATGTAGGCGCGCGGCCGTCCGCATCGCCTGCACCGGTTGTATGCCCGGGCCTTAAACTTCGGCTTCTTCCTGCTCTTCTCAATGAGGCACTTCTTTGCCACGCCAGGTTCTCCTTGACTGCTATTTCCTGAACGGCATCCCCATCTCTTCCAAAAGGCCGAGCGCCAGCTCGTCACGGTCGGTCGAGGTGCAGATGCAG
>WJMI01000394.1 GCA_014728015.1 Chitinivibrionales bacterium | reverse complement strand
TTTTTAACTTGTTTCGGCATAACGGGTTGGGGGCTACGCGCCGGATACGGTACAATTGTACCTTTCCGGTTGCCGTTTTGCAAGCGGCACGCGCGGCCGGGCCGCCGCGCGCCAACGCATGGTGTAGTTTTTATGCAGGCGCCCCGCGCGGCGGCTTCGATTATGAAACCCTTCTCTCTCCTCATCAAGCCTGCTTCAGCCGACTGCAACCTCCGGTGCGAATACTGTTTCTATCTCGACCGCGCCGCCCTGTATCCGGAAACAAGAACGCATCGCATGAGCGATAGCGTGCTCGAGAAAATGATCCAAAGCTACATGGCCACCAGCCAGCCCGTGTATTCGTTTGGGTGGCAGGGCGGCGAGCCCGCGCTCATGGGCGCGGACTTTTTCCGGCGGGTTGTCGATCTGCAAAAAAAGCACGGCCGCGCGGGATCATCGGTGTCAAACGGCGTGCAGACAAACGGCGTGCTTATCACCGACGAGCTTGCCGCGCACTTTGCCGAGTACCGTTTTCTGGCGGGTGTCAGCCTTGACGGCCCCCCTGCGATACACGACCGGTACCGCCGGTATGCCGGCGGCCGGGGCTCGCACGCCGACGTGCTCAAAGGAATCGATCGCCTGCGCGCACACGGCGTGGATTTCAACATTCTGGTGCTGGTCAACAGCGAAAACGCGGGCCGCGCCGCCGAGGTGTACCGCTACCTGCGCGACAACGGCTTTCTGTTTCATCAGTACATTCCCTGCGTGGAGTTCGATCGCGCGGGCAACCTGCGCCCGTTTGCCATAACCGGCGAACAATGGGGAGCGTTTCTGTGCGGGCTGTTCGATGCCTGGCACGCATCCGATACGCGGCGCGTGTCCATTCGCCTCTTCGACGCCGTGTTGTCATACATGGTGGACAACACGTACACGATCTGTCACATGCACAGCACCTGCTGCCAGTATTTCGTGGTCGAGCACAACGGCGATATCTATCCCTGCGACTTCTTTGTGGGGCCCGGGCTTCGCATAGGCAACGTGATGACGATTTCGTGGGACCAGGCGCAGAAGTCGCCGGTGTACACCGCGTTCGGCCGGAACAAGCCGGCATGGAACCCTGCATGCGCGCGCTGCGAGTACCTTCCATACTGCGCGGGCGACTGCCTGAAACACCGGCTTCCCGTGTCGGGCGATCCCGCCACACTGAGCTGGCTGTGCAAGGGTTGGAAACGGTTCTTCGCGCACACGCTCCCGCGGTTTGAGGCGCTTGCCGAACTGGTGAAGCGCGAGCGGGAATTGGCTCCCGCCGCTTGTGCTGCGGCTCCCTTTGCGGCCCCGGCCGCCCCGGGCACTGCCGGCCGCAACGATCCCTGCCCGTGCGGCAGCGGGCTGAAATTCAAGAAATGCTGCGGGAAATCCGGCGCGTAAGATATGGACATCCCCGGCCCATCGTGATAGTATATGATGGTTTCCCATCAGGCCAGACCCGCGCCATGAACGAATTTGTTCTCGCCAACTATTACCACCTGGTTGCGATTGGTACGGCATCGTACTGTATCGCGTTTATCGCGTTTCTGTCGGGGCGGTACCAGTTTTCGCGGCCCTCGCGGGCATTCGCCCTGTTCGTGGGCTCGGTATTTCTCTGGGCGGTCAAAGACTCCCTGACCGCGATGCTCGTTCCCTATCTCGATGAGGATACGCTCCTGCGCGCATCGGTCATCCTGTCGCCGCTCTACCTCTGCGTGCTGTGTTTCGCGTTCCGAATGCTTGTCAGCGTATACAATGCCACGGTGCCGCCCGACCGCCAGTTCGGCCGCGAGCCGCTGGTGCAGGGGATCCTGGCCGGCATCCTGGGCATCACCTACGTGATATCTCTTGTCAACCCTCATTTCATGTACGCGCAATTCACCAAAGGGATCTACGATTATTCCTACGAGCCGGGTATCGGGTTTGCGGTCCTCGGCCTGGGCGTGGTGTGCACGTCACTGGTGCCGGCCCTGTACCTCCTGGTGCGCTCGCGCGCGAACCCGCGCTCCGAGGCGTTCATGATTCCGTTGGGCGGGCTTCTCAGCATAGCCACGATCATTCCCAGCAACCTGCTCGCCATGGACCTGGGTATCCCGCACCTTCCGCGGCTGGGTGCCTTGAGTGTCTCGATCATGTGCGCGTTCGCGTTCTACGGCATCAAGCGTTACGGGATCACGTTTTCGGTGCGCCAGGTGCTCGAGGAGCGCAACGAACTTCAGATGATCGGCGAGAGCCTGACCCGGCTGGTGAGCTCGCCCGACGAGAAGCAGATATGCCAGAGCGTATGCGACTATGCCCAGGAGATCTCCAACTCGGTATACGTGTGCATCGTGGTGTTTAACGAAGAGTACACCGGATACGAGATCCGCGGGGCCGCCTATTCCACGCAGGCGCTCAAAGACACCGTATTCTCGCGCCTTCCCCTGGCCGTGGGCACGAAATACCCGGTGGACAACGATTCGGTGTTCGCCCGGCAGATACTCGACAATCAGTACTATGCCTGCGACACGATCCAGGAGTTTTTCAGCGACCAGTTCGACCCGTCACTGCTGGCGCAGCTCAACGCGACCGGCAGGATACGGCAGGTCATTTCCTACCCTATCGTGATGGACAACATGCTCAAGGGAAGTGTGGTATTGTTCCGTCCGACCCCGGTGCGCAATGTGGCGCTGTACCGCCTGTTCGCGGCGCAGTGCTCCCTGGCCCTGAAATTCTCGGCGCAGATACGGGAGCTCGAGGACAAGCGCCGCCTCGAGGAGATGCTTCATCAGTCCCAGAAGATGGATGCACTGGGCCAGCTTGCCGGCGGCGTGGCCCACGACCTGAACAACATGCTGGCCGGCATAAGCGGGTATATCGACATCATCAGGCGCTCGTTTGCAAAAGACAATCCCAAGCTCGCCGGGTATGTGAAAACCATGGCGAACGCGAGCGAGAAGGCATCCGATCTGATCAACAAGCTCCTCGCGTTCGCGCGCAAGGGCGCGTACCAGATGGTGCCGGTCGACGTGCACAAGGTTGTCGAGGAGGTCACCCAGCTTCTGGGCCGCACGATAGACCGCCGCATAGAGATTTCGCAGGATCTCGCGGCCGACCCTTCTGTTGTCAAGGGTGATCCCACGCAGCTGCAGAACGCCCTTCTCAACCTGGCGCTCAACGCGCGGGATGCCATGCCCCGGGGCGGCCACCTGGTATTCGAGACGCGCGCGGTTTCTGTTGGTGAAGACGACACCCGGTACCTGGAGTTCCCGGTAAGGGGCGGCGAGTATGTGATGATTGCGGTGCGCGACACCGGCCTGGGCATGGACGAGGAGACCCTGGCGCACATGTACGAGCCGTTTTTCACCACCAAGGACATCGGCAAGGGCACGGGCCTGGGCCTGTCGAGCGTGTACGGCTGCGTGAAGAACCATGGGGGGTATATCCTTGCCGAGAGCGAGCCCGGAAAAGGCACCACGTTTTCGGTGTATTTCCCGGTGCTGCGTGATGCGCGCGAGGCGCCCGCGCGGGAGTCCACCGGCATGGTGCCGCTCGCATCGCAGCCGGGCGGGGAGAAGGGGCATATTGTTGTTGTTGATGACGAGCCGATTGTCAGGCAGTTGTGCGCGACGATTCTCGGCGATTTCGGGTATACGGTGACGGCTTTCGCGGATGCCCGCGAGGCCGTGGCATTTTACCGCGCGCATGTCCGCGAGGTGGATCTGGCGATTGTCGACATGATCATGCCGCACATGAGCGGCTCGGAGTGCTTCGCGGAGCTGCTGAAGGTCAACCCGAAAGTCAAGGTCATCCTGGCGACCGGCTACGATGTCAGCGAGCGCACGCAGAAGGTTTTGACAAAGGGCATTTCCGGGTTTCTGCAGAAGCCGTTCAAGGAGTCGAGCCTGGTGAAGATGGTTGAAGAGGTGCTTTCACGCGATACGGCCGCGGCCGCGACTGATATGATGTTGAGGGGTTGAATGCAGGTTGCATAGGTCAAAGATTGCTGGTTACGGAATATATGGCAGGGGCCGAGCCCCGTCTCCTCTGTATACCCCCGTTTTGGCTTGCCAACCTTGCACCGCCCCCCCGGGGCTACCATGATTCCTCGAGGGGAATCTGGTGGCGATGAACCCTTCAACAGAACTACCATCAGTAAAGCACTTGCGCAGCGTCTTTTCGCGGAATAAGACCGCATAGTGTTATCCGCGGGGAATAGTTGTCATCTTCCATAATCGATTTCGCACGTGTTTCCCCAGCAGATCCGCCACCTCATCACACGACAGCCTGCAGCCACACTTTGTCAAGGTAGAGCAGAACATATCGTGGCTCCGTCCTTCGCGGTAGCCGGGCTCGCGGGGCGGGTGCCTGAGGAAGCGGGAAAGAAGCGACAGGTCGGAGTCGACCATAAGCGATGCCTGGTAGCAATAAAGCGGGGGGCGGTTCGACAGGTACAGGGAGCTTCCCAGCACTTTGCGGTTGTCAACAGCCAGATCACTGATGCCTTTCTCCTCCAACTCGATCCCGGCTGTTTCGTGAACGAGCCCGATGATCGCCCGGTGGATACGCGAGAATACGGTATGCACCGTGTCGCCGGTGTGCCGCGCCCCCACAGCCGCGATAATCACCATTCCGGGCGACAGGACCACGGTGCCGCCGCCGCCCCGCCGAAGCCGCACGGGCACGTTGCCGGCCGCGCATCGGGCCGTGTCGATTTCACGGCCGGGTTCCCTGCATGACGGCCCGTGGACCACTTCGATATCGCTCTGGCAGTAGACGTGCACCGCGGGAAGCGGCTGTGTGGAAAGCCGGACGAACAGCGCATCGTTTTTTCTCCCGGATATGGCCAGGGGTTCCATCAGGATGCCTCGGGTTTGGTTTTCGCACGGATTTGGAATTTTATCAATCGGCGGACCCGGTTGATTCTTCCTACGACCAGCGGGCCCAGCCGCGCGCCGACGGGCACGAGATGCGCGGCCAGGGGCGTTTTCACCGTGATGACGCGTTCCGGGCAGGCTTCCTGGCAGCAGTAGCATCGAATGCAGAGCGAATAGTCGTATTGGGGCGGCCGGGTTTTTCCTTTGGGACCCCAGTCGACTGCTTTGGGCGAAACCGGGCAGATATTGACGCATGACCCGCATTTGGTGCATGTACGGCGGTTGATCACCGGTCTGGGCGCGACTATGTCCTTGAGAATGCGAAGCGCGCCTGAGCCGGTAATGCCGCGGACCGGTTTTCTGGGGATTTTGAAATGCGGATCTGCGAATTCCTCGAGGGAATCTCCTCTGGTTTCAACGGCGTCCGGGTCGTAGGTGCCGAGTCCGGCATCCCGGCCGGCCACATTGGTGGTGACAAACGCGGGATCGCAGTGGACCAGGCGGCATGCAATGCTGTCGAGCGCGACCGGGTCTGCGGACATAAGGATCACGCCGAGGTTGTTGGGATCGCCGGTATTGGGCCCGCTTCCCTGCATGGCGATCACGGCATCCATGACATAGAGTCTTGGCCGCACGAACGAGCAGACATCAACGAGAAAGGCCGCGAAATCCTGGGGAAGCGGGAACCGGGCATGGAGCCGGGCCTTATTGAGTCCGGGGATGCATCCGTACTGGTTCTTGACCGCGCCGGTAATGCGGCTTACGTGATGGGTCTTGAATTTGGGGATGCTGACCAGGCCGTCGGAGTTGAGCACGGCATTGGCTATGGGGAACGATCCCAGGGCGCGGGCTTTGGTATAGCGCACTTTTTTTCCGGTGTCGAATTCATCCATGGGGACTGCCAATTCGCGCGCGGCTTGTGCCATGCCGGTACCGTGAGCGGCCCGTTCGCAGGATGCGGTTGCCGGCGAATCACCATATGAGAGGCTGACGCCGGATTCCTTGAGGCATGCGGCGACAGCGGAGAACACTGCCGGGTGGGTGGTGACATTGTATTCGGGCCTGGTGGCGCTTGCCATGTTTGGTTTGAGCACGATGCGTTCGTTTTGATTGAAATAAGCGCGGGGTCCGCCGAGGATCTCGAAGGCGCGTGCCACTGCGCGGCGTGTGATGCCGGCATCATAGGACTCGCATCGGACAACAGCTACCATGGATTTTTTCATGAAGAGGATGCCGCGGATTGAACGTCAGGCCCGCCCGGCCAAGTGCTCATCTTCATCCAAAATACAACACACAGGCACGCACCTGCCGGCCGGGCGCTGCAGGGTCCGGTTTGCGCGCCGGTTGCCATTGGGTCGGACCAGGGGTAATCCTTTTTCTATCAGCCCCTTATCCCCAACCAGACCCCCGATTTGAACCGCTTAACTCTTGACAAAGGAAATGCAAGGCCTCTCGGGCGCCATGATGGTTTCGGATTAACACGGGAACAGAGCAACAATAGAAGCAGGATGCGATTTCGCAAACGGAAAAACACCGGCCTTTTTCATCCATCCTGTTCTCAGGGCCGTAACCCTCCACTTCTGGCTTGCCTATAATCATCCGTTTGCGGACGGGAACGGCCGTTGCGCGAGGGCCTTGTTCTATTGAATGATGCTGCGCCAGGGATACTGGCTCACCGAGTACATCTCGATCTCGCAGATTATCGCCAAGGGACCCGCCCGATACAGCAGGGACTTTCTCTATAGCGAGAATGACGGGAACGACCTGACCTGCTTCATTCTCTACCATCTGTAACTTGTGACCAGGGCCATACGGGAACTCCACAAGTATATCGCACGCAAGACTGCTTCGACAAACAAGACAGAGCAACTCCACCGCTCTTCATCTCTGGATTTGAATTATCGTCACTTGACACTCCTGAGTCATGCTCTGCGGCATCCTGATACGGCCTACTCAATTAGGGCCTACCAGAAATCACACGGAGTCGTATACGAGACAGCACGATCCGATCTGCGCGACCTGGCCGCCAAAGGGCTCCTTGAGGGCAGAAGAGTCGGCCGAGCCTTCCGGTTCTCCCCGGCGAGAAGCCTGGACAGCAAGCTGGCGCAGGGCGCTGGGTCGGAATCCCCGCACCGCGGGTAATGCCCGCTGTTTCCACCAGACATTGCCCTGATCGGGACGAGCGGGCTTCCGTTTAATATGCCCGCGATATGTGGGGTTTCCGGCCGTTTTTTCAACATGCAGTGGTGTCTCCTCAGTAAACGGTTCCTGCGAAGCAAGGTGAACTTTTGCTGCGGATTTGGGTATACTGACGAATGCCGACAGGTGCTTCAGAAACGATCTGTGTGCATCCGTTTTCTCGCAAGAAATGGTTTGTCCGTGCGGTATCACCGTGTGAACGGGTGTGCGCATATATTGTTTGAATGCAGGTGCATGTCCGCGGGAACAATACGCTGTAACACACCTGGCACATGCTTCGCCGGCCAAGGCAACCATCCATAGTCCTTCCCCTTCTCCAGCAGGAGAAGCAGCCTGGGAATGAGGCCATCATGCAAGATAAACAGCAAAATCCAATGCCGGCTTTCCTCACGAGACTTGTGTTCCCGTTTGCCGGTATCGGCTCCCCGGCCTGGTTTCTTATCAGGGTCATTCCCAAGCCGAGCCGTGCCGCGTATCCCTGCATGCGCGTGGCCGCGCCCATGGCATCCACCTTTGTGCTGTGGCTGCTGGGCCTCACGGCATCGCTTGCGTTTCTCAAACGGGCGCGCGCGTTTGTCTGGCGGTCGCGATACCTGGCCGCCGCGCTGTGCATCGCGGCCGGCGCCATTACCGGCGGCGTGCTGATCAGTACGCCTCAGTCTAGGGCATCCGCCGCGCTTCGCGCAAACGATCCCGTGGGCGAGGCACACGGCGCCAGTCCCGGGAGAGTGGTCTGGGTCCACGACTCGGCCGCGACTCCCTGGGAGGGTCCCGGTGATGGCCACTGGTGGGAAGACGGGAAGACCAACCAGGAAATTGTCGACCGCATGCTGTCGCGAACCCTTTGCGAGCTGAGCGGCAAGCAGAGCGACACTGCCGCCTGGGACACCCTTTTCCGGTATTTCAATAAGGCGCACGGACGCGAGCATGCCGGCTATACCCCCGGTGAAAAAATTGCAGTCAAGATAAACCTGACCTTCTGCAGCCGCTACCCGGACTTCACCTGTGTCGACAGCACGACGTATACGCTCACCAGTAAACTCGATTCGCGCCGTTCCACAACAACTGGACCGCGAGCATGTTCGGCTCCCAGGATCCGGTAGCAATCGAATGCGTGCCGTTCGACCTGTTCCAGCTCGACACTGATCCGCACGAGTACCCCAGGATTGACGGCGCCGAGGATTATCTCATCGAAGCGGCCCGGGCAAACGACCCGCCGTCGGGCACATTCTACGACCCTAATTATCCAACGCCCACCGAACGCCTGCCCAGCCTGGGTGTATGGGAACATTGGAATAACGCGGATGACCGCCAGTACTCGCGCAACCTGGGGTCCGGCAACGGGATTGAGTTGGTTTTCGTTGAAGGCGCTGCGAGCGCGGCTACTCCGTCTCTGCGTGGTCGTTCGCCGGTCTCCGCGTCATGCGCGCTCAGCGAGCTCCCGGGCGGCACGGTAGCGCTTTCTCTTTCATCGCCCGCGCGCCTGCGCTTGACAATTTGTGATGCCCGCGGAAGACAGGTCGGCGCACTGCCATACGCCTCCTTCGTTGCCGGCACCCACAAGATAAGCCTGGCCTCGGCATGGGCCGAAAACACACCCGCACCCGCCGGAACCTACGTGGTGGGCGTGCATACCGCGCAGCGCGACGCGCCCTCACGGGTTGCCCATTGCATCGTCGACCTTGTGCACCGATAATAGATAGGGGAAACGCGACCTGCCGCGGCAAAGCTCTCCAGAGCGTGGCGGAGCCGGGAGCGGTCCCCCTCTAAATGATCTTAGGTGCTGTTCCCCGGATAGAGCAGCATCCTCCCCTGTATCTATCTCTATCCCGTAACATATCCCCTCCC
>WJMI01000393.1 GCA_014728015.1 Chitinivibrionales bacterium | reverse complement strand
GTAAGAATACTCGCCGCCCATCTGTTTGTCGACAGTCTTGCGGCGCGCAGCCCGACTTCGGCGGTCGGCGCCTTGGGATTCAAGCACAAGTGCGGCTCGGAAGGCACATCGCTCAGCCCGGTGCCGCTGGCGGACGAAGCAAACAAATCTGCGGTTCACCAGAAAATTGCTGAAACCCGATGCAAGCAGGGAACAGAGGATCCGTACCTGGCTAAAGCCAGAAAGATCCGCGATACTTTCCAGGGATGCGCGCTTGTTGAGGCACTTGAGCTCGTAGACGAGAATTACGGCCAGATCGGGGCAACGCATGACAGGCACATCATTCTCCTCACCGACGACGGCTGGATCGTGGCGGCGGATTCAACGCCGGATGAAGTGATGGCCGACTACCGCGGCGATCATCCGAATCGCGAGCTGCCGCATATCCATTCAGTGTATCTCAGCAGCTCGCAAACGTCCGAAGACCCCAATCTCCAGGCAATCGCCGATTCAACCGGCGGGCAGTTCATTCCGAACGCGACCCCGGAGAATATTGTCCAGACATTCATGGCCCTGCTCGACACCATCAGCGCGGTACAGGCGGAAACGGTCGAGCAATTCACCGTCACCGAGCTTGCATCCGGTGAGCGCAAGGTCGCGGGGGTGCAGCAGATTCAGGGAACCGACAACGACTGGCTGGCATCGTCGTCATCGTTCGGTCTGAGCGCCGGCACGAGTTCATACGAAGTCCGCAAAGTGGTTGACGGGCAGTTACAGCTGGACACCATTGTGGTGACGCGAACCCAGGAGATCGGCGGTCGCAGCCTGGGCGGCTTCGTGGTCAACTGCGCGCCGGAAACCCTGGGTTTGGATATCAACTGCGATCCGTCGGATCCTCCCGTAGTCAACATGGGCGATGCGGTCACGGTGCAGGCGCTGGTTGACCCGGACGATGTTGACCTGTTTTATCCCGGCGATATCGTCGCGAGGATCTGCGTGCCGTTTCCGGCCGATGCCGCGGATACGCGTCTTCTTCTGCATCTTGATGGTTCCGTGGCGGTTGTCGCGGGAAACGGTACGGCAAGCGGGGCGCCGGCCTTCGGTTCGCAAGGAGATGCGGCGGCATTCGGCACCGGCGTGACCGGCGGCAGCTTCACCATCGATCCGGGAAGCCTGTCCGGCGATTTCACCATCGAATGCTGGATTAAGATCGATCCCGGCACGAGCAGCGCGACCATTCTGGAACGCGGCCAGGACTTCACTTTCGGCATTACCGCGGGTCAGCTTTCCTGCACGTGGGGCGGCAAGACAATCACCTCCTTCGGCAGTCTTGACAAGAGCGTATGGCAGCATGTGGCCGTGTCACGCAAGAGCGGCTCGGTAGGCCTCTTTGTGAACGGCCTGGCGGAATCCGCCTCCATGAACCAGACGGGAACCCTGTCGGGCGCTATGAGCGCGGGAGTTGTGACCGGCTACGAGCTCGATGAGCTCAGGGTCAGCGCGGTCCGCCGGACTGAGCAGATCGGCGGCGTGACGTTGTTGGCCATTCCTTCCGCATCCGGCGTGTCGTGGACCGTTGGCGGTGATGCCAAGTCCGGCGCTCAGGTTCCGCTCCCGGCCGGACTGTGGACCGGCGGGGGACCGCGGTTCACATACGCCCGCGATGTCGCGGGCGAAACCATGGTCAATCTCGTGCGGACCGGCGATGACGGCATCGTGTGGTCGAAGATGGGCGAGCCCGTGCGCGTACAGTTCACCGGTGCCTATGTGGTTGCCACTCTGCAGGACACCAGCGGGGACGGGCATCTCGATCGTATCGTCATAACACCGGCGGACGACAGCACCACGTTCTCGATTCCGCTGCCGTCGGTCGAAGACCTGGTTGAATCCATCACGTTGACAACGCTTGACGGCAAGACCGTGACACTCAACCCTGCAGATGTCGTATACATCGATAACCGGACAATTGCCATCGTGCTCGACGAGACTGCCGGCGAGACATTCGAGACAGGATGGGAGGAGGCGACGATCGGGCTGACCGAGGGCGCGCCGGTTACGTCGAACAATACGAGTATCGCGATTGCAAGCGTGGTTGACGGCGCCGGGCCGGTCATCGCCGATGTCGTGCACAGTCCCGGCTGGGTCAATGAGGCCGATACCCTGATCATCACGTTGAGCGAACCGGTAAGGGCGGACCAGGTACAGGGGGATGCCGTCGATGTATTCAATTACTATAGCCGTGACGGCGTAACAGACAACGTGCTGGAAGGCGCAACCGTTGAGCCGATAGGCGAGGGCGAGTACGTAACGACCGTCAGGGTGATTACCAGGCCGGGCGTCGAGGTGTATCCGTTCCAGGATACCATGCAGGTAGTGGACAATGCCATTGATGCATCGAACAACGAACCGCCGCCGCCCGAGGCCTCCCGGCGGGAGAATGTCGGTCCCGGCGGAGAAAGCAAGATCGTGGCGACGGCCAACCCGAACCCGTTCCGGCCGGGCGCGGCCACTATACAGCAATCACTTCCGCCGTCGACCTTGTCATTCTACGAGAACGTTATCGGCGACAAGAATTACGGCATGGTGGTGGGCATTACCACCAGGAAGCCGCTGAAACGTGACGGCAGCGGCGGGTATGGCACGGCAGCCGTGTACGATGCCGTGGGGAATCTCGTGATCGACGGTCTCGCCCTGAAGCAGGCTGATACGTACAAAGACTACGGTGTAGTATGGGACGGCCGCAACACGAACGGAAGAATAGTCGGCAGCGGCGGGTACCTGCTCGTGGTGAGCTGCACCGATGTGTCCGGGAACAAGGTTACGAAATCGATGATGGTTGGCGTAAAGAGATGACCGCGTGTCATGCTGTCGCGAGCGGGGGAGCCGGCACACGACCGCGTCCGAGGAACTAATCGAACATCTTTGTGGAGAAGAAGCAATGCGAACGAGAAGCAGGGCTGGACAGGCGTGTATGATCCTTTCCGTGATTGTCATGAGCATGCCGGTATGCGGTGACGGGCTTCCGGGCGAATACCTGGTGACGCAGCGGTGGCGTGACCTGCTATCCGGGTGCTCTCCGGTAAACAATCCGGCACTCATGACCGAAGAGAACTACGTGTCGGTGCGGGGCGCGATATCCCCGACGCTTCACGGCGCCTTCACCCTGTGGGAGCTCGGCTTCACGGTCCCGCTCGGCCTGTACCAGTCCGCCGGTTTGACCTGGGTGGGGGAGAATGATGATGATATCACTAGGCCGGCCTTTGATTCCCAGGGGCGCATGATCCCGACTGAGACCGCGGCGGCCGATAATCAAAACAACTTCTTCCTTCTGTCCTATGCGATAAATCCATGGAACAGACTGAGCGTCGGCGCGAATGTCAACATCAGCTACCAGACCAATTTCGGCGATCCCAAGACCGGATTTGGCGTGGACCTGGGTATGACGTACCGCCTGCTCCGGCATCCGCTGCTGGGAGACCACCTGGCCGGCATCAGCGTGCAGAACCTCTATTCAACGGATACGCTTCCGCCGACATCGACCGAAAACAACGCGCACCAGTATTCCCGCAACCTGAAACTCTCGTGGCTGGCGAACTTCTGGGAGCGGCGAATCGAAACCGGCATCGATTTCGATATCAAGGATCTGGGTGCGCAGGCCGACGAGTTCGCGACCGCATCGTTTGGCGAAGGAACACCCGAGATAGAATACGACTTCAATTACCGTATCGGCGCCTGGATACTGCGCATTATTAAGGCGTATTTCCAGATCGGCTCGGGCTACTGGGGACTGGCCGGAGGGGTCAATGCCCCGACCATCAACAACGGGCGCGATTTCACCGCGATGTATCAGTACATGATGCTCACGCGGGGCGAGGATGCCAGCACGCACACGTGGTACGTGAAGGTGGACGTGGGTAAGCACCGGGAGGAGGTTTACGCGCGCAAGATGGCGCGGCTTGCCAATATCCTGCCCAACGAGCTGTACAACAAGGCCCTCAAGCTGTACTACGACGGCAAATACTGGGAAGCGTTTTTCGTGTTCGGGCAGATCCTGGCCCAGTTTCCGGATTTCTTCAAGAATGACCTTGTCAACTTCTATCGCGGCTCCTGTCTCGAGGAAATGGATATGCGGGCCGAGGCGCTCGAAACGTACGAGCGCATGAAAGAGGAGTACGCCCGCAGCACGGCCATCCCGCTCGCCGACCTCGGGATCATGCGCATCATGTACCTCAACGATGACCACGATCGGGTGGAGCGCCAGTTCAAGCTCCTGTCGACCGATGCGGTGGTCGACTCAATCAAGTACCATGCGTTCTACCTCATGGGCGAGACGAGGATGAAGCTCGACGAGCACAAGAAGGCCATACAGTTGTTCTCGCTTGTTCCCGAAACGCATCCCGAGTACGTGTTTGCCCAGCACAGCAAGGCGGTCGCGCATATTATCAACCTCGATCTCGAGCAGGCCATGCGGTCGCTGGAAAACTGCCTGCAGGCGCGTATAGAAACCAAGGAGCAGCAGGAGGTCGCGCATCGTTCGGCGCTGTTACTCGGATATCTGTTTTACGAGGAGAATTCGCTTTCCAAGGCTGTCACGGCGCTGCGCATGGTGGCAAAGGACAGCTATTACTACGAAGATGCGCTGCTCGGCCTGATGTGGTGCGGCCTGAAGGCGCGCCAGTGGTCCGACTGTATCACGGCCGGCAAGGAGCTGCAGCGCGTGTCCGACAAGCCGATCGTGCAATACGAAGGCGCGCTCCTGGAAGCATATGCCTATATCATGCAGAAGAACTACGAGCAGGCATACACCACGCTCAAGCCGGTGAGCCAGAAGCTTGCGACCCTGGAGCCGCCGTCCGAAGATTCCCTGGCGGGAAGAAGGCAGGAGTACCAGCGCGACCGGATATCCTATGATCATCTTGCACAGCAGGCCACGCAATACTCCCTGCAGGACCCGTCATCCCTCGTCCTGTCCAAGTCCGACAGCCTGCATGCCGAGCAGGTTGAAATGATCAAGGAGCTGCACGCATACGATAAGTATGTGGACGAGTTCGCGCGCCGGACGTTTTTCTCGCGCAACATTGCAATGGTCCGAGATGATGCCGACTACGCGCTCGCCGTTATCGAGAAACTCCGTACCCGCCGGGAAGAAGCCAAGGTGGGCGAGAAGCTGATGGAGAAAACCGAGGACCTTGACGAGGAAATGGAGAAGCTCCAGAAAGAGCTCGAGGAGCTGGATGACAAAGGTGAAGCGGAGCAGGAAAAGAACGAGGAATAGCAAAGCGGCATCCGGTGGGCAGAATGAACGTGCCGGACACGATCACCTCACGGCTGTCATGCCCCGCGGGGACGCTATGAAGGCAATCATTTCGGCAGCTGTTTTGATCGCCATGGCATCAGCGGCGTCCGCTCAGTGTACGAAAGACACTGACTGCAAAGGAGACCGGATCTGCATCGAGGGAACCTGCGTGGCCCCCGAAGAATCAGGGACGGCAGAAGGGGCATCGCGGCCGAGAATGGACATGGGGAAGGCCGCGATCTACCTTAATCCTCTGGGGGCGCTCCAGTTCGGGCCGATCGTCGGTTTTGAAATAGGCGTTGGCGCCAATGTGTTTCTCGATCTCCACTGGCGCTATGCCGCGGCAAGTCTGATCTACTCGCTCATTCTCACCGAAGGTTATGAGCACTACATGTCAATGGGAAGCATGGCCGTGGGCGGCGGCGCGAGATATTTCTTTCCAAGCAGCATTCCGCACCGTATCTATTTCGGATTCATGGGAGAATTCGGGTGGGGCGCCACCTGGGGAGAGGATTCGTACGATGCCGATGAATACGATGCCAGCTCGCCTGATGCGTGGGAGGGAGAGGAGAGGCAGATTGTGCTTATCGCCAATCCGGGGTTCCGGTGGCGGCTGGGGCGATCCTTGTTCTTGAACCTGGGCCTGTATGCGGGCGCGGCGATTGATGTCAAGGACGAGATCGTGTATATCAACCAGAACAACACCACCGAGGATTACCGGGGTGCTATGTTTTTCGGCATGATCGAATTTGCCCTCGGATGGGAATTCGGGCTGTGAGCCTGACCTTCGTGCCGCATCGCACGAGCAGTTCGCCTGGAAAAATCAAGCCAACGCCATATGGGACGGAGTTGCCTTTATTGCTTCATTGGAAGAAAGAAAGTTCTCAGGCAACAAGAGCAACTCCGTCCCCATTCTTCCCGATCTAGCCCGCCGCATCTGTCTGTGGATTGGCGTAACAGTATACACATCCGTGCGGGCAGGGCGGCGAGTATGAGCCGATGTCCCTGCTTTCGCAGCACCCGCACCCGTCACGTGTCGGGGCCGGCTTGAGACGACGGTGAACGCCGAATCGGTCGGTCGCCGCCAGTATCCGGTCGTCCACGCAATGCGCCTGTTCTATTTCAGGCGCCAGGCGGGGGACATCTTCGTTGCAGCAATTGCACAAAACCATGCCGGCATCCCGTGCAGCTTCGCTCATACGCAGCGCGATATCCGCTCGTTCCTCTTCTGAAAACGGCAGGAATTCCACGGCGCGGCGTGTTGTCTTTCGGTACAGCGTCATGAACGAGAAATAGCATCGCGTGATGCCCGTTTTTGCCACCTGGGGGAGAAGCCTGAAGAATGACGATTCTGTCTGCTCGACCTGTCCGCTTTGGGTGCGATAGCGAAGGACCGGATCGAACCGCCAGAATACGCGTTCCGGGCCCGCCATGTCCGCGAGGGCATACAGTGCAGAAAGCCGTGTCTGAAGCGGCGCACAGTGCGGCTCGAGCCGTGCAAAATCGTTGATCGTGTAGTGGAATACCGCGTTGGATTGACGGACCAAATCCGTGAGTTCAGCCTGCCGAATAAACGCAGAGTAGTCCTTCGACCAGAATATGTACCCCAGCACGTGTTCGGGCCTCAGCGATACGGTGTACGAGCGCCCGTAGCCCCCGTCATACGTGATTTCCCCTGCGCGCCAGGCATTGAAAAATTGCCGGTGGAAAAACCGGGGAAGATCGGTTCGGCGGGAGGCTGAGATGTATTGCGCGCGCGCGATCACTTTTGCATCAGGATAAAGCTGTGCGGCCAGGACCGATTGGGTGTCAGGACCTCGAATATGTACGCACCTTCTGCCTTAACTCCGGCTTCCCAGATGAGGCGGCCGGCTGACGGGGTAAACTTCCGTACGAGTCGTCCGGAGAGCGACAGGATACGAACGGTCGTGTTTTGCGGAATGATCCCTGGTTCAAGCACGATCTCCACGCCGTTTCCCGTTCTCTGTATGACCGCCACCCGGCGGGCGAACCCGCGTTGCTCCCGCAACGTCCGCTGTGGCCCGGTCGCCGTCGCGCCGTACTCGTAAGCGCCGACATCATAGCCGTCACCGGCCGGCCGCGCGGCCCTGGTAATGTCAATGGCAGGAGCGCCGTTCGAAGTGCCCGCGTCGATTGCTTCGCAACCGGCTTTCAAGCTCACATCCAGGCCGGCATGGTCGACGAAGTAGTCATCCGGATTTGCGATGACAATATTGTGGTCTTCACTGGTCCCGGAATTGTCGTCGATTGCCAGTGCCGTGGTTAGGTTGTTCCTGACAGTGCAGCCCGATGCGGGTGTGCCGTTCTTGTGCGCAGTAATTTTGATCCAGGGCGG
>WJMI01000392.1 GCA_014728015.1 Chitinivibrionales bacterium | reverse complement strand
GAACAGTGACGGGATGAGCCCGACGAAAAGCAGGTAGAGCCAGATTGTCCCGGCGGTCAAGAGGACCTTCCATTGTAGGGGCATCGGCATCATGGAAAGCAGCAGAAACACGGAGCCGGTCAGGATTGCCACGTGCAGTCCCGAGATTGCCAGGAGGTGGTAGATGCCGGATTTCCTGAAGGTTTCTTTTGTGAACGATGTCAATTCATGTTTTTCTCCGAGAAAAGCGGCTTGCAGGATCGCCCGGTGGGTATGATTGCGCACCCGGCCGAGCGCGCCGATGACGGTCGTTCTGAGGGTCGATGCGATTCGTACCGGTATCGAAAGCGCTTGCGCCGATGCGATAATGGTGTCCGCGTAGAACCGTCCCCAGATGCCGCGCGAATGCAGGTATGAATATTCGTCGAATGCATGCGGGTTTGCGGGCCGTTGCGGCGGGCGAAACCGGCCGGTGCACGTCACGCGCGCGGCGCGCGGCGGTTTCTCGTACGACGAGCACATTACCTGGCGCCCGTTCATGGGCAGCGTATAAATGCCGGCGCATAGGGAGTCTGTCCGGACATTCCACGAGTATGTTCCGTGCGAGAGCACCGGCACGGATGCGACTGTCCCGTGCAGCACGCTTTTTTTGCCGGTGATTTCAGGGAGGGCATTGTGCGAATGAAATCCTCGTTCCTGTCCGGCTTCATGCTGAAACACAAGCATGCCCGCGAAAAACAGTACAACGATGCGGACGCGCGTGGAGCGGAGCGCCGGGGCGGCGGCGAGGGAGAAAAGGATTGCCCACCAGGGAATGAAGTGATATAATAATTGGACTGGTTTTGCTGCTGCCGCGCCCGCGGCGATACCCGCGGCAAACGCTGCACAACCGGTAAGCGCGGGGAAGCGCGCCCAGAGGCGCAGAGCAGGGAACAGTCTTTTAAGTGCGGAACGCATGGTTTGAGGGTGCCGCCGGGTTGTGGGCAAGGCGGCAAAATACAATACCTTTCGTGCCGGCCGCGCGCCGGGCCGGGAAGAGGCGGGAGGGGGGCCGGTTCGTACTATGGGTGAGAATGCGTATACCGTTGGGATCAGCGAGCACGGCAGCTACGTTCTGATCGCCCTGACCGGCGCGTTTGCGGGAACAGGGTTTGGTGAGTTCCGCGAGACGCTTGGCCGGCTGAAGGAAGCGCCTTTTGACGGGAGCGGTCATGTGGTAATCGATCTCAGCGGCGCCACCCTGTTGACGTCATCGTGCCTTGAAGCCTTGTATGCCGCGCGCAAGCAGGGCGAACCCGCCGGCAGAGAGTTTGTCGTGATTGCGCCGGGAGAAGACATGAAAGAGCTGTTTCAGTTGACCGGGTTCGACCGGTTTTTCCCAATGTACGATACTGTGAGCGCATTTCTTCGCGAGCGCGGGCTCGGCTGATCTTCAGAAAGGACGCGGGTGGATAATAAAGGTATCACGCTGCTTGTTGTGGACGATGAACCCGAGATCCGGATGCTTATCGCCGACTACCTCGAGGATGACGAAGGGTATACCGTGCTGACCGCCGAGAACGGAAAGGATGCCCTGGACAATGTCCTGAGCGCGCACAAGGTGGATCTCGTGCTTTCCGATATCAACATGCCGGTCATGAAAGGGTTCGAGCTGCTGCACGAGGTGCGCGAGCGCTATCCGGAAACCAAGCGGGTGCTGATAACGGCATACAATGTCGAGGATTATATCGACATGGCGCTCAAGTACGATGTGGGCAACATATTCGTGAAGACAACGCCGTTCAATTTCGACGAGTTGTCATCCATGCTCACCAATCTCCTGAGCGAGGACATCTTCGGCGTGGGCCGCTACCTCGAACCGGGGTTCGAACAGCGCTGCTTCGCCATCAAGCGCGGCGATGCGCTCGACAAGGATGTCAAGCAGATTACCGAAGTCCTTCCGCCGGGCCCCGCCGGTAAAAAGCTCAATCTGGTACTGGTTGAGCTGCTCACCAACGCGATATTCTATGGAATACGCAAGGAAAACCCGGAGCGCAAGGAAGAGTGGGACTACGAATTCGAGCTGTTCGACAGCGATGCAATCCAGATAACCGCCGGATGGGACAGCCGCAAGTATGCGATCTCGATCACCGACAACGGGGGACGGCTGCAGAAGAAGGATGTTCTGTACTGGCTGCATCGCCAGGTGGCGCATGATGATGCCGGCGTGCCGGTGGGAATAGGCGATTCGCACGGCCGCGGTTTCTTCATCGCGCGGCGGTATATCGACCGGCTGGTCATCAATATCGCGCCGGCAAAAAAGACCGAGGTGGTTATCATCAACTATACCGCTGAAGTGTACCAGGGATCGAAACCCCTCTATATCAACGAAATATGATCGTCTCGTCACGGGTCCCCCGATCCACGCCCTCGACTCCTCTTCTCGACTACCTTGCCCGGCGATTCACGTACCTTTCCGCGGATACCTGGCGGGAGCGTATCGACGAGGGCAGAATCCTGTGCAACGGCTCCGCGTGCACGTCCGCTTCCACGGTTGGCGGGGGAGACATCCTGTCCTATGATATGCCGGAGTTTGCCGAGCCGCCGGCGGACATGGCCTATGAAATTGTCTACGAAGATACGTGGCTGTTGGGGATAAACAAGCCCGGCAATCTTCTGGTGCATCGCAGCGGCAGATCGTTCACGTCGAACCTGATGTATGATATCCGTCACGTTCACCGGCCGCCGCATCCCGAAGCGCATGCGGTGAACCGCCTGGATCGTGAGACTTCGGGGGTAGTGCTTGCCGCACGTGACCGGCAAACCTTGCGCCGGATGCACGGGTTATTCAGCGCGCGCGCTGTCGAAAAAGAATATCTGGCTGTGGTGCACGGAATACCCAAGCCGCCCGCGGGCACTATCGACCTGCCCATTGGCCGCGCGGCCGGCTCGCGCGTTTCATATCGTTTTTCGGCGAACGGGGAGAGCGCGCGCGAGGCTTGTACTGTCTATGAAACGCGCGAGCGCCTGGGCGGCCGGTACGCCGTGATGGTACTGCGGCCGCGCACCGGGCGCACGCATCAGCTTCGGGTGCACATGGCCGCGATCGGACACCCGATTGCGGGCGACAAGCTGTACGGCATGCCCGAGCAGGATTTTCTGCACTGGCGCGCCGCCGGAGGACTGCCTCCGGGATGGCCGTGTGCCCGCCAGGCGCTTCATTGCCGCATGATTTCGTTTTGGCATCCCGCGAAGAACGAACGGGTTTCGATCGAGGCGCCCGTGCCGGAGGCCATGCGGGTGTTCATCCGGAATGCGGCATCGCATACAATCTGAACCGGGATTGTGCGCAGTCACAAATACGCGAGTGCGTGATTTCGCGCCTTCGTGGCAGGTTTTCGAACGTGTCAGGTGAACACCGTACCGATGTCCGGCCCGGCCGTGAAAGGAACGCTGGCGGGCCGCGTGCGCATCGTATTTTGCGAACATGCATGTTTCACACGGCTGCCCCGCGAAAGGCTGAAAGGTGAGCACACCGCCGCGTGGTAAGATCATCGTCTGTTCGGCCCCGTCCGGCGCCGGCAAGACAACCCTCCTGGAGCATGTGCGGCAAACCGTCCCCAACCTGGTGTATTCGATATCAGCGACAACACGCCCACCCCGCAGAAACGAGCGTGACGGGGCTGACTACTTCTTCATGAGCGTCGGCGAGTTCAAGCGCCGTATCGATGCGGGTGAATTCGCGGAGTGGCAAATCGTGCACGGCAGTTATTACGGCACCCCGCGGTCGTTTGTCGATAAGACGGTTGCTTCCGGAAAGCATTTGGTGATGGACATCGATGTGCGCGGCAAAGTCATGTTCGACGAATCGTATCCCGGGGCGCACGGCATCCTCATCCTGCCGCCTTCGCACGAAGTGCTCGAGAAGCGCCTCCGCGGGCGGGGCACCGACACCGAGGAAACAATCAGCACCCGGCTGGAGAACGCCAGGAAGGAAATCGAGTTCGCGGAAACCAGGGGCCGGTACGAGTATCGTATTGTCAACGATGACCTCGAAGGTGCCAGGAAGAGAATCGTCGAGGTGGTACGGGAAATCATTGGCGAGGGGGGAGGTTAGAGGTTCGATGCCAAAGGTTGATACTGGAAACCAAGCGGCAACTGACTCCTGATACCTGACCTCTGGCGTCTGACCTCTGACATCAACTCTCTCTTCAAATTGCTGAGTTCTGACATGTGATCTCTGACCTCTGTTCTCCAATACCCAACAGCGCTCTATGCAGACTTTCCCCCTCGACTCCCGCGAAATCACGATAGGCCGCGATGCCTCAAATGATATCGTGCTGGGCGGGGTGGGCGTGTCGCGTGTGCACGCCAGGGTGATCTGCGCGCCCCCGGCGCCGTCAATCGCCGATTGCGGCAGCACGTTCGGGATCCGGGTGGACCAGCGTCCCGTGGCAAGGGCGGATCTGGTCAACGGCTCGCGGGTTACGATCGGCGTAACCGATTTCAGGGTACGTCTTGCCGGGGGAAACCTGCATTTCGAGCGCATGGGCGATCGGCCCGCGGAATCCGGCGCCGGCCGGTCCGCGGTGGGCGGCCGGAGCATGCGCATCGGGCGTGATGACGGTAATGATATCGCGCTCTCGCATCCGCTCGTGTCCCGTTTCCACTGCACGGTCAACGGCACGCAGTCCGGTTCCTGCGCGATTGTCGATCACGGAAGCACGAACGGGACATTTATCAACGGCCGCGCGGTGCATCGGGCCGCCCTTGCCGACGGCGATATCGTGCAGGTGGGACCGTACCGGTTCATCTTCGATGCGGGCGAGCTGGTGCAGGCCGACGATTACAGCCGGGTACGTCTGGAGGCATTCAACGTGAGTGTCCGCCGCGGCCGGGAGCGGGTCCTCGACAATGTCAGCCTGTCAATCCCTCCCGGGGAGTTCGTGGCCATCCTGGGGCCGTCGGGCGCGGGCAAGACCACGCTGGCCGAGGCCTTGACCGGCCGGATCCGCGCGGATGAAGGCGAGGTGTATTATAACGGATTTCCCCTGCAGCGGTTCCTCGCCGCGTTCAGCGCATCCATCGGGTACGTGTCCCAGCACAACCTGCTTCGGCCGGAGCTCACTGTCTGGGAGACATTCTGGGAGCAGACAGTCCTGCGGCTCCCGCGCGACAGCCTGGATGCCGAACGCATCGGGCGCATCGACACGGTGCTGGCGCTGCTGGAGATAGGCCATCTGCGGCATCGGCGGATAAGCCGGTTGTCCGGCGGCGAAGCAAAGCGGGTGCACGTGGGTATCGAGCTTCTGTCATCGCCCACGGTCCTGTTCCTTGACGAGCCGCTTGCGGGTCTGGATCCGGGGCTGGTGCAGAAATTCATGGAGCTGTTCAGGGGGCTGTGCGATCGCGGGCATACTTTGCTGCTCACGACACACACGCTCGAGCAGATCGAACTGTGCGGCCGGCTGTTTCTCGTGAGCCGCGGGCGGGTCGTGTTTGCCGGGACGCCGGATCAGGCGCGGGAAACGCTTGGTGTGGGATCGCTGGGGGAGATGTACGAGAAGGTGCGCACGGAGAGCACGGGCGCGCCAAGGCAGGAAGGTTCCGCGGAGAATGACGAGCCGCATCACACGCGCGCGGCCGGCATGCTTGCCGAACGGGCGCCGGCATACCGTCCCCGCTCGGCGCGCGCGCTGCGGCAGCTTGTCATGCTGGCCCGGCGTTACGCCCGGGTGCTGCTCCGGGACTATCGCAACATGATACTGATTCTGTCTCAGGCGCCCCTTATCGCGCTTCTGCTCGGCCTGGTGTTCAAGGCCGGGTCGGGTTTCCTTCCCATATCGTTCTATTTCTGCATCACGATATCAGCCATATGGATGGGCGGTGTCAACTCGATTCGCGAGCTGGCCCGCGAGTGGCACCTGTTCGAGCGGGAATACCGGGTCGGCCTTTCGGCCGGGGCGTATGTCTGCGCCAAGATTGCCGTGCTGGTCGTACTGTCTTTGATACAGGCCGGGCTTTTCGCCCTGTTTCTGCGGGGCGTTTTCGATGCGTTCTCGCTGAACGCGGACATGTTGTTTCTGATCGCCATGGGTTGTGTCTCGGGATCGCTCCTGGGCCTTCTGGTATCGGCGTTATCCGGTAATGTCAACCGGGCCATCAGCTGGCTCCCCATTGTATTCATTCCGCAGATATTCTTGTCCGGCATACTCATTCCGTTCGACCGCATGCCCGCCGCGGGCAAACTGCTTTCGCATCTGACCCTGTCGCGGCCGGTCTTTTCCATGTTCAAGAAAGTATTTCTATTGGAGCAGGACCTCTGGGGGCTGGGGGAGTGGCGGGCGCTGCTGCTGCTGTGCACCGGATTAATTATTTTGACATACACGCGGGTCCGGTGGCACTACCTGTTCTCGCGCGGCGAGCACTAGCCCGGCGCATCCGAACTTCTCACCGAAAGCGGTTCCGTGGCAAAACCAAACGCCTCCCACAACGAAGACAACTGGGTTCCGGCCCAGCTGGGGAACTACAGGATTCTCGAGCGTCTCGGACGCGGCGGCATGGGCGATATCTACAAGGCGATTCAGGCGCCGCTCGGGCGCACCGTCGCGCTGAAAGTGCTGTCTCCCCAGCTCATGCGCAACGATGAGTTTGCCAAGCGCTTCGAGATAGAGGCCAAAGCGATCTCGCTGCTTCAGCACAACAATATTGTCAGTATCTACGAATACGGCGAGGTCGACGGTCTCAAGTTTTTCGCCATGCAGTTCGTCGAGGGCGAGGACCTGGGACGGCGGATCGCGCGCAAGAAACCCGTGCCGGTCGAAGAGATTATCGACACGGCCAAGCAGATTTGCCGCGGGCTCCGCTACGCCCACAGCAAGAACGTGGTGCACCGCGACATCAAGCCGCAGAACGTACTCATCGACAAGAACGGCGTATGCCGCCTGAGTGATTTCGGCATTGCCAAGATATTCGAGTCGACCAATCTTACCATGACCGGAATGGCCGTGGGCACGCCCGAGTACATGTCGCCCGAGCAGGCCGAGGGCGAGCAGCTCGATGCGCAGACCGACATTTATTCGCTCGGGATTGTTATCTTCGAAATGCTGACCAAGCGTCCGCCGTTTACCGGTTCCAATCCCGTGGCGATAGCGTACAAGCAGGTGCACGAAGTCCCCGTGGCGCCGTCGACATCGCGCAAGGACACGCCCAAGCGTCTCGAGCTCATTGTGCTGAAGGCCCTCAAGAAGAATATCAAGGAGCGGTATCGCAGCGCCGAAGAGATGCTCGCCGACCTTGACACCGTGGACATCAACGATGTGGTCGTGCGGCCGACGGTCTCGTTTTCGCTGCACAAGCGGCAGGCGAAGACCGGCAGGGGCCGTGTCGAGAAGCGGATTACCGATCGCCGCTACGGCGACCGCCGGCGGGATTCCCTGTGGGAGTACCGCACGGTTTTCACCTGGGCGTTCTGGGCCGACCTTATCAGGGCGCAGGGCCTGTCACTCGCGCTGATCATAATCCTGGCGGTCATACTGGCCATCCATATGCTCAATCATCCCTGAGAGGCAACCCATGGACACGCGTTCCAAGGGGCGGGGCGGGGAAGACCGGGCGGTGGAGCACCTTCTGGCAAACGGCTACCGTATTGTCGCGCGCAACTATGAATGCCGCGACGGAGAGATCGATTGCGTGGCCGAGGCGGGTGACGGTACCCTGGTATTTGTTGAAGTGAAAGCGGCCCGGAGCGATGCGGGCGGTGATCCCTTTTCATGGGTTACCCGTCCGAAGCAGCGCACCCTTGCGCGCATGGCCCGTCGCTACCTTGCCGACCACGACATTGTCGACCGCGCGTGCCGGTTTGATGTCATTGCCATTGTGGGCGGGCGGATCGAGCATATGGAAAACGCATTCCTGGCCTGACCGCCGCGCGGGTCGGGGCACAGAAGCACCACAGAAAAAGCCCCGGAAGTGATTCCGGGGCTTTTCCCATTGGACTCGTTCGGCAAGAACGGCTACTTCACATGCTTGTTGACGATCTTGGTCATCTCGAACATGTTGACCGAGCTCTTCCCGAATACTGCCTTCAGCGCGGCATCCGCATTGATCATGCGCTTGTTCTTCTTGTCCTGGAGACCCTTGCGCTTGATGTACGCCCAGAGCTTCTTGGTGAGCACCGTGCGCGGAATGGGAGATGCGCCTACTACTGCAGCCAGTTTGGCATCAGGCTTCACGGGCTTCATGAAAGCTGCATTCGGCTTGCGCTTTGTCTTCTTCTTGGCCGCCTTTTTCTTTTTCTTCACGACCTTTTTCTTCTTCGCAACCTTCTTTTTCTTGGCGACCTTCTTTTTCTTCTTCGCAGCCTTCTTCTTGCCCTTCTTCTTCGCCTTCTTCTTTGCTGCCATCTGGCACTCCTCCTCGGTTAGTGGTTAATGACGCGGTAGACCGCTTGTAAAGAGACACTCGATGCGTTCATTCTTGCTGCCGGCGCACCTCCTTTGCAGGGGACGCTTACGCTGCTGCCGGAGGGTTTCTATTAATTAATTTAATAATCGGATATTTGAATGTAAATGAGATTATCAGATTTTTTCACGGATTTTTCCCCGGCGCGGGACGCCGTTTCAGAGGGGAACAGCATGGCGAAAACGGGTATGGCCGCATCGATGCGAGTCCGGGCCGGCCGCGGCCCGGTCACACAGGCGGGACATGTGCTGGCGCTTATACTGGGCGCGTGGCTCGCATCCTGCCAGCCGTCCAGCTACTCCAAAGAGGCATCGCGGGCGCGCGACGAGGCCCGCGCGAGCGACCCGGCAAAAGCATCTCTTCTGGATGCCAAGGCGCAGGCGCTCCAAGACCTCGATGAAGCTCCACCGGTCGAGGAACAGAGTGATTTTGAGAAGCGCGAGCTTGAGCGCACAAGGAAAGACCGGCAGGAGAAGAGCACGGTCCGGTAAACGATGCCAACGCTGACACCCGTCACTGATGCCACGCGCATTGTCCGGGAAATCGAGCGGCACCTTTCATGATGCTTTCACCGGCCGACATCGAACAGCACGCGCTTCCGTCGGTTGCACGGCGCGGGCGCGAGTTGTACGCGCAGGGAGCGGTCGCCGCCCTGGGGTGCCGTGAAGACGATATCCTGGCGCGCGTGACCGACGGCGGTATCGCGTATGTGGCCGTTCTCACCGTCCGGGAGAATGAGCCCCTGCTGTTCGACTGCAGCTGCGCGTTCTCGTTCGGCGGGGCATGCGAGCATGTGGTGGCTGCCATGCATGCGATAACGGAGTGCGATGCCGTACCTGACGGGAGTGACATCCCGGTTGATGAAGTCCGCGGCGCGCCCGCGGGCCGGCTGTACTTGCGGGAAACCGGGGGAATGCTTCTGGCCGAAATGCGCTTCGCCTATCAGGGGGGACTTGTCGAGTTCGCGCGCGCCGAACGATGCGCATACCGCCTGGTCCCCGCGACTTCCGGCGACACGGTGTATCGTGTGGTGCGCTCGCGGGCGCGCGAAGATGCATTGCATAGCGCGGTTGGGCGACACGGCCTGACCGCCTACACGACCGGCGTTTTCACCCCAACGACGGCGGCGCGCGAATGGACACAAACCCGGCTTCCGGTTCTCGCGCGCGAAGGATTCGAAATATACGGGCAGGAGTATCTGCGCGAAAGCCGCGTGCGATCCACACAGCCGTGCATGGGCGTGCGCATGACCGCGGGGGAGAATTCGCTCGCGTGCGAACTGACCGTCGCCTTTGACG
>WJMI01000391.1 GCA_014728015.1 Chitinivibrionales bacterium | reverse complement strand
TCCGGCGGGAGCTTGACATCAGGCTTGATATGGGTGGAAAGCCGCATGGGCTCTGTGACAAAGACCATGACACGGGACCCCTTCCGGGGCTCGCCGTAACGCATTTCTGTTATCTCGTACGTAGACAACTCTGCGTTCCCGTCATACCACAGATCGCTGAATTGGTCCGCGCGCGGCTCAAACGCGACCAGCGCCACCGCAAACATGTTCAGAATCATGATTTGTCTCATTCCTGCCCTCCTTCTGACCTTTCCTTATCTTTGTCGCATCTTGGTCGCAGATACGACGCGTCTGCTTACAGGAGCGAAAAGCGTGCCAGCACGCTATTGCATACCCTCTTGCGGAGCCTTCATGTGGCACGCTATTTGCAGCCTTTTAGGATAGTTGAAATGCCATAAGGGAGGAAGGTATGCCCAGAACACTGACTGCAGCAATGGTTGCGCTCGTAACCGGGATGAATGCGACCGCCGGGGACAGGACATACGATCCGTTTCTGCATTATGACAGGGCCATGAACGTGCTGCTAGTCTGGGGAGGGACTTCCATGGCCGCCGGGGTTCCCATGGTGCTGAACGACGACCCCTGGGTGAAGCGTATCGGGACCCAGAATATCCTGTGGGGAGGTATCAATGCCGGAATTGGTGTTGCGGCAAAGGCCCTGAACCGTCGAAACAGGGTGTCCATGGGCCGCAATGACAGAATCAATTCGTTTCGAAGGAGCATGGTGATCAACGGGCTTCTGGACGCAGGCTATATCGGTACGGGAATAGCCCTGGCAGTCCTGGCCAAGAACGAACGGCTCAAGGCCACGGGCGTGGGGTTCATCATCCAGGGAAGCTTCCTTCTGGGGTTTGACTGGGCCAATTACGGGCTGACATTCAGGTAGACGCAATAGTGGGGCGATATCAGCGTAATCAAACCGGACGGGACACTATCTCGAGGTTCTGGATATGCGTCTTGCGGCACTCATTTCAATCGTTGCAGTCCTGGTGCAGGGAGGGAGTGTCCCTGCTGACGCGACATGCGCGTGCGGTATCCAAAGCCAGAGCAAGGGCTTGCGGCCGATCGGATGCGAACCACGGGCCTGCTGCCCTGCCGCGAGAGCTGCTGCGAACGGCATCCGCACTGCGCCTTCGTGCAGATGCAGTGATCTGGGGCGGCATCAGGGCGTACCCAAAAAGGATGCCGTCACCGTCGAAAAGCTCTCTAACCGGATTCTGGAACAACCCCTTGCTGGTTGCGGAGCCGCTGTCGCGACCGTCTTCTGCGACCAAACGTCTGCGATCCCCTTCAAACACATCATCTGGGAAAGAAACACTCTCCTTTTGTTCCAGCCATTACGCTGCTGATCGAATTCCCCAGCCGGCATATTCGCAGGGCATTGAGTTCGGCTTGCTCCCACCGGGCGAAAAGGAGGACGTGCCTTGCGGATGTGCTGTAAGTTCACTAGTTTTGTAAACATAAGCTGCTTATTCTTCGTTCAAGGAGGCAAACCATGGCTGCAAAGATCAAGTACACTCTGGGCATTCTGGCATGTGTCGCGGTGACGATCAACGCCGGGGAGATGCACGATCATTCCCCCATGCGCTCGCCCGAGGCCGGCGCCACCGAAACGGATTCAACGGTCACGGAGAAGCCGGTGCAGGAAACCTGCCCGGTAATGGGCGGCGTGATCAACAAAGAAGTTTATGCCGATCACGAGGGACAGCGCGTCTACTTCTGCTGCGAATCATGCAAGGCCGAATTCAAGAAGGACCCTAAGAAGTACCTTAACAAACTGGAAGATCTCGGGGAAAGGCCGGAACAACTCGGCGGCCTCGCGCCTCAGAGGACGTGCCCGGTAATGGGGGGCGCGATCAATAAGGATGTATACGCTGACCACAATGGGCATCGCGTGTACTTCTGTTGTGGGGCATGCAAGCGGGAATTCAAGAAAGATCCCTCTACGTACTTGAAGAAACTCGAGGAACTCGGTGAAACACCTGAGCCAATCTGACCGCGAAGGAGGTACATCCATGGTTTGGCCTCGTGACCGTCGGCACAGCGGCACCCGCGCAGGGGCCGGGGTGATTGGGTTCGTTCTCGCGGCGGGCGCTTTGGCGATAGACGAACATGATTCCGGTCGTGACCTTGCGACATATGTCCGTCTTGCCCTCGCCAAGAATCCCGCTGTCAGGGCCGCCCGAAACGATGTGGCCGCGGCGCGGGAGGCACAACGCCTGGCCGTATCCCTTCCGGACCCCAGTCTTTCGGCAGGCTATTTCATTTCCGAGGTCGAAACCAGAGTGGGTCCGCAGCAGGCCAAGGTGGGTGCTTCGCAGAAACTCCCATGGCCGGGAAAGCTAGTGCGCAGGCGGGAGGCCGCTGCGGAAGGACTGCGAGTCGCCCGTGAGAAACAGTCTGCTGTGGAAGCAGAGGTCTTTTGGCGGCTGCGTGCAGAGTACTCCGGGCTCTATGCCGCGGGCAGGGCGATCGCGGTCAACAACGAAAATCTGAAATTGCTGGAGCATATCGAATCGGTCTTGCTTTCTCAGTACGCTACAGCCGAAGTATCGCAGGCATCAGTCCTCAAGATCCAGGTAGAGCGCGCCAAGCTCGGCGATCGCATCGAATCGCTCAAGTCGCGGGAACGGACACACGCTGAGGAAATACGGGCGCTTGTGGGCGGCGACACCAGCCTTGTGATACAGACGCCGGCGCGTATCGAGTCCCTGACGGTCGACACGTCAGGACTTGGCGGGGCTGCGAAGCAAGTGAACCCATCGGTGCTGATGTCCCTTCACAAAGCGCGTGAAGCAGCGGCGCGCGCGCGTCTGGCGCGGCAGGGATGGCTGCCGGACTTTATGGTCATGACCGATTACATAATTACGCGCGAGTCACATTCATCCATGGTATCTTCCGCCGAAGACGGCAAGGACCCGTGGGCGGTTGGGCTCTCAGTGACACTCCCTCTCTGGGTTGGGAAGAAATCTTCTGAAATCAGAAGCGCGGAATCGGTGGCGGCATCCCAAAGGGCGCGCTGGGAGCACGCGGAGAACGTGGCCGCTGCAACGGCCGTGTCGCTGACAGAAGATCTTGCCGATGCCCGGCGCAGAATACATTTGCTTGAAGACGTGCTCGTACCGAAAGCCCGACAAACGCTTTCCCTGGTCCAGGAGGCGTATAT
>WJMI01000390.1 GCA_014728015.1 Chitinivibrionales bacterium | reverse complement strand
TATGAGGTGGACCCGCTCAAGTGCCCTGAATGTGGGGCGAACATGAAGGTCGTGGGCTTCATCGAGCGGGAGAACACCGACCTGATTCGCCTGTGGCTCTCAGCCGCAGGGCTTTGGAGGGAGTCTGCCGCCAGGGACCCTCCACATGAACCCGACCCCGTACCTCAAGTCGCCGAACCCACGGTCGACTATGAGTTCTTCACCAATACCTGCCTCTGATATCCCGCCCGTAAATATGGCCAAGCCCACTCTGTTGCCAGAACTTGCTTTTGTAGGAGTGTGTCAACGATATTCCTGTTGGAGAGTGGTGGGCTGGAAGCTCCAGAGGGATACAGGGGCGTTGAACTGCTGGCCATTGTCAAGTAGGCATGCGGACCCGATGCTCCAAATTGTTCGCCGCCCCTGAAATTAAAATGCCTATCAGCCCTATCAGCTGATCTATCGCTAGTCGACGCTAGTGGGTCCCGGATTATCGAACCGGGCACGTTCGGGTTGTCCGTTGGCGGGGGGCAGCCGGGCGCGAAAGGGACAGGGAGCATTGTGTCGACGACGATCACCGTGGGAGGGACGGTGGTGACGCTGGGGCCGTGAGTCCTGGTCTATGACACACTCACCACCAAGACACAAAGACACCAAGAAGGCTGGATTTCCTCTCTCGATCGCAGGGGTGTTGAAATCGTAGTCGGCAAGGAAGTCTTTTCTCATTGCCGCCCCCAATTCACGCACGAACCGCATCTCGCGCGAAACCTGCTCCTGGGTGAAGCGTGACAGGCTCTCGAGGATAATCTCCTCGCACAGGCAGGTGCTATTTCGGCGTGAAGCCGGATCGCCCGAGCCAGGACTGTTTGAGAGGGGATGTCCCTGCCGCTCGCGCGACATACATGCCCCGCGCCGTGCACCGGTCGAGCATTCTGCCCCTAAGCGTGTACCATACCGGTCCGCCGCGTAAGGTCTCATCGCCTGAAGCGATGCTGCTTCCCGGATGGTAGCCTATCTCTTCGGGGTACAGCGGCAGCCACCAACCTTCGAGGCCCCTGAGCAAGTCCTGCATGTGAATGATAGTGGCACGATTTTCCGGCAGGTGGACGATGTTGGTGTTTTCTCCCGGGTCGGTTTCGTGATCGTAGAGCATGTGCGCGTACATCTTCCCCGTATCCTTGCCGTCAATCATCGAGGTGTAGCGGTACTTATCGGTCTTCACAGAATCGCCTTCGTAGTACCTGCTGAAGACGGCGGTCTTGCCCGGTAAGGTCGGGTCGTTCATCAGCGGCACTACGCTCGTGCCATCGCAGTGCCCGGGGACAGGGAGGCCGCACAATTCGGCGAGGGTCGGGTAGATATCGATGAACTCTGTCAGGGCCTGGACGGTCTTTCCTCCGGTGATCGCGGGCGCGTTGATGATCATTGGCGAGTGCAGCGCGGTCTCGAAATTTGCGTGCTTGCACCACAGGCCATGCTCCCCAAGGTTCCATCCGTGGTCTCCCCAGAGCACGACAATCGTATTGTCGGCGATTCCCAGTTGGTCGAGCTCTGTCATGAGCCTGCCAATCTGCGCATCGACATAGCTCACGCACGCGTAGTACGCGTGGATGAGTGTGCGGGCCGTTTCATCATCGAGCGGCCCCTCGGCGGGTATACCATGGTAGGAGCGAAGCTCTCCCCATTGGTGGAGCGCAGCGGGAGGGCAGTCCTTGGGGCTGAACGGATTGTCGGCCAAATCGATGCTGTTGCGGTCGTACAGGTCCCAGTATCGCTTGGGACAGTTGAAGGGAAGGTGGGGTTTCATGAAGCCGACGGCGAGGAAGAACGGCTGGTCCTGGGCGGCAAGGCTGTTCAGGTCGCTGATTGCTCTGGTGCACAAGCACCCGTCGCCGTACGAGTCGTCCGAAACATCGGCACCTTCGAACGCGGGCCCGAACCCGTCGTCGTTGCCCGCCGCGATGGTCTTGTTCTCCTCGAGGTGGTACTTGAGCCATACGTTCGCTTCTCGCCACGCAGGCTCAGACCACGACTTTGCGCTGTCGTTGGTGAAGTGGAATATCTTTCCTCTTGAAACCGTGTAGTAGCCGTTATTCTTGAAATACTGGGGAAGCGTGACCGTATCCGGCTCGTCGTTATCAACACGGCAGTCCCAGTCATAGAAACGTGTCCATGTGGGACGGAGCCCGGTGAGAAGGCTGGCGCGGGATGAGCCGCACACAGGCACCTGGCAGTAAGCGCGCTTGAAAACAACGCCCCCCTCGGCCAGGGAATCGATGTTCGGCGAGTGCATCTGCGTGTGCCCGTAGCATCCCAGCTGCGGCCTGAGGTCGTCGACAGCGATGAAAAGGACATTGGGCTTGGTGGCCCCTCTGCGCATGCCCAGCGCCGGGGTGCTGGCAAGGGCCGCCGAGGCGGCACCCACGCCCAAAGCCCTTAGAAAATCGCGACGCGGATATCCCTGTTCCATCGTGGTACCAATATAGTTGGCTCCGTGAAACCGGTGCAGGGGTTCCGGGCGGCGTCGGGCGCAACTGCTTGGGGCGCGCGGCGGCGCCCAGGAAAACCTATATTCTGTGCCTGACAGGCACGAATCTCACATTCCCCAAGGACCGTTACGTGATGCAGAATCTTGCACGCAAAGTGTGGGTCAATGCAGACCAGGCGCCCGAAGACATCGTTACTGCTCTCAAGGCGCTTGCTGAGGAATTCCCGGTATCGTTGGACCGGACACGGGGCGCAGTCGAGCTTCGTTTTGACCGCCTCGACACGCCGCAGACATGCAGCGTTTCGAAGGAAGGCGAGTGTGCGCGGATCGCCAGCTCCTCGATATCGCCAGCCCTGAGGGCCGTTGGTTCGGTGATGAGCGGTATTGAACTGCTGGCCATTGTCAAGTAGGCATGCGGACCCGATGCTCCAAATTGTTCGCCGCCCCTGAAATTAAAATGCCTATCAGCAAAATGCCTATCAGCCATTTCTGAGCGATTACGCGCCTTGTCTGTGCAGGCGCGCTGGACCGCCGCACCAAACACGCACACCTGTCCGGCATGATACACTGTCATTTCCGGGCGCATACCTGCCATTTCTGAACGATTACCAGCCCCTTATGGGCAGCTACGAGCGGCGTCAGAGTAGCCGCGCCTCCCGGCCGCACTAAATACAGGCACCTTT
>WJMI01000389.1 GCA_014728015.1 Chitinivibrionales bacterium | reverse complement strand
GCCTCACCTGTCAACAAGATACTATTTCCGTTCCCGAATTCCACGCTTCATTTGCGGTGCAGAGAAACCGGCCATAATCCAGCCCGATTCCGCTGTCTCCTCTACCCGACCTTCTCGCACAGATCCACCCGCATGCGCTCAATCTCTCCGGCCGCATAGCAGGCAAACGTGGCCTGGGCCTTTTTCGCCTCGGGATCGTCTTCGTCGTGGCGGCCAATCACCAGAATGTTCTCATCGTTGAGCATGTTGGCCGCCTCGGTAAAATTGAAACTGCCCGCAACAACAATGCTGTTGTCGATAACCATGAGCTTGTGATGCACCTTGCGCACGCCGCTTTCAAGCCTGGGCCAGTAAAGCGTTGCACCTGCATTGGCCACCGGCCGCGTGGCGGCCCACTCCTGGTTCCCCTGCATCCGGTCCATAACGCCTTCAACGGCAATGCCCGCGCGCGACAGGGTAAGGTAGTTTCTTTCGAGAATAAGACGCACCCGCACGCCCCGCGCGCGCGCCGCTATCATGGCCTCGGCAATGGGCACCGACTCCAGCTCCTGCACCGCAACCAGAAGCTCCCCGCGTAGCGCGCGGGCAAGAGATTCCGCTGAATCGGGCTCGCCATGGTTCACCAGCCACCTTGCGCGAGTGCCCGGCACCGCGCATGCCCAGTCGAGTAGTTCGCTCTTACCGGCATGCGCGGAAAACCCGCCCAGGGTGGCAATGCGCGCGGCAAGCGGGGAATAGGGCGCGTTGCCCTCATGCTTTGCTATGCGAAGAGTGTCTTCCCAGATGATTTTTGCCAGGGTGCAGGTTGCGGGATGGCCAAAGATCGAGCCGTTGTATCCGGCGGCAAACAGCGCGGGCGCCAGGCCGGAGTGGTCGAGATGGCCATGGGTCAGGATGACTGCATCGAGTCTCGAGGCATCGAACGGAAAGCCGTGCCGGGCCGCGCCATGCTCCACCCCGCAGTCGATAAGCACGCGCGCGGAACCGGTGTCGAGTAGAGTGCAGGAGCCGGTTACCGCGCCTGCTGCGCCGTGGAATGTAAGGGTTACCATGTAGTGGGCACCGTACGTGCGCATGATCCGCCGCTGCGAGGGGCCGGCCGGGCGCAACACGCTGCCGACTAAAGCGCCAGCTTCTGCTGCAGATCAGGTGAATCGGCAAGCGCGATCCGGGCAATGCCCGCGAATTCGAGCATCCATTCATCCAGTTCCGCCATCTTTTCATCCCGCGCCTTGGTTGACTGTACCGCTTCACCCATTTCCTTTGTTTGAGCGGCGAGCGCAGCGGCAACATCCTTGACTTCCTTGTACTCCGCGTCCAGGATATCGCGTGTACGGCCGAACTCTGCCAGCCGGCTCAGAAAGGGCGGGGTGGCAAAGGCGTTGCGGTAGAACAGCTCCGCATCCCGGGTCCATTCCGGAAGGGAGCGGCTCCTCGTACCCTTGAGCACGAGCGCCTTGCGGGCCTCGGCATCCTTCCTGAAAGCGATCCTCGCCACGCCAAGGCTCACCATGTACGGTTTCGATGCCTCGACAAACTCTTTCTCCACTTTCTCGGTGGCGGCATACTGCTCGCCATACTCTCTGGCATTGGCGGCATCCGCGGCACGCGCTGCCTCGACAAGTTCACGGCCCGCGGTAATCTTGCTTTCGTCGTAGCCAAATGCCGCCAGCCTCGGGGCCACCGCAGGATCCGCAGCGTTGGCCATATACACGTCGTACTTGCCCAGACGTTCTCCCACCGTCTCATATGTGCTTTGCCTGGACCCCGCCTCGATTTCATCTTCAACCGCAGCGGCAGTTGCAGCGTTTAGGGTATCCTCAGCCATCGTAGCACCTCCTTGGATATAGTGTGTGTGGGAGACAACCCGCCGTGGGTGACTCCCTGCCTTGCCTCTTTCAAGTATCTTCGCGTCTCCTCCGGTGACATGCCCCTTCTGAGCAACGGCGAGGACCGGGCCGGTCAACACCAGCCGCGCTGCACTTGGTACACCGGGATTTCAGAGCGCATATCTGCGCCATCTATGGCAATGACGGGGCCTGTCAGGCCCCATGACCCGCCGTTTCTAACATGATACGCTAGGGTTTCTGCGCGCGTACCTGCCGTTTCTGAGCGATTACGCGCCTTGTCTGTGCAGGCGCGCTGTCCCGGCGCACCAAAAACGCACACCTGTCCGGCATGATACACTGTCATTTCCGGGCGCATACCTGCCATTTCTGAACGATTACCAGCCCCTTATGGGCAGCTACGAGCGGCGTCAGAGTAGCCGCGCCTCCCGGCCGCACTAAATACAGGCACCTTT